>DASQPA010000338.1:0-20178 GCA_035644215.1 Thermoanaerobaculia bacterium
CCAGCGGTTCAGCTCTAGAGGACAGCCGCCGCCGCTGGGAATCCGACGACAGAGTCCCAGAGGGCAGCCACTGCCCCTCGGACGCCGATGACTGAATTCCAGAGGGCAGCCACTGCCCCTCGGACGCCGATGACTGAATTCAAGGGGGCAGTCACTGCCCCTCGGACGCCGACGACTGAATTCCAAGGGGCAGTCGCTGCCCTTCGGACGCCGATGACTGAATTCCAGGGGGCAGTCGCTGCCCCTCGGACGCCGACGACTGAATTCCAGGGGGCGGTCACTGCCCCTCGGACGCCGATGACAGAATGCAGGCAGCCGGTCCTCGGCGACAGGCTCGCGGTCATCGCCGGCCGGCAGGCGGTCATCGGCGGGATGCAGCCGGCCCTTGGCGACAAGCCGGCGGTCCTCTGCTGCGTGCAGCCATGCAACGGCGACCCGCAGCGGATCATCCGCTGTAGGCAGCCAGGCCCGCTCGGGTGGAGGTCGGCGGAAGAACAGGAGCGAGGAGACATGCACCGCAGGCCGCCGACCGTGGCCCCACGGCGATCCGTGGTAGGATTTCTGGCTACTATCTCCAGCCGGGAGGAGGCGCCCAAGAAATGATGCCGCGCAGTTTGGCAATCGCTTGCAAACTCAGTCTTTGCGGCCTCACGGCCTGTCTGCTGCCGTTGGTCGCTTTCGCCGCCGCCGCTCCTCCCACCCCACCCCCCGCGCCAGCCCAGCCGGAGACCTTCTACGAGTCGGTCGACGTCCAGGTCGTCAACGTCGAGGTCTACGTCACCGACCGCGACGGCAAGCGGGTGCATGGCCTGAAGCGTGAGGACTTCGAGCTCTCCGAGGACGGCAAGCCGGTCACGATCACCAACTTCCTCTCCGTCGACGCTGCGTTGACCTCCCCGGCCGGAGCGGCGGCCGGCGGAGCGATCGCCAACGCCGGGACGAGCACCGGCAGCTCCACACCTCCGCCGGGCGCGTCCATCCCGCCGGCCGCCACCCCGCCCAACGCCGAGCAGCGTCTCTATCTTGCCATCTTCCTCGACGAGGCGAGCCTGACCGTCCAGGCCCGCAATCGGCTGCTGCCGGCGATCAAGAGCTTCGTCGCCGGGAAGCTCCGGCCGGACGACCGGCTCCTCCTCGCCAGCTACAACGGCAGCGTCCGGATCCTCCAGGGACCGACCGCCGATCCTGCCGCGATCAATACAGCTCTGGAGCAGGTGGCGAAAGGCTCCCCACGCGGGACCGAGCGGGCGATCGACCGCCGGCGCGTGCTCGGCGACATCGACCAGGCCCGGAACGTCGATTCCGTCCCCGGAGGACCGGAGCGCGCGGCGAGCGCTCTCGAAGAGGCGACCGAGACCTACGAGGCCGTCCGCCTCCTGGCGCAGACCGGCTACGACGAGGTCCGCGCCACCACCGCGGCGCTCGGCCAGTTCGTCGACTCGCTCGCCGGCCTGCCGGGCCGGAAGGCGGTGCTCCTGGTCAGCGGCGGCCTCTCCGAACGGCCCGGCGAGACTCTCTTCACCATCTGGCAGAACAAGTTCGCCCGCTTCGCCCTGCAGGTCGGGGCTTCCAAGTTCGACGCCTTCCGCAACGACACCACCCGGCTCTTCGAGGACCTGGTCGAGCGCGCCAACGCCAACCGGGTCACCTTCTACACCCTGGCCGCGCCGGAGGATTTGACGGGGCGCACGGCCGACACCGCCGGCGACGACAACATCACGCCGGACCTCGCCGGGATCGACGACCTGAACCAGGTGCAGCCGCTGCAGATCCTGGCCGGCGCCACCGGCGGGGTCGCCGCCGTCGACAAGACCGGGGTCCTCTTCGAGCGCCTGCGCACCGACCTCGACACCTACTATTCGCTGGGCTACCTCCCCACCCATCCGAAGGACGGCAAGAAGCACCGGCTGCGGGTCAAGGTGCGAGACCACGAGGTCAAGGTGCGCACCCGGGAAGGGTACCGCGAGCGGACCGGCCCTGAGCTCACCGCCAGCCATACGCTCTCGGCCCTCCTCCTCGGCGAGTCGCTGAACCCGTTCGACGTCGCCCTCTCGGTCGAGGGGGAGACCAAGGACAAGAAGGGCCAGTACCAGGTCGCGCTCCTCGTCAAGCTGCCGATGGACAAGCTGGTGCTGCTGCCGCGCGGCGGCGCGCACGAGGGCAGGGTGCGGCTCTTCGTCGGTGCCAAGGACACCGAGGGGCGGGTCTCGGCGATCAACGAGATCGCCCTCCCGGTGCGCGTCCCCAACGAGCAGATCCTGACCGCCATGACGCAGAGCGTCGCCACCCGGGTCACCCTGCTGCTGCGACCCGGCGAGCACACCCTGGTGGTGGGGGTCCGCGACGAGCAGGGCAATACCGATTCGATCGTGACCGGCACCTACACCGCCGGCTCGTTCGCCGATGCCTCCAAGGCCGCCGGTGCCGTCGATCCCGCCAAGACCGCCGAGCCTGTCGTCCGGCGCCCCGGGTCGCGGTGAAGCTTCCGCCTCTCCTCCTCGCCCTCCTGCCGGCGATCACCGCCGGCGGTCCGGTCGTCCTGGCGCAGCCGCCGGCCGCTCCCCCGGCGCCCCCACCGCCGGCCGCGGTGCGGGTGCTGCCGACCGGCGGGCTGCGGGCTGAGACCGCCGCCCTGCTCTTGAGCGGCCAGGAAGGGGGGAACCTGCCGTTCGCCGCTCTCGCCCTCCCCCTGCCGAGCCCGGGCGGCGAGGCCCGCGTCCCGATCGTCGTCGAGGTGGACGGCCCCGCCCTCCTCGCCGGCCATGAGGAGGGACCGCTGCGGGTCGAGATCTGCGTCTATGCCCTGGGAGTCGGCGGCGGCGTCCTCTCCTCGCTCCTCGACACCGTCGTGATCCCCCTCGCGGAGCTCGACCGGCTGGAGAAGAGCGGGCTCAAGTTCCAGGGCGAGCTCCACCTCCCGGCGGGCGAGGCCTCCCTGCGCATCCTGGTCAAGAACCCCGCGACCGGCGCCCTGGGGCTCAAGCGGCTGACGCTTGCCGTGCCGTCCTTTCACGAGGACTCCGCGATCCTCCTGCCGCCTCTCTTCCCCGAGCCCGGCGGGGCCTGGCTCGCCGCGAGCGCCGCCGAGGGGGTCTCGCCGCTGCCCGAGGGGGTGGCCCTCCCGTCGGCGCGGCCGGTCCTCGTGCCCGAGAGGGAGGTCCGCTTCCTCGTGCTCGCCTACCACTTCCACCAGGACGGCCGGCTCGCCGTCGAGCTGCGGCGGCGGGACGGCGAGCCGAAAACCGAGCTGCCGGTGCGTCTCGACCGGCGGGCGAGCGCCGCCGACCTCGAAGTCCTCTCGGTCTCCTTCACCCCGCACGGCATCGAGCCCGGCGAGTACGAGCTGCGTCTCGTCGCCCCCGCCACCATGGGAGAGATCCGCGCCGCCGCCCTGCCGGTGATCGTTTCGCCGGACGGCGCCGGCCGGGTGTGGGCGGCGCTCACGCAGCCGGCGACCCTGTCGGCGGCATTGGCGGCATTGGCGGCGGGGTCGGCAGGAGCGGCGGCGGGGACCGCCGAGGCGCCGCGGCATCGCCGCTTCGCCTCCTCGGCTCTCGCCGCCGCCTTTCGGCAGGCCCTCCAGCCGCTCGCCGCCGGCGACGAGGCCGGCGCCCAGGCCGCGATCGCCGCCTTCGAGACCACCCACCTCCTGACCGACCGCCCGCCGCTGCCGCCGGACGACCTGGCCGAAGTCGAGGGCCGGGTGGCGCGCGATCTGGCGAAGCGCGATCCGGAGGCGCTCGTCCCCGTCCTCATGCTCTTCGAGCGGCTCTACCACGAGACCCTGGGACGCCGCGCCTATCTCCTGTCGACCCACGACGGCGAGGTCGTCCTCGCCCTGACCGCCCTCTACGTCAAGCAGAGCCCGGTGCCGGTGGCGGCGGCGACGGCGGGAGCGGTGGGATCGCCGGTCCCACCGGCGCGGTCGCTCGCCGCCGGCTTCCTCGTCGGCCTCGCCCGCGGCCGGCTGGAGGGCGGGGTGAACAGCTTCTGCCGCCGCGCCTTGGAACGCGCCCTGACCTACGATCCCGGCAACGAGGCCGCCCTCCTCGCCCTGGCGGTGGACGCCGGGCGGCGCGGCAATCCGCGTGAGGCGGCCGAGCGGCTCGAACAGCTGCTGCGCCAGCATCCGGAGAGCCTGGAGGGGCGCCTGCGCCTGGCGCTCGCCGAGGCCCGGCTGGGCCACCCCGACCGGGCGCGCCGCCGGCTCGGCGAGATCGTCGCCGCCCCCCCCGCCACCGGGACGACCGGGACCACCGGCAGCCCGGGAGAGCCCTGGCTGCTCTCGCTCGCCTACCAGGAGCTCGCCCGGCTCGAACGTTCGGACGACACTCCAGGAGCGGCGGCGCAGGTTCTGGAGGAGGGGCTGGCTCGCCTGCCCGGAGATGGCGGGCTCCTGCTCGAAAAGGCCGCCCTTCTCGACCGCCGCGGCGAGCATGGCCAGGCGCGGGAGATCCTGGAGGCGGTCCAGGCGCAGGCGGAGGGAGGGAGCACGCCCCGCCACCGCTACAACCTGCCGCCCGAAGCTGCCTTCGACCGCGCCTGGAGCGCTCTCGAAGCCGGCGCGGCGGAGCGTCGGCCGGCCTTCGGGGCAGCGGTGGCGGAGCGCGCCGCCAAGGGGCAGCCATGAGCGGAATGCACCGGTTCCTCGCCGTTCTCCTCCTCGCCTTGGCTGCCGGCATGGCCGGTTCCGGGGTGGCGCAGGCGCTGGACCTCACCATCGCCTCCCCGTTCCCCGGCGTGGCGATCTTCGGCGCGGTCGAGGTCCGGGCCGAGGTCTCGCCGCCCGGTGCCAGCTCCCAGGTGACGCGGGTCGAATTCTACCTCGACGGCCGGCGGATCGGCTCGGCCGCGGCGCCGCCCTACCGGGTGGTCGTCGACGCCGGCCAGGAGAACCGCGAGCACCACCTGGAGGCGGTGGCCTACGGCCCCAAGGGTCCCCTGGCGAGCGCCGAGCTGCGCACCTCGACCTTGCGCGTCGACGAGGTGATCGACGTCAGCCTGCAGCAGCTCTTCGTCACCGTCGAGCGCCACGGCGATCCGGTCCCCGGCCTCGACCGCGACGACTTCGAGGTCTACGAGGACGGCGTGCGGCAGCGGGTCACCGACTTCGAGCGCGGCGAGGTCCCCTTCACCGCCGCGCTCCTCCTGGACGCCAGCGCCAGCATGGCCGGAGGGCGGCTGCGGACGGCACTCGACGGGGCGCGCGACTTCTTCACTTCCCTCTCGCCGCTCGACGAGGCAAAGCTCCTCCTCTTCTCCGACCGCCTGCTGCTCGAAACCCCGTTCACCCGCGTCCCCGCCATCCTGACCATCGGCCTCTCCGGGGTCGAGGCGCGCGGCGGCACGGCGCTCAACGACTCGCTCTACCTCGCCCTGAAGCGGCTCGAAACGCGCACCGGACGCAAAGTCGCAATCCTGCTCTCGGACGGCGTCGACGTCGACAGCGTGCTCGACATGGAGGACCTGCAGGCGGCCGCGAGCGGCGCCCCCTCCGCCCTCCTCTACTGGCTGCGCCTGCGCCGCGAGGAGGAGGGCGAGAAAGGTTTCCAGATCTCGACCGCCTGGCGCGACCCCGAGGGGCACCGCCGCGAGATGGACCAGCTGCGCCGCGCCGTGACGGCGAGCGGCGGGCGGATCGCGACGATCGATCGCGTGGATCAGGTCAAGGACGCCCTCTCCGGCATCCTCCGCGAGCTGCGCGGCCAGTACGTCCTCGGCTACTACCCCATCCACGTCCAGGCGGGTGCCCCGCCGCCGAAGATCGAGGTCCACCTGCGCCCCCGGGGGCTCGATGTGCGGGTGCACCGGGGGGATCGGGGGAAATAAAGCCTGCCCCAAGGGCTGCACGGTCGCCAGTTGCCCGTTCGGTTCCTACTTTGGTACGCTTGGAGTATGACTCTCGCCAAGCGCAAGGTATCGATCTCGTTGGACGAGGATCTGGTGGAGGAGCTGGAGCGGGAAGGCCAGGCTCTCTCCGCCCAAGTCAATGTCGCCGTTCGCGCCGAGCTCGAGCACCGCCGCCGCCAGCGGCTTCTCGTCGAGCTCCTCGACCAGCTCGACGCGGAGCATGGGCCGGTGGACGAGGCCCTCGTCGAGAAATACGTCAGGCTTCTTGAATGACCCGGTGCGTCGTGCTCGACGCCGAAGCCCTGGCGGCTCTCGGGAGGCCCGGGCGCCGCGGCCTTGAAGTGCGCGCTGCGCTACGCGCAGCGGCACGCCTTCGCCGTGAGGTCGTAGTTCCGAGCGTCATCCTTGCCGAGCTCTACCGTGGTCCTCGGCACAACTCGCTGGTGGACGCCTGCCTGGCTCGCGAGACGGGAATTCGGGTGCGCGACACCGATCGCTCCCTAGCCAGGATCGTAGGAGGCATCCTGGCTGCCGCCCAGGTGGGCTCGGAACACCTGGCAGATGCCCACGTCATCGCCACAGCGGTCGAGCTCGGCGGCGGCCTCGCCCTGACAGTTGACGTCGCAGACTTGAGCAGGCTCGCCGCCACCTACGGCAACGTGACGGTCGTCGGCCTTCCGTGAACGAGGGGGGGCCGGCGAAGCGCTCGGGGCTTCGCCAGTGGCTCCTCGACCTCGCAGCACAACCAGGTAGGATGCGCTTCGGCCCGCCGTGGAGTACTCGATTCTGTCCCGGCTAAACAAAGGACTTCCGTTCAGGGTCCCTATAAGGGATACCAAAACCCTGTTCGGGAAACCGAGCGAGTCAGAAAGGAAAGTCCCCATGAGCGTACCAGAGAGTCAGCCGCTGCCACCACCTCTCACGATGCCGGGCCTGCCTCAAGAGCAGGCTGGTACGCAGGTACGTGCGGACAAAGGGGTACGGGCCGCCGGCTATCTCATCGACCTCCTTCCAGCCCTTCTCGCAGGTTTGTTTGGATTGATTCCGATCGTCGGAGCCGTCCTGGTCGGCCTCCTCCTTACGCCCTATTGGCTGCTGCGCGATATTACTGGAGCGAGCCTCGGCAAGCTCCTCCTCGGGCTCAAGGTGATCGGCAAGGACGGGAGCCCAGCAAGCAAGGGTGCGCTCGTGCTGCGAAACCTGCCCATTGCGATTGGCCCCGCATTGATGATCATCCCTCTGCTGGGCTATGTCCTCGCGCCGATCGTTTCCATGATCATCATGCTTGTTGAGGTGATTTTCCTGCTCACCCAGGGGGAGCGAGTCGGTGACCGGCTAGCAAAGACGGTCGTGGTCACGAAATAGTGCCCCTTGTTCTACCCCATTACAAGAAACGCCCGGCTTTCGCCGGGCGCCTGCACCTCAGCTGATCGTATGGTCCGCGTGCACCGTCCAGATGTCGCCCGAATGGATCAGCTTGTCCAAATCGCCGGGGCCCTTCTTCGCCACCTCCTGGTGGATCTGATCGGCGACCCGCGTCTCGTAGGCCGGGGTTTCGACGCTCCGGAACACTCCGATGGGGGTCGGGAAGTGCGGCGGCACGAGCTGCGAGACCATGAAGGCGGTTGCCGGGTTTTCGAGCGTCTCGTCCCACACCAGGCAGTCGGCCTCCGACAACCCGTTGCTTCCCAGCTCGATCACCTCCATCTCCGTCCCGCGCATCCGGATGCCCTTGTCCTTGTTCTTGCCGAAGACCATGGGCTTGCCGTGCTCCAGGTAGAGGGTCGAGTCGTCGCGCACGTCCTTCTCGGTCATGTAGGTGAAGGCGTGGTCGTTGAAGATGTTGCAGTTCTGGTAGATCTCGATGTAGGCCGTCCCCTTGTGCTTGGCGGCGCGGCGCAGGGTCTCTTTCAGGTGGGCGCCGAAGATGTCGACGCTCCGCGCGATGAAGGTCGCGCCGGCGCCGATCGCCAGGCCCAGCGGGTTGAAGGGATAGTCGACCGAGCCCGAGGGGGTCGACTTGGTCTTCTTCCCCAACTCGGAGGTCGGCGAGTACTGCCCCTTGGTCAGACCGTAGATGCGGTTGTTGAACATCAGGATCTTGACCCCGACGTTTCGCCGTAGCGTATGGATCAGGTGGTTGCCGCCGATCGACATGGCGTCGCCGTCGCCGGTTGCGATCCACACTTCGAGCTCCGGACGGGCCATCTTGAGGCCGGTCGCTACCGCCGGCGCCCGCCCGTGGATCGAGTGGAAGCCGAAGGTGTCCATGTAGTAGGGGAAACGGCTGGAGCAGCCGATGCCGGAGACCACCACGAACTGCTCCTTGGGAATCCCCAGCTCGGGGAAGACCTGCTGCACCGCGGCGAGGATCGCATAGTCCCCGCAGCCGGGGCACCAGCGGACCTCCTGGTCGGTCTGGAAGTCTTTCTTGGTCAGGGCGGGTCGAGTGGCTTGCGCTTCAGTTGACATGGCTGACAGGCTCCAGGATCTCGCGGATCTTGTTGTAGATCTCCGTCCGGGTGAACGGCCGGCCCTGCACCTTGCTGAACGTGATGACGTCCTTGAGATACCGGCCGCGGAGGAGCAGGGCGAGCTGGCCCAGGTTCATCTCCGGGAGGAGCACACGGTCGAAGCGCCGTAGCACTTCGCCCAGGTTTTTGGGGAAGGGATTCAGATAACGCAGGTGAGCGCGGGAGACCGGCAGCCCCTCGCGCTGAGCGACGTTGACCGCACCGGTGATGGCGCCGGCGGTCGATCCCCAGCCCAGGACCAGCAGCTCGCCGGTCGCGTCGCCCACCACCTCCAGGTCGGGGATGTCGTCGGCGATCCGCGCCACCTTCTCGGCCCGCAGGTGAACCATCTTCTCGTGGTTCATCGGGTCGTAGGAGACGTTGCCGGTCACGTCCTCTTTCTCCAGGCCGCCGATCCGGTGCTCCAGGCCCGGCGTGCCGGGGATGGCCCACGGCCGCGCCAGGGTCGCCGGGTCGCGGCTGTAGGGCTGGAAACCCTCGGGGTCGGTGCGGAAGTGCGGGGTGAGATCCGGCAGGTCGACCACCTCGGGCAGCTTCCAGGGTTCCGAGCCGTTGGCGATGTAGCCGTCCGAGAGGAGCACCACCGGCACCATGAACTTCAAGGCGATGCGGCAGGCTTCGATCGCGACGTCGAAGCAGTCCTTGGGCGAGGCGGCGGCGATGACCGCGAGCGGCGAGTCGCCGTTCCGGCCGAACATCACCTGCAGGAGGTCCGACTGCTCGGTCTTGGTCGGCAGGCCGGTCGACGGGCCGCCGCGCTGGACGTCGCAGATGATGACCGGCAGCTCGACCTGGATGGCGAGGTTCATCGCCTCGGACTTGAGAGCGATGCCGGGGCCGGAGGTCGTGGTGACGGCGAGCGCGCCGCCGAAGGCGGCGCCGATCGTGGCGCACATGGCGGCGATCTCGTCCTCGGCCTGGAAGGTCGTCACCCCGAAGCTCTTGTAGGTCGAGAGCTGGTGGAGGACGTCCGAGGCCGGGGTGATCGGGTAGGCGCCCAGGAAGAGCGGCCGGCCGCTCTGCTGCGCCGCGGCGACGAGGCCGATCGCCAGGGCCGAGTTGCCATGGATGTTGCGGTAGGTCCCCGCCGGCAGGGGCGCCGGATCGACCTCGTAGCGCACCTGGAAAAGGCCGGTGATGTCACAGAAGTTCCAGCCCGCTTTCAGGACCTTGATGTTGGCGTCGGCCAGCTCCGGCTTCTTGGCGAAGGTCTTCTTCAAATACTCGATGGTCGGCTCCAGGGGACGGCTGAACAGCCAGTAGACCATCCCCAGGGCGAAGAAGTTCTTGCAGCGCTCCTGGCTCTTGTTGTCGAGCCCGCTGCCTTCGAGCGCCCGGCGGTTCATGGTGCCGATCTGCGCCCTGAACACCCGGTACTTGTCGAGGCTGTGGTCCTCCAGGGGGTTCGCCGCGTAGCCGGCCTTGGTCAGGTTCCGCTGGTTGAACTCGTCGAGGTTGACGATGATCACCCCGTTGGGCTTCAGGTCCTCGAGCTCCTTCTTCAAGGCCGCCGGATTCATCGCCACCAGCACGTCCGGGGCGTCGCCCGGGGTGTGGATGTCATAGTCGGCGATCCGCACCTGGAAGGCGGAGACGCCGGGCAGGGTGCCCTGCGGGGCGCGGATCTCGGCCGGGAAGTCCGGCAGGGTCGAGAGGTCGTTGCCCATCAGGGCGGAGGTGGTGCTGAACTGGTTCCCCGTCAGCTGCATGCCGTCGCCGGAGTCGCCGGCGAAGCGGATGACCACCTCGTCCAGCTTGGTCGGCTCGACCGCGGTTTTTTCGTTTTCTGCGACCGTGGTGCTCATTCCAGTTTTCCTCAGGCCTACGACGAAAGACCTAGCCGTAGGGCTAGGTCGGATTCAGATCTGTCTTCCTTGAGGCCTCCCCCGGAGAGGGCCGGCCCCGCGTTCTCGATTCATTGCCAATATCGTAACAGAGTTACCGGCATCTCTCCCCGTCTCCCGGGGTGGGGATTTCCACCGGCGTTCCCTACCTTACCGGCCGGCGCCGGCTTTCGCCGCGGTCGCCGCCGCCAGCTCCTCCCGGGCCCGGGCCTTCTTCGCCTCGTCGACCAGGTTGAAGGCGTCCCGCCGCATCTTCGCCCGCTTGGCCTCCTCCTCCGGGTAGCGGGGGCGGTAGCCCAGGAGGTTCTCGTCGAAGGTAAACGGCTTCATGAGGTCGCCCTTGCCGACGATCGACTGCTCGCGGGTGAAGTAGGCCATGTCGTAGTTGTTGCTCATGATGATCGCCTCTTCGGGGCAGGCGTCCACGCAGTAGCCGCAGAAGATGCAGCGCAGCATGTCGATCTCGTAAACCACCGGATACTTCTCGATGTTGACGTCCGGGTGCTCGCCGGCCTCGATCTGGATGCACTCGGCCGGGCAGGCCTGGGCGCAGAGGAAGCAGGCGACGCAGCGCACCGAGCCGTCGGGCCGGGTGGTCAGGATGTGGTGGCCGCGGAACCGGTGGCTGTAGTCGCGCCGCTCCTCGGGGTACTGGATGGTGTACATCTTGGCCCCGAAGAGGTTCTTCAAGAAGTGCCGCATCGTCACCATGAGCCCCGAGAGGAGCGGCAGGTAGAGCCGCTCGGCCAGGCCGGGCCGGTAGGGCCGCGTCGAGGTCGGGTGCGGCGGATACGGGTTCTTCAGGACCGGCCGGCCCGGCGGCGGAGTCGACGGCATCGACGGCATGGGGTCCGAGGCGAGGGGCTGGCTCATCGTTCGAGCTCTCCGGCGATGACGTTCAGGCCGCCCAGCGAGACGATGGCGTCGGAGAGCGAGCCGCCGTTGATCAGGCGCGAGAAAGCCGAGAAGATCGGGAAACAGGGGGGCCGCACCTTGATCCGATAGGGCCGCGAGCTCCCGTCGCTGATGGTATAGAAGCCGAGCTCGCCGTTCGCCCCCTCGACCATCGAGTAGACCTCGCCGGCCGGGACCTGGATGCCGTCCATGATCAGCTTGAAGTGGTAGATCATGGCCTCCATCTGGTTGTAGCAGGCCTCCTTGGGCGGCAGGGCGACGTGCGGGTCGTCGGTGATGAAGGGGCCTTCCGGCATGCCGCGATCGAGCAGCTGGCGGATGATCTTCAAGGACTGCCGGATCTCCAGCATGCGGATGCGGTAGCGGTCGTAGACGTCGCCGCCGTAGAGCACCGGGACCTCCCAGTCGACCGTGTCATAGAGGTCGTAGGGGTGGGCGCGGCGGACGTCGTAGGCAACCCCGGAGGCGCGCAGGCAGGGGCCGGTCCAGCCCCAGTTGACCGCCTCCTCCCCCGAGAGGGCGGCGATGCCGACCGTGCGGTCCTGCCAGATGCGGTTCTTGTCGATCAGTTTCTCGACGTCCTCGATGAACGGCGGGATGATTTCCAGCAGGCGCCGGCTGCGCTCCATGAAGTCGGGCGGCAGGTCCTGCGACAGGCCGCCGATCCGCCCGTAGGAGACGGTCAGGCGGGCGCCGCAGCAGGATTCCAAGAGGCCGTAGATCTCCTCGCGCGGCTGGAAGAAGTACCAGAAGTTCGACAGCGCCCCGGCGTCGACGAGGGTCGAGCCGTTGCACACGCAATGATCCATGATGCGCGAGAACTCGGAGAGGATCGTCCGCGCCCACACCGCCCGGGGCGGCACCTCGACTTTCAGCAGCTGCTCGACCGTCCGGCAGTAGCCGACGTTGTTGATGAACGAGGAGCAGTAGTTCAACCGGTCGGTGTAGGGGATGACCTGCTGCCAGTTGTGGGTCTCCGACATCTTCTCGAAGCAGCGGTGGAGGTAGCCGATCTCGACGTCCGAGGCGACGATCGTCTCGCCGTCCAAAACCGCCATCAGCCGGAAGGTGCCGTGCATGGCCGGGTGGGACGGGCCGATGTTGACCGTCATCCGCTCGAACATGTCGTCCGCGCCGGCGGGCAGATCAAAATGCGGCTGGTAGATCTTGTCCTCGGTCAGGATCCAGCGCCGCGCCGCGTCGTAGTCCTTGCGCAGCGGGTAGCCCTGGAAGCCCTCATGGCAGAGGATGCGCCGCAGGTTGGGGTGCCCGGTGACCTGGAGGCCGAACATGTCGTAGAGCTCGCGCTCGAACCAGTTGGCGGCCTTCCACACCGGGATGAGGCTGGGGAGCGGCTGGTCCTCCCCCACCGGGACTTTGAGCCGCAGCCGCTTGGCGTTGGGGACCGAGTAAAGATGGTAGACGGCGTCGAAACGGGGGGCGCGGTCGGGGAAGTCCACCCCGCAGAGGTCGAGCATCAGGTCGAACTGGGTCGCCGGGTTGTCGCGCAGCTCGCGGGCGAGGTCCAGGAGGACCTCGCGGCGGACGATCCAGGTCGGCTGGTCGAGCCCCTCCTGAGGGATGATGCTCCCCGCCGGGAACTTCTCCCGGACCGCGTCCCAGGCCACGGGGGCGGAGGCGGTCTCAGGCAGAGGCGGGGCGAGCGTCGACACGGTCGGAAATCTCCTCCTGTGCTTGGCCGGCGGCGCGGGCGACGAGGGCGCGGTGCTTCTTGCGGTCGCGGGAGACCCGCTCCTTCAGCTGGAGGATGCCGTACATCAGCCCCTCCGGGGTGGGCGGGCAGCCCGGGACGTAGACGTCGACCGGGATGATCTCGTCGATCCCCTGCATGACGTGGTAGGCGCGGTAGAAGCCGCCCGAGCAGGCGCAGGCGCCCATCGAGATCACCCACTTGGGGTCGGCCATCTGGTCGTAGATCTTCTTGAGGACCGGGGCCATCTTGTCGTTGATGGTGCCGGCGACCAGCAGCACGTCGCTCTGCCGGGGCGAGAAGCGCACCACCTCGGAGCCGAAGCGGGCCACGTCGTAGTGGCTGGAGAGCGTCGACATGAACTCGATCGCGCAGCAGGCGGTGCCAAAGGGGAAGGGCCAGAACGAGTTGCGCTGCGCCCAGTCCTCCAGGTCCTCGAAGCGGGCGGTGACCCAGCTCTCGCCGATGATCTTGGAGGTGTCTTTGTCTTCCAGGACTTTCAGGGCCATGAGTTCGCCTCAGACGGAGTCTAGCACTTTGTGACCGCCGGTCACAAGCTCCGTTAATCCCTTCTGTACAAGGGAGTTGCACCGCTCGTCCGCGAGGGCGTGGGCCGGCTCGCCGGAGGGTGCCAGTTTCTGCAACAGAGGGGGGCGGGAGGGGGATTCCCCCGCCGCCACGCCGGAGACGCCCCCCGCCGTCACCATCGCACGCCGGAGGTGGTAGAGACGCCCCAGGTCGTAACGATACGGCCTCGCAGGCCACGGGGACCGCGGGACGTCTCCGCAGGCCCCGGACGCCCTGTGCTTTACCCCCGGCACCGGCGCTGCTAGTCTGCCGCCAGGAGACGACTCCCATGACACCCAGGCTCCGCCAGGTCCAGATCTGCAACTACAGGAGCATCGGCCGCGCGGTCGTGGACCTGGAGCCGTTCACCGTGCTGGTGGGCGCCAACGGATCGGGGAAGAGCAACTTCCTCGCGAGCCTCGGTTTCGTCAAGTCCTGCCTGCTCGACTCGCCGGCTGAAGCCGCCAGGTCCCAGGGAGGTGGAACCAGAATGGCTCCACGTTGGGAGTCGCTCTACTCCAGGACGGGCTTCCGCTTCCGGCTCGACCTCGGCGATCGGCATTGCGCGGACTACGCCTTCGAGGTTGCGTTCGACCCGTCGGGCGCGCCGCTGGTGACGCACGAGCTGTGCCGGGTCGAGAGCGCCGGCAGGGAGCAGGTGTTCGAGGTGGCCGAGGGTGAGTTCAAGCGCGAGATCCCGGGCATCCGAGCGCAGATTCAGCCCGATCGCCTGGGTCTTGCCGTGGCCTCGGCCACCGAGGAATTCCGCCCCGTCTACGACTTCCTCACCGGTATGCAGCTCTACTCGATCAACCCGGCTTCGCTCCATGCCGCCAGGCCCACCCGAAGCGGTCCTCTCGAATTCTCTGGAGAGAACGCAGCGCAAGTCCTGACGCGGCTTGCCGAGCGACTCGACGCTTACGAACGCCTCAACCAGCTGCTGTCCAGAGCGGTTCCCGGGCTTCGCAAGGTCCAATCGCGGAAGCTGGGAGACCGGTTGGGAATCGAGTTCGTCCAGGATGTCGGGAAGGAGTATCCGGAAACCTTCGACGCCTGGGAGATGTCGGACGGGACGCTCCGTCTGCTCGGTCTCCTGCTCGCGATCTACCAGCCGCAGCGCCCCTCCCTCGTGGCGATCGAGGAGCCGGAGGCGACGGTCCACCCGGCGGTGGCGGAGCTCGTGCTCCAGGTTCTGCTCGACGCGGCAGAGGACCGGCAGGTGCTGATCACGACCCACAGCCCGGATATCTTGGACGCCAAGGAGCTCTCCGACGAGCAAATCCGGGTGGTGACCATGGCGCACGGCAGGACCTCGATCGCGCCGCTCGCGCAGGCGAGCCGTCAGGCCATCCGCGAGCACCTCTACACTCCCGGGGAGCTGCTGCGGAGCAACGAGCTGAACCAGGATGCTGCGGCCGCGGCGGAAGCGGCCGAGCGTCTTGACCTGTTTGCTGCGGCTGTCTCACATACCGGGAAATGAGCGGGGCGATCCTCTCTTTCGTCGAAGGTCAGTCAGAGGAGGAGGCGGTTCCGCTCCTTCTGCGGCGCCTGCTCGCTCGGCTCGGCCGGTTCGATATCCGGATTGCACGGCCGTTCCGGGTCGGACGCTATAAAGTGGTCCGCCCGGGGGAACTTGAGCGTGCGGTAATCCAGGGCCTCCGTGATCGCGGCGATATCTCTGCCGTCCTCCTCCTGCTGGACGCCGATGACGGCGATCCACTCCAGCTTGAGGCCTCCCTGCTCGCTCGCTGCCGTCAGGTGACGAGGCTTCCATCTGCCGTTGTGGTCGCCCAGCGAGAACTCGAAGCCTGGTTTCTGGGGAGCAAGGACAGTCTGCGCGGCTTCCGCGGCATCCGCGAGGATGCCAGTGCACCCGAGAATCCGGAATCGATCCGGGGAGCCAAGCAGCGGCTGAGCCAGAACATGAGAGGTCGACGCTACGTCCCGGTCGGCGATCAACCGGCCTTCGCGGCCCGCATGGACCTCGACCTGGCCCTCCAGCGCTGCGCCTCGTTCCGGCGGTTCGAGCTGGCCCTTCGAGGCTTCTTCGAAGGGCCGTAAGAGCCCCGACCCCTAGTTGCAGCTCCCAATCGGGTAGCCCCCACCCGGCAGCCGGTTCTCGAAGTAGCAGGCCATGGCCTGCCCCTGGCCGTTGAAGTCGTAGAGGCCGTAGTCGGCGTTGTCGAAGACCACCCACTGGAAGATGTAGGGCACTCCCCAGTTGATCGCCGTGTTCAGGACGGCGTCGCTCATCTGGCGCACCTGCTGCGGGGTGTAGAGCTGTTCCGAGTAGCCGAACTCGCCGATGATGATGTTCGAGGTGTGGAGGACGTTGTCGCGCAGGTCGTCGAGATCGGTCTGGAGCTGCGCCGCGCTGACGTTCGTGCTCTCGTAGGCCGAGTAGGAGGCGTAGTCGTGGGCCACGGCGGGCAGCGCGTTGTTCAAGACGCTCTCGAAGCCGGCGTTCTGCAGGGCGTGGACGATGTTGAACTCGACCGCATAGTAGACCTGGATGCCGCCGGTCAGCCCCTGCCCGGCTGCCCAGCTCTGGCCGGCCGCGATGCCCGACTGGCGCGACTGGAGCCAGCCGGTGAAGCCGGACATCCCGGCGTTGGCGTCGGCCACCCCCTTGTAGGAGACCGGATAGTTGGCGTCGCAGGCGGCGCGGGTCGCGGCGTCGGTCGCGTAGCCGTAGGCATAGCCGCAGTAGACCGCGTTGTCCCCTTCCCAGTTGTCGAGAATGAACGTCCTGCCGCTACCGTGGTAGAGCGAGTAGAGCTGCTGGGTGAGGCCCTGGTAGTCGGCGGACACCGTGCTGCTCGGATAGAGCGACGGGTCGACATAGGTTGTGGCGTTGTTGCCGCAGGTCGACTTGTCGAAGACGGTGAGGACGATCGTCGTCAGGTTGGGATTGCCGATCGCCTCCTGCATCTCGGCGCTGTTCAAGGCGCCGGTCAGCGATTGTTGGGAGTTGCAGTCGGCGCTCAACAGGATGCGGGCGACGTGGGCGCCGATGGCGGCCATGCGGTCGGCACCGTCGTCGATCAGGCAGTGGTTGATCGGCCAGTCGTAGGCGCCGGCGTGGCTCGAGAAGCTGTTGCTCCCCGTCGTGCCGGAGGAGGGGCCGAAGATCTCGCACGAGGAGATCACCTGAAAGCCGACGGTGGCGTTGGGCGCCGTGGGGCTCGCCGGATTGCCGAAGGTCGCCGTCTTGGTCCAGCCGCCAACCAGGCCGCTCGTCCACGGCGAGCCGGCCGTCGCCGTCCAGTTGCCGTTGGCGTCGGTGACCTGGCCGTAGTCGGCGTTCACCTCGCCAGTCGAGACGTTGTTGCGTGTGCTCGACCAGTAGATCTGCGTATTGGGCGGCGCGCCGGTGATCGTATAGGTCGTCGACTGGCCGACCGTCGCCGTGGGGGTGCCGTTGATCGAGTCGACGAAGCTGTTAACCGTCAGCTTCGGGGTGATGTCGAAGGCGACCGAAACCGAATTCGCGCCGACCTCGGCGGTCTTCGTCCAGTGCCCGAGATAGGCGGCGGTCCAGGGGCTCGTGGCGGCCGACCAGTGGCCGTTGGCGTCGGTGTTCTGGCCATAGTAGACCTGGACCTCGCCGGTCCCGACGCCGTCCTTGGTGCTCGACCAGTAGATCGGGCTGTTGGGCGGCGCGCAGTGGATCGAATAGGTGGTCGCGTCGCCCACCGCATAGACGGCGACCTGGCCGAGCCGCACCTGGCGGTCGACGACGACGACGAAGGGGTTCCCGGCGGTCTCACAGGCGACGGCGCGCTGCACGGCCAGGCCGCTCAGGAGGAGGAAGGAGGCGAAGAGGAGGGCTCGGGATCGGGTTGAAGTCATCATAGGTAGGCTCCCGTCCATCACGGCCGAACGAACTTGACCGGCCGCGGCCCCAGCCTACCGCAAGTTGAGAATATAGGAAGGACAGCGATGTGACGATCAGGCGGTCGCCGTGGTGAGCCGGACGTCCAGGACCTGGAGCTCGGCCGCTTGGGGCAGGTCCTCCCCCGGTGGCTCCATCGTGGAGCCACCGACCCCTGGAGTGGCTCCGCCGTGGAGCCACCACGGCTTCCTGGGCCGCACACCTAAACCCTTGGCCGATGGAGCTTTATCGGTCAGCGAGACCAACGGCCCAGGCTGGCAGAGCGGTTGCTCTTCCAGGCTCGCGCGAAGCATTCCGTCCTTCGCGATACACCCACCCGATCCGGGTACAAGGAGATCCCAATGACCGCAAAGCGCTATCTGCCGACGTTCCTCCTGGGGCTGCTCTCTCTCCTTTTCGTCTGTGCTCACGCCGAGGCCCAGTCTCCGTTCACGTTCGTCTCCGGGGCTGGCAGCGATGCGAACCCTTGCACCCGGGCGCTCCCCTGCCAGACCCTCAGTCGCGGCGCCAGCCAAGTCACCATCGGCGGCGAAGTGTATGTGCTCGACGCCCTGGACGAAGATGCTCAATTCTCTCAAATGTATATCTTCAAGTCGCTTTCGATCATCGGCGCCGGCGCCCGGGCCGGCATCACCGGCATCCTGAACATCGCACCTGAGACGGGAGGGCAGGTGCTGCTCAAAGGTTTGGACATCAATGCCCCAGGGGGCAACGGCATCCAAGTCCAGACCACAGGCATCACCCTGGTCGTCGACGATTGCACGATCAAGAATGGCGTCAACGGCATTGCCTTTGTGCCACAAGGCACGGGGACCTCCAACCTGATCGTACGCAACAGCATCATCACGAAAAACGTCGCCGGCATTTCTACCGGTAGCAACGCGGGGATCTTCATCCAGCCGGGGTCGGGGGCCAAGGCCGTGGCCATGATCGAGAACGTCAACGTCAACAACAACAACTACGGCATCCGAGCGTACGACAATTCGACGGTGACCGTCCGCAACAGCGTGTCCACGGAGAACGTATGGGCTGGTATCCGTTCGGAGGCAGTCTCGGGGGGACCGGTTGCGGTCTTCGTCGAGCACAGTCAGGTGTCGCACAACGGCGGCGGCGGCGTGGTCGCCGTCGGAGCGACCGCGGTCCTGCGCATTACTGACGTGACGATCACCAACAATGCAACGGGGGTCAATTACACGACCGGAGGCATCGTGTACTCGTTCGGCAACAATGCCATCGCGGGGAACGCCTCCACCTTGCCGCCCACGCCCATTCCGCTCAGTTAGAGGCGAAGTCGAGCTGGTGCTCGCCCCTCCCTACCCCACGGCCACCCCGGCCCGCTCGCGGAACCAGGCGGCGGTCCGGGCGAGGCCCTGGGCGAGCGGCAGGGGCGCGGGGAGGCCCAGCTCGCGATGGGCCAACGCGGCGTCGATCACCGAGCGCTGCTGCTCGCCGGCCTTGGCGGCGCCATGCTCCGCCGGAGCCTGGCTCCCCACCGCGCGGGCGATCTCTGTGTACAGCTCGTTGACGTCGGTCTCGATCCCGGTCCCCACGTTGTAGACGTGGAAGCCGGGACGGCCGAGGGCGGCGAGGTTGGAGCGCACCACGTCCGAGACGTGGATGTAGTCGCGGGTCTGGAGGCCGGGGCCGTTGATCGTCGGGGTGCGGCCGGCGAGCAGGCGGTCGAGGAAGATCGCCACCACCCCGGCCTCGCCGTACGGGTTCTGGCGCTCGCCGTAGACGTTGGCGTACCGCAGGCAGGTGGCGTCGAGCCCGTAGGCCGTATGGTAGAAGAAGAGATAGCGCTCGACCGCGAGCTTCGCCACCCCATAGGGCGAGACCGGCCGCGCCGGGTGGTCCTCGGTCGCCGGAAAGACGTCCTGCTCGCCATAGATGGCTCCCCCCGTCGAAGCGAAAAGCACCTGGCGCACGCCGCCCTTGCGCGCCGCCTCCAGGAGCTTCAGGCTGCCGAGGACGTTCACCTCGGCGTCGAACACCGGGTCGGCCACCGAGCGGCGCACGTCCATCTGCGCCGCGAAGTGGGCGAGGACGGAGACGCCGGCGGTCTCGATCAGCTGGGATGCCTCGGGCGAACGGATGTCCAGGACGTGGAGCTCGGCCTCCGGGGGCAGGTTCTCCCGCCGGCCGCCCGACAGGTCGTCGATCACCAGGACGCGGTGCCCCGCGGCGAGGAAGGCTTCGCTCACATGGGAGCCGATGAACCCGGCTCCCCCGGTCACGCAGATCGTCTCTCGGCTGGGGTTGGCCATAGCGGTCGTAGCGTACAGCAAGAGGTGGACCCGGCGGGGAGAGACACAAACCTCCAGGTTTACGCCCCAGTCGCACCTCTCTGAGACACAAGGACCGGTCGTAGAGACACTACGGCCCCCGCTATAGACATAAGAGTAGGTCGTAGAGACACTAGAAACGGTCCTGGAGACACTAGGATCGCCGCTGGAGACACTACGGCAAGCGTTGTAGACACAAGAGTTGGGTCTGTAGACACTACGGAACGCGCTGGAGACACGAGAAAGTCCACTGGAGACACTAGCGAAGGGCGTGGAGACACTAGGAAGTCGACTGGAGACACCAGAAAGTCCGCTGGAGACTCTACGGCTCGAATTCTTGTGTCTCCAGCGCCTTCGGTAGTGTCTCCAGCGGCGATTCTAGTGTCTCCAAGACCCTCGGTAGTGTCTCCAGGCAGGGTTCTTGTGTCTACAAGACCCTCGGTAGGGTCTTCAGACAGGGCTCTTGTGTCTCCACGGCCGCTCGTAGTGTCTACAAACTCCTCCCGAGGGCCTGGAAACCCGACCGTCGTGTCTCCACCGGCGCGGTGACCGCCCAGCGCCCGCTACCGCGTCCCTC
>DASQPA010000339.1:0-2163 GCA_035644215.1 Thermoanaerobaculia bacterium
GGAGATGCTGGGGTGGAAAGGCGACGGGATTGGTCGGCTCGTCTTCGTACTGGGTCATGGTGACGAGATGGTCGCCGGACAGCGGCCCACACGCGAAGGGCACACCTTCCCGACCGAGGAGAGCCTTGGTCAACTGGCGAGTCCGATCAGCGCGGAAGTTGAAGAAGATCACGCCGTCCTCCGGCCGGAGGCCGCGGTATCCTGTCTTGCCGGTCGCTTCGCCGGTCGATTTGCCGGTCGCTTTACCAGTGATCACGGTCGGTGGCAGGAACTCGTCGGTGGTCCCGGCCGCGTAGTACGCCTCGAGGGCGAGAACCGGATCCTCCGCCGTCTCGCCCTCGCCGGAGACGATGGCGCGATAGGCCTTTTCGGTCCGCTCCCAACGCTTGTCGCGATCCATGGTGTAGTAGCGCCCGGAGATCGTGCCGATGGCGCCGATATTGCCGTCGGCGACGCGGGCGAGATGGTCTGCGATCGAGGCCACGAAGTCGCGCCCGCTCGTCGGCGAGGTATCCCGTCCGTCGGTGATGCAATGGACCACCATGGGGACGCCGGCCGCCGCGCCGAGATCGATCAGAGCATGGAGGTGATCGATGTGGCTGTGGACGCCGCCGTCCGAGCACAAACCGAGCAGGTGGAGACGGCCGTCGCCCTGCTTGACCCGATCGATCAGACCGGCGAAGGCGGGATTGCGGGCGAATTCGCCCTCGCGGATGGCCTTCGAGATGCGCGTGATGTCCTGGTCGACGACCCGCCCCGCGCCCAGGTTCAGATGCCCGACCTCGGAATTGCCCATCTGGCCCGCCGGCAAACCGACGACCTCTCCCGAGCAGTCCAGGAGGTTCCAGGGACAGGCGCGGAGCAGCCGGTCGCCGACCGGGGTATCGGCCAGGGCGATGGCATTTCCCCGGGCATGGGGATCGGCCTCCCGGTTCTCGTCGCAGCCCCAGCCGTCGCGGATGACGAGGACGACCGGCCCCGGATCAGATCGACGCATTTCCCCCCCTTTTCTGGTTCTTCCCGGGCTCCAAACCGAGGTCCCGGAGCCCGGGAGAACTCTACCACCCTCCCCTACCGGAACCCGAAGTCGTCGAGGTCGAGCGCGAACGCTCCCGGGGTGGCGCCGGAGACGATGGCGATCCCCGTCAGGTCGTGGCCGTCGGTCTTGAAGTTGGCGAGCGGGAGGAGGACGGCCTGCCACTCCGGACCGGCGAGGAAGGTCTGGAGAGCCGGCGTGCGCCCGCCGGTCGTCGTGAAGACGAGAACGCTGTAGGTCTTGCCATCCCCCTTGGCGCGGAACTGGATCGACTTCTTGGAGGCGAGGTTGGCCGGCGCCATCGGGCTCGCCCCGGGGAAGAACATGGCGCCCGCCCACTGCACGGGCGCCCCGGCCACGAGAGTGCCGGCGACGTGCAGGGCGCCGTTCGCCACTTCCATCGTCGCCGTGGACTTGCCGCCGACCAGGGCGTCGGTCGTCGCCTGCCAGCCGGAGCCGAAGGCGGTCTTGGTCGTGCCGTCGGTGAAGTCGCTCACCAGGCCGTTCTCCGCGCCGGGCGGCGCCAGGAGGGCGGCGGCCCGCAGCCGGTCGAGGCCGGCGCGGTAGGCGGTGCGGTCGAAGGGGACCCCCGCTTTCCAGATGCCGGCGATGTCGAGCGTCTCGCCGATCTTCTGGGTCGGGTCGCCGGAGACCAGGACGAGGTCGGCGCGCAGGCCCGGCGCGATGCGGCCGCGGTCGGTCAGGCCGAAGGCGTGGGCGGGGTTCGCGGTGGCGGCGGCCAGGGCCTCGACCGGGGTGAGACCGGCCTGGACGAGGAGCGCCAGCTCGCGGTGCAGGCTCACCCCGTGCGCGGTGCCGGGATTCGGAGAGTCCGAGCCAGCGAGGATCGGGACCCCCGCGGCCTTGAGCTGGCGCACCGTCTCCTCCGCTCCCTCGTAGTGCATCGTCGTCCGGTGGGGGAAGCTCCGGTCGAGATTCGCCAGGATGGGGGGCGCGATGTACGGCGTGACCCGCGGGTCCTTGGCCAGGGTGGCGCCGGAGGGCCTCAACGCGACGCTCTCCAGCACGGTGAGCGTGGGGACGACAAAGGCGTGGTGGGCGGCCGCGAAGCGACCGAATTCCGGGTCGGGCGCGCGGTCGACGAAGAGGTGGGCGAGGCCGTCGGC
>DASQPA010000340.1:0-4288 GCA_035644215.1 Thermoanaerobaculia bacterium
AGGCGCGCCAGCTCGGCGGCGCTGGTGTCCCGGGTGCGGACGCGCCCGACGACCCGGCCGTCGCGCATGACGGTCACCGCGTCGGAGATGGCGAGCACCTCGGAGAGCTTGTGGGTGATGATGACGATCGTCTTTCCCTGCTCGCGCATCCGCCTCAGGACCTTGAACAGCTCGGCGACGTCCTGCGGCGTCAACACGGCCGTCGGCTCGTCGAGGATGAGCAGGCGAGCCTGGCGGTAGAGCGCCTTCAAAAGCTCCACCCGCTGCTGCTCGCCGACCGACAGGGTCTCGATCCGGGCGCGCGGATCGACCGTCAGGTCGAGCTCCCGGGACAGCTCCCGGATCCGCTCCTCCGCCCCGGCGAGGTCGACGGCGAAGCGGCTCCCCGGCTCGGCGCCGAGGACGACGTTCTCGGCCACGGTCATGGTGTCGACAAGCATGAAGTGCTGGTGCACCATGCCCACTCCGAGGCGGATGGCGTCCTCGGGGCTCGCCAGGCGCCGCGCCACGCCGTCGATCACCACCTCTCCGGAGTCGGCGCCGTAGAAACCATAGGCGATCCGCATGGCGGTCGATTTGCCGGCGCCGTTCTCCCCCACCACGGCGTGGATGGTTCCCGGCTCGACCGCGAGGTTCACCCGGTCGTTGGCCAGGACCTCACCGAAGCGCTTGGTGATCTCCCGTAGCTCGAGCATGGGCGGCGTCCTCTCCTCTGCCGACTGCGCTTATTGCGCCATGGCGTCGGTGACTTTGATCTGGCCGCGGATGATCTTCTGCTTGGCGGCCTCGACCTCGGCGATCACCGCCGGCGGAACCAGCTTGGCGTTGTACTGGTCCATGGCGTAGCCGATGCCGTCGTTTTCCAGGCCGTAGACGTGAATGCCGCCGCGGAAGCGGCCCGCCACCCGGTCGGCGACGATCTGATAGACGGCGTTGTCGACCCGCTTGACCATGCTGGTGAGCACGTAGCCGGGCTTCACCCAGTTCTGGTTCGAGTCGACCCCGATGACCATTTTCCGCGCCTGCTCGGCGGCGTCGAAGGCGCCGAGCCCGGAGTTGCCGGCGGCGGCGAAGATCACGTCGGCCCCCTTGGCGATCTGCGCCAGCGAGATCTCCTTGCCTTTGCCCGGGTTGTTCCACGCCGCCTCGGTGACCCCGACATAGTTGTCGATCACCTGGATCTGCGGGTTGACCGCCCGCGCCCCCTCCTCGTAGCCGACGGCGAAGCGGTGGATGAGCGGCACGTCCATGCCGCCGACGAAGCCCAGGATGCCGCTCTTCGAGGTGCGCGCGGCGATCATCCCCACGAGGTAGGACCCCTCCTGCTCCTTGAAGACCAGCGAGGCGACGTTGGGGAGCTGGCTCACCCCGTCGATGATGGCGAAGTCGATCTTCGGGAAGTCCTTGGCCACCGCCTCGACGATCGGGGTCTGGGCGAAGCCGATGCCGATCACCAGGTCGTAGCCGCGCTCGGCGAAGGCGCGCATCGCCGGTTCGAGCGAGGTGGGGTCGCCGGGCTCGGCGTCGCGCAGCACGATCGGGAAGTCCTTGGCGGCGCGCTTGACGCCCCGGTAGCCGGCGGCGTTGAACGAGCGGTCGTCCTTGCCGCCGCTGTCGAAGACGATGCCGACGTGGACACGGCCGCGCTCGTCGGCGCGCTCCCGCGGCCGGCAGGCGAGCGAAGGCGCGAGCAGGCCCAAGAGGGCGAGCCCGAGCCCGAACGTCATGCCGTTTCCGTCACGCATGGTGTTTCGGCGAGGAGGGTATCCCGAGCCGGCGGGGGAAGCAAGGAGCGGTCGCGTTGGCCTCGACTTTGCACAGTCAGGGGATAAAGGAGACCCGCAATGACAGACGACAGCAAGACCGGCTCACGTTCGACCGTCCTCGAGGCGCCGACCGACGTCAACGACATCAATCCCTCGCGCGGCACCGGACAGACCCCGCTGCGCGGCAAGACCGGCAACGAGAGCCTGGGCACCAGCCGGACGATGGACACCAGCAACCCCCATCCGGTCCACGTCGGACCGGAGGCCATGGTCGGCACGGCCCCCGGCACTGTCCCCATCCCCTCGGTCTCCGACGTCGACCGCGAGCCGGGCGAGATCGGCTCGCATCCGGTGGGCACCGGGGTCGGCGCGGCGGGCGGCGCCGCCACCGGCGCGGCGATCGGCGGCGCGGTGGGCGGCCCGGCCGGCGCGCTCGTTGGCGCGGCGATCGGCGGCATCGCCGGCGGCTTCGCCGGCAAGGGGATCGCCGAGGCGGTCAACCCCACCGAGGAGGACGCCTACTGGCGCGCCAACTACGGCAGCCGGCCCTATGCCCAGGGCAAGAGCTACGACGAGCTGCGCCCGGCCTACGAGTACGGCTGGAATTCGCGCGTCGAGCACCACGGCCGCCACTGGAACGAGGCGGAGACCGACATCCAGCGCGGCTGGGAGACCGCCAAGGATAAGAGCCGCCTCGGCTGGCACGAGGCCAAGGGCGCCGTCCAGGACGCCTGGAACCGGGTCGACAGCCGGATCGGCGAGACCCCGGATGAGGCACGCCACGAGCCCGTCGGGTCCACCCGGTACGACCGGTAGACCCCGCAACACCTTCCTGCGGACGGGGTGTGCCGGCCTGGCGCACCCCAACTTTTTTTCCCTGCGGGGATTCCGATAGACTTAGGGGGACCCGGCTACCCAATCCCCACCATGCGTCCTCACGCCGTCACCAGTCTCCTGGGCGCCTTCGCCGCCGTGCTCCTCGCCGGCGGTGCCCTCGCCGCACCGCCGGAGCCCCATCCGCCCCACCCGGTAGAGCGCGGCTTCCCGCTCCTCCAGGCCTACGTCCCCACCGTCGAAGAGGCGCAACCGCAGAATTTCGGCATCGCCCGCGATGCCAGGGGGGTCCTCTACGCCGCCAACCTGGGCGGCGTCCTGACCTACGACGGAGCCTGGTGGCGGGCCTTCCCCATCGGCAAAGAGCGGAGCGCCTTCTCGGTGTCGGTCGGCGCCGCGGGACGGGTCGGGGTGGGCGGGGTCGACGAGCTCGGCTATCTCGCGCCCGATGCCCGGGGCACCCTGCGCTACGTCTCGCTCCTCCCCCTCCTCCCTCCCGCGCAGCGGACGCTGGGCCAGGTGCACGTCCACGCCGTGCCCGGGGGGTTCGCCTTCTTCGTCGACCGCCGGCTCCTGCTGTGGGACGGGACGGCGATGACGACGGTGGCCACCTTCCCCGGCGGCCGGCCCTACCCGGTGGGGTTCCCGGTCGGCGCGGCGTTCTACGTCTGGACGCGCGAGGGGGGGATCTCGCGCCTCGACGGCAGACGGCTGCTCCCCGTTCCCGGCGGGGAGCGGTTCCGCGGCCGGCGGGTCGACGCCCTCCTCCCGGCGGATTCCGCTGGCACGGGGCTCCTCGTCTCGGTCCGCGGCGAGGGGCTCTTCCGCCTCGCCGGCGGGGAGGTCGCCCCCTTCGCCCCCGAGGCCTCGCGCTGGAGCGCGGCCAATCGGGTCTTCGCCGGCTGCCGCCTTCCCGACGGCCGCTGGGCGCTGGGATCGATCCTCGGCGGTCTCCTCCTCCTGCGCCCCGACGGCACGGTCGACCAGGTGATCGACACTTCGGTGGGCCTCCCCGGCGACTTCATCTACGAGATGGTCGTCGATCGCGAGGGGGCGCTCTGGCTCGCCTTGAACAACGGTCTGGCGCGGGTCGAGGTCGCCTCGTCGCTCTCGGTGGTCGACAGCCGGCAGGGGCTCAAAGGGAGCGTCTACAGTATGGCGCGCCACCAGGGCGCCCTCTGGGTGGGGACCGAGGCGGGCTTCTTCACCAACTCCCCGAACCCCGGTACCGCCGACGCGCCTGCCGGCGCCGCCGAGCGCGGGCCGCGGATGCGCGCCGTGCCGGGCCTGCCGCCCGCCGGCTGGAGCCTGCTCTCGGCCGGCGACGTCCTCCTCGGCGGAACGGCCTTCGGGCTCTACTCCCTGCGCCCCGGTCCCCCCCGGCTGGTCGCCGGCACGGAGCAGGACACGATCTTCGCGCTCACCCGCTCGGCCGCCGACCCGGAGCGGGTCTGGCTGGGAACGAGCCGCGGGCTCGCCGCCGTGCGGCGGGAGGGGGCGGGGTGGCGGTACGAGGGGAAGGTGGTGGGGGTGGGAGGGGAGGTGCGCAACGTGGTCGAGAGCCGGGGGGTCCTCTGGAGCAGTGGGCCGGCCGGCATCGTGGGGTTTCAGGTCCCGCCCGCGGGCCTCGCCCCGGCGCGGCTACAGCGGGTGCCGGGGAGCGACGGCTCCCACCTCTTCCGGATCGG
>DASQPA010000341.1:0-2307 GCA_035644215.1 Thermoanaerobaculia bacterium
GGCGAAGCCCACGGCCGGGCCGAGATGATGGAATTCAACTTCCTGGCCGAGCAGGGGGCGATCACACGCGACGGAGCGACCGGCCGCTACGCGATCGATCTCCAGAAGATCCCCGGCGCCCTGGCCGTCCTCGCCAAGGAGCTCCTGGAGCAGGAGGCGACGGGCGACCGGGCGCGGACCGAGGCCTGGTTCAAGAAGTACGACACCATGCCCGCCACCCTGAAAGCCGACCTGGAGAAGGGCAAGGACCTGCCGGTCGACGTCGATCCCCAGGGGTCGTTCCGGGAGGGGGTGGAGTAGGGGCAGCTTCTCGATCGCGGAGCTCCCCATCTTCGTCCGGGAGCTCCCGCATCCGGTCCTCAAATCGCCTTTCTTAGTCCTCAAGTTCCATAATTTGGTCCTCAAGCTTCCTCATTCGGTCCTGGAACTCCCTCATTCGGTCTTCAAGCTCCCTACTTTCGTCCTGGAGTTCCCTCACTCCGTCCTCAAGGACCCTCACTCGGTCCTGAAGCTCCGTCATTCCGTCCTGGAGCTCCTTCGTTTGGTTCTCGATCTGCCTGCCTCAGCCGTGGAGCTCCTGATGGGGCGGTCACATGGAGGTCACGGCTGGGCCTGAAAACCTTGGGCTGGAGGGGACCTGGTTCCACAGGAGGGGATGGAGTAGGGGAGGCGCCGTTTTCGGCTATTCAACCAGAGCGGCGTCCCTATCGGACGTCGAGCGCTGTCTTGATCGCCTCGTTGAGCTCCGCCACTTTCTCGGCATCGCACGCCCCCATGAGCCGCTTCAGGCGATTGCGCGGAACCGTGACGATGTTATCGAGGTTCGCAACGCACTGCACGGGAAGGCCTTGCCGTCGGCCGAGAACGATCTCGGTCGGCAGCCCTCGCTCGGTTCGAGTTACCAGGGTTACGACGATAGAGCCGATCGTACTGAGGACGGCATCCCGGGTGAGGATCACCACCGGCCGGCTTCCGGCGGGTGAAGGCAGCTCAGCCCACCAAACTTCTGCCCGCCTCACGCATGGCCGTCCTTCCATTCGGGGAGGCCGCGGAACTCGCCCGCCAGAGCGAGCTGAGTCTCACCGACCTCTTCGACAGTGAGGTCGGTGATGGCTGCAGCCTCCAGATAGAGGCGGACGGCTTCTTCCACGAGCTCGTGGGGATCGCGTCTCTGCGTTACCGCCAGGTCCCGCAGTTCCTTCTCGACCGTGGCAGGCAGCTCGATGGACATGAATCTAGGGTACAAGAGGGCAGGAAGGATCGCAAGGTCTAGGCGGCCGCGGTAAGCCAAGATCGACGCTGTGCGACGACGGGAGTTACCTCTCCCCGGCCAAGGCGACGATCAATCGCACCAGGGCCTCGACGTCGCGCAGGTCGGCGACCTCGACGGGGGAGTGGGAGTAGCGCCCGGGCCAGGAGAGGGGGAGCATCGCCGCGCCGCTCGGCAGGAAGGGGATGCCGTCGGTGGCGCCGCCGGTGACCCCGAGCTGGACCGGGATCTTCTCCCGATCGGCCAGAGCCAGGGTGCGGTCGATCAGCTCGCGCGGGGCGAGAAAGGCGTTGTCCATGGCGCGGAGGACCGCTCCCTTGCCGAGCGGGGCATAGGCGAAGCGGCGCGATTCCAGGGGCGAGTCGGAGGAGACGAAGGTGTCGACTGCGTGGACGCGGGTGTAGCCGGGACCCGCCGCGCTTTCCGCCGCCAGAGACCGCGCCCCGTCGAGCCCGACCTCCTCGCCGACGCTCCAGGCGAAAGTGATCCGGTTGTGGAGCTTCCCGGGGTCGAGCCGCCGCAGGGCGAGGAGGAGGGCGGTCGAGCCCACCCGGTCGTCGCAGCTCCGGCCGGTCACCCGGTGGGCTCCCAGGCGGAGCATCCCCTTGGGCATGGTCACCGTGCTCCCCTCCCGCACGCCCAGGGCGCGCGCCGCGGCATCCGAGGCGACACCCAGGTTCACGGTGAGGTCGCCGGTCGGCGCCCGGTGCTCCGCCGTGGCCCACTCCGGCCGTGGCTCGAAAACGGCCGGGAGATCGCCGCGGTCGCCGTGCACCACCGCGGCCTGGGCCTCCCAGAGCCAGGGTTTGAGGCCGCCGCGGCGCGCCAGCCGCAGCCGGCCGTCGGGGAGCAGCGCCTCGACCCGGAAGCCGACTTCGTCCATATGGGCCACGAAAAGCACGCTCCCGTGCTCGGGGGCTGCGCTCCCGAACGTCACCCGGACGTTGCCGCTCTTGTCGATCTCCGGCTTGGCCCAGGCGGGGAGGTGGTGCAGCACCGTCTCGCGCACCGGCCCCTCGGCGCCGCTCACCGCGGGC
>DASQPA010000342.1:0-12907 GCA_035644215.1 Thermoanaerobaculia bacterium
GAATTCAGTCATCGGCGTCCGAGGGGCAGTGGCTGCCCTCTGGAATTCAGTCATCGGCGTCCGAGGGGCAGTGGCTGCCCTCTGGGACTCTGTCGTCGGATTCCCAGCGGCGGCGGCTGTCCTCTAGAGCTGAACCGCTGGCGGTGCGGCTGTTGGCCTTCTGGCGGGTGGTCGTGAGGGCGCCGTGCGGTGAATCTACCGCGACGGCAGCGCAGGCTTCTCTTCGTGATCAGGAGGAGGTTGAGGAATGAGGCTGAGCGATCGATACCACAAGTGGATCGAATGGAGCGAGGAGCACGCGGCCTATCTCGGCAAGTGTCGCGACCTGATCACGGGCGGCGCGCCCCCGCAGGGGCGAGGGTCTGGGGTGAAAACCTCGTGCAGCTCGCGAATCACCTCCGCGATAGCGACCTTCATTTCGCTCCCTTGGATTCTGGCGCCAAATTTAAAGCGGTTGTGTCGGCAGGCCGCTCGACGCAGAGGTTGGCCGCCTGACAACGGCTATGCCCTCCCGTTCCCCACGTATTAGGCAGTCTCTCCCCTACATTTGGCGCACAGATAACCAGCGCCCTCAATCCTCTTCAGCCACAGACTTGACGGAACTGCAGCCCTACAACCGTCGCATCGTCGTGACATCTCGTACGTCGATTTTCCCTCCACCACCCCGCCTTCATGTCTAATGACGATTGCATGCACAAGAGCGATGAGAAACAGAGCGCCTCCATAGATCCACCAGCCTAAGAAGTTGTCGCGCCCCTTGCTCCTGGCAATTACTGCCGGTATCCAACCAATCAGGAGCATTACGAACGCGAGCTTTATGAGCGTGACAACCAGAACCATCCCAGGGTTCATCAGTCATCTCCTTTTTTAGGTATATCAGTCCCGCCTTGCTCCAGGCCACGCCAGCGATGTACCAGCATCAACTTAGACCACAGCGTAGCTCCGGGCCATAGTAACGTCAACTACATGAGCGCATACGAATAAGCCCTGGCAATGCTCGGCTTAGCTACTGGTAGTGAACGGGGTTAGCGCCCGAGGCGGAGGCGCCGGAGGGAGGAGGCCGCGCTCGGCCGCAGTTCCCTGGAGTTTCCTTGTTTCTCTTCCGCCTCTTTTGTGCTAGTCTCTAGTTATCGAGAGGATCGTCCTCTCCACCAGAAACAAGCGGGGCCGACAGAGCGGCTAACTCCGTCGACCCCCGACCACGCAAGAGGTGACATCTCATGCGCAGCCAGTCTCATAGTACCAGTCCGTCCGTTCCCCTCCTCGACAACGCTTTCGCTCCCGGCTACCTCGCCCACCTGCGCGAGCAGGAGGAGGTCCTGACCGCCGCCGAGGCCGAGATGGCCGGGCCTTGGAAGGAGGAACCGGTCCCCGGCAAGCCTGGGGCGGTCGCCGTGCTCCGAGTGTGGGAGGATCTCGAAGCCGGAGACCGACCCGTCGCCGTCTGGTGGCACCCGGAGACGGCACGGCTCCTGACCCTCCTCCTTCCGGCTCTCGACCGCGAACCGCTCTTCTATGTAATGGATGGGGAGACGCCGGACGGCTACCCGGTCTATGCCACCTACGGCGAGCAGGGCCCCCAGATCGCCGGCTGGTTCGACCGGTACGAGCCGCGTTGGGCCGAGGGGCTGCACCTGCTGGAGGCGGTGGTCCGTTCGCCGCTCGCCCTCGCCACTCTGCTCGAAGCGGCGGGACCGGGAGCGGAGGAGCAGGTCGGCCGCATCCGTGCCCGGCGCCAGCGGGGGTAGGTAGCGCGCGAAGAGAGGGGAGGCCCGGGGCAATCTTCCACCGCCCCGGGCCGGTCTCATTCCCAACGACCTTCGCTCCTTCGGGTGGGGAGCGTAGGAATCACAGAGGATCACAGAACCGGGGGCTTCCCAAGCCCCTACCTCTGTGATAAAGACGCACAATCGGTACCTGCGGCGCTAGACACGCTCAGGGCCGGGTTCGTCCGATATCCGTTCCCGCGCAGCTCGCTCGCGGGGCCTTTTGATCGCCCGGTGCGTCAAGGAGGGGTTGACGGATGACTCTCACCCGCAGGGACTTCCTCAAAGTCGGCACGATTGGAGGGGCGGCCGCCACGGTCCTCGGCTTCGACCTGGCTCCCGCCTACGCACAGCTGCGCGAGCTGAAGATCGCCCGCGCCACCGAGACCCGCTCGACCTGCCCGTACTGCTCCGTGAGCTGCGGCGTGATCATCTACACGCTGGGCGACAAGGCCAAGAACGTCACCCCGCAGGTGGTCCACGTCGAGGGCGACCCGGATCACCCGATCAACCGCGGGACCCTCTGCCCCAAGGGCGCCTCGCTGGAGCAGGACATCCTGAACCCGCGGCGCCTGATGAAGCCGCAGGTCCGCCGGCCCGGCTCCGACCACTGGGAGGACATCCCCTGGGAGACCGCGATCGACGAGATCGGCCACTGGACGAAGAAGACGCGCGACGCCTCGTTCGTCGACCAGGACAAGGACGGCAAGACGGTCAACCGCTGCGAGGGCATCGCCTTCACCGGCGGCTGCACGGATACCAACGAGTTCAACTTCCTGGTCGTCAAGACCATGCGCAGCCTGGGGGTCTGCTACCTGGAAAACCAGGCCCGGGTCTGACACGGCCCCACGGTCTCAAGTTTGGGACCATCATTCGGACGCGGGGCGATGACCAACGGCTACACGGACATCAAGAACACCGACATGATGTTGATCATGGGTGGCAATCCGGCCGAGAACCACCCGTGCGGCTTCAAGTGGGCGATCGAGGCGAAGAAGGTCCGCAACGCCAAGATGATCGTCGTCGACCCGCGCTTCACGCGGACGGCGGCGACCGCCGACCTTTTCCTGCAGATCCGCGCCGGCGCCGACATCGCCTTTTTGGGCGCGATGATCAAGTACGCCATCGACAACGACCGGCTGGCCAAGGACTACCTGGTCAACTACACCAACGCCTCCTTCATCGTGAAGGAGGGGTTCAAGCTGCCGGACGACGGCCTCTACTCGGGCTTCAACCCGACGACCCAGGTCTACGACAAGTCGACCTGGAACTACGAGGCGGGCGGCAACGTCGGCCCCAAGGTGGCTCCGGTGGCCGCTCCGGCGCCCCAGCCGGCCGCCGCCCACGCCACCGCGACCGCTCCGGCCGCGCACGCCACGCCTGCCGGCGCCAAGCCGGGCGGTGTCGCGGCGACCGCCGGCGCGGCCCCCCCACCCCCCAGCCTGCCGCCCAACGTCGCTTACGACCTGTCGCTCCAGCATCCCCGCTGCGTCTTCCAGCTGCTCAAGCAGCAGTACTCGCGCTACACGCCGGAGATGGTCGAGCGGATCACCGGCATTCCCAAGGACCAATTCCTGAAGGCCGCCGAGCTCTTCACCTCCGTCCGGAAGAACGGCGACATGAAGAAGGCCGCCACGATCATCTACGCGGTCGGCTGGACCCAGCACACCTTTGGCTCGCAGATCATCCGCACCGCGGCCATCCTGCAGCTGCTGATGGGGAACGTTGGCCGGGCCGGCGGCGGGGTCAACGCCCTGCGCGGACATTCGAACATCCAGGGCGCGACCGACATGGCCGGCATTTTCGACAACCTGCCGGGCTATCTCAAGGTGCCGGCCCCGGCGGACACCGACTTCGCGACCTATGCGAAGCGCATCACGCCGACCGCCGCGAAGCCCACGGAGTGGGACTCCTTCAACTATTGGGGGAACACGCCCAAGTTCGCCGTCTCGCTCCTGAAGTCGCTGTACGGCGACGCCGCGACCAAGGACAACGACTGGGCCTTCCACTACCTGCCGAAGGTGGACCGCAACTACTCCTGGACCCAGATCTGGGACAACATGTACAACGACAAGGTCAAGGGCATGTTCGCCTTCGGCATGAACGGCGTGGCGATCGGCCCGGACTCGCAGAAGAACATCGAGGCGCTCAAGAAGGCCGACTGGCTGGTGGTCGGCGAGATCTACCCGGACGAGACGAGCGAGTTCTGGATGTCGCCGGGCATTTCCAAGGAGGAGATGAAGAAGATCAACACCACCGTCTATCGCCTCCCCTGCGCCGGGTTCGCCGAAAAGGACGGCTCGATGACCAACTCGTCGCGCTGGCTGCAGTGGAAGAACGTCGCCCTGCCGCCGCCGGGGCAGGCGCGGTTGGACCAGGACATCCTGGCGCAGATCTTCCTCAAGGTGCGGGAGCTGTACAAGAAGGACGGCGGCAAGTTCCCCGATCCCATCCTGAACCTGACCTGGGCCTACACCGATCCGCGCCACCCGTCGCTCTCGGAGGTGGCGAAGGAGATCAACGGCAAGGCGCTGGCCGACCTGGAAGATCCGAAGACCCACCAGCAGATCAAGGCGGGCCAGCAGCTCCCCGGCTTCGCCTGGCTGAAGGACGACGGCACCACCGCCTGCGGCAACTGGATCTACAGCGGCAGTTGGACCGAGGCCGGCGCGCAGATGGCGCGCCGGGGGACGGAAGATCCCTCGGGCCTGGGGATCTATCCCAACTGGGCGTGGTCCTGGCCGGCCAACCGCCGGGTGCTCTACAATCGCGCCTCCTGCGACCCGGCCGGGAAACCGTACGACCCCGAGCGGCGGCAGGTCTGGTGGAACGAGGCCGGCCAGAAATGGGTCGGCAACGACGTCCCCGATTTCAAGGTCGACTCGCATCCGAACGAGCACATGGGGCCGTTCATCATGAACGCCGAGGGGGTGGGCCGCCTCTTCGCACCGCTCGCCCTGTTCGCCGACGGGCCCTTCCCCGAACACTACGAGCCGATCGAGAGCCCGGTCGCCAACGCCTTCCATCCCCAGCAGTCGAACAACCCGGTGGTCAAGAAGCTCAAGACGCCGGCGGACAAGTACGCCACGACGGGGGGCGAGTTCAACGTCATTTGCACCACCTACCGGTTGACCGAGCACTACCACTACTGGACCAAGAACAACCCGATGAACGTGCAGCTCATCCCCGAGCCGTTCGTCGAGATCCCGGTCGAGCTGGCGGCGAAGCTGGGGATCGCGGGTGGCGAGAAGGTGAAGGTGACCAGCGCGCGCAGCTTCTACGTCGCCAAGGCCTTCGTCACCAAGCGAATCAAACCGATGAAGATCGACGGCAAGGAGATCTTCCAGATCGGCATCCCCATCCACCAGGGCTACCGCGGCATCGCCGAAGATGAAGGGAGGAACGAGCGGACGCTGGTCAACCGGCTATCGCCGACGGTCTACGATCCCAATGCCTACACGCCCGAGTTCAAGGGCTTCCTCGTCAAGATCGAGAAGGCTTGAGGTGACGCCATGAGCCAGGCCAACATGGAAATCCGCCGTATCTCGGGCCACTCCGGCACCGTTCCCGGCGTCGGCTTGAAGCGCGAGCTGGAGGTCGCCAAGCTGATCGACACCACGACCTGCATCGGCTGCAAGGCCTGCGAGGTCGCCTGTCTGGAGTGGAACGGCCTGTCGTTTTCAGACACCACCTTCCAGAACAGCTACCAGACGATGCCGGAGACCTCCTGGAACTTCTGGAACCTGATCAAGTTCAACGAGTACGAGCCCGAGGGCGGCAGCCTGATGCTGCTGATGCGCAAGGACCAGTGCATGCACTGCGAGGAGCCGGGCTGCCTCATCGCCTGCCCGGCGGACGGCGCCATCGTCCAGTACGCCAACGGCATCGTCGACTTCCAGCAGGATCACTGCATCGGCTGCGGCTACTGCCTCTCCGGCTGCCCGTTTAACATCCCGAAGTTCAGCCCCACCTCTCACAAAGTCTTCAAGTGCACGCTCTGCGCCGACCGCGTCGGCCAGGGCTTGGAGCCCGCCTGCATCAAGGCCTGTCCTACCGGCTGCCTGCACTTCGGCACCAAGGCGGAGATGGCGGAGCTGGGCGAGACGCGCGTGCAGCAGCTGCGCGAGCATTCGGGTTTCGCCAAGGCGGGGTTGTACGATCCCGCAGGCGTCGGCGGCACCCACGTCCTCTACGTCCTCCACGACATCACCAACCCCGAGGCCTACGGCGGCCTGCCCAAGGACCCGCGGGTCCCCTGGACGGTCCGGCTGTGGAAGACGCCGCTCAAGTGGCTCGGCAACCTGGCGATGCTGGGCGGTGTCGTCGGCATTTTCGTGCACTACCTGCGCTTCGGGCCGAAAACCGTCGACGAGGACAAAGAGATCCCCCGGAAAGGAGAACAGCCATGAAGGAGTCACAGCTGCTGCCGAACGGCCGGGTCCTGCGCTACTCCTTCCGGGAGCGGCTCATGCACTGGGTGGCGGGGGCGTCCTACGTCTACCTGCTGCTCACCGGCCTCGCCTTCTGGTCGACCTGGCTGTTCTGGATCGCCGTGGTCTTGGGCGGCGCAACGATCTCCCGCATGCTGCACCCGTGGGCCGGCGTCATCTTCTTCCTTTCCGTGGTCTGGATGTACCGCGTCTGGGCCGCTCAGATGCGCAGCACCGAGCGCGACCGAGAGTGGTGGCACGCCCTGCCGCACTACATCCGCAACGAGGACGACGAGGTCCCCTCCGAGGGGCGGTTCAACGCCGGCCAGAAATCGCTTTTCTGGGGTTTCTTCTGGTGCGCGATCGTGCTGCTCCTCTCCGGCCTGGTGCTCTGGGAGCCGCAGTGGATTCCGTGGAACCTGCGCGTCCTGCGGCTGCTCGCCGTGATCGTGCATCCCATTGCCGCGCTCCTGACCATCGCGCTCTTCATGATCCACGTCTACATGGGCACGGCGGTCGAGCGGGGCGCCTTCGGGTCGGTCATCCGCGGAGACGTCTCCCGCAAATGGGCGGCCCGGTACCATCGCCTCTGGTATGAGCAGATCCTGCGGGAGTCCGCGACCAAGGAATGACCCGCGACAAGTGGGACCAGCGGATCGCGCGGGCCAGGGAGCTCGCCGGGCGGTATCCCTTTGCCGCCGAAGGTCTGCGTTTCTACGAGCAGATCGCGGGCTTCCAGAAAACGCTGTATGAAAGTCTGGCGGCCGGGAGCGGGATCGGCGGCATGGCGAAGCGGCCCCGGCCGCCAGGCTCGCTCCGCGACGACCTGGAGCTGATCCTCCTCCTTCCCTGGTTCGGCTCCTTCCTCTCCTTCGTCGAGGACATCGCTCCGCCCCCTCTCGCGCAGGCGGCCGCCGCGTTGCATGCCCAGGAGGGCGGCCGCTGGGAGGAGGTGCTGGACGAATTCTGGAGGGCGGGCCTGGAGGGCGCGGCGGCCGCCGGAAGGCTCACCGCGCCCGAGATCCTGCTCGCCTGGGCGTTCCTCCAACCCTATGCCGAGGTCCTGGCCGACCGCACCCTGCGGCCCGAGGGCTCGGAGGCGCCGGAGGTCCAGGGCACGCCTCCGTTCTGTCCGCTTTGCTCCAGCCGGCCACAGGTCGGCGTCCTGCGGCCGCTGGGGGACGGCGGCAAGCGCTCGCTCGTCTGCTCGCTCTGCGCCACGGAATGGGAGTTCCGGCGGATCGTCTGTCCCGCCTGCGGCGAGGAGGACGTCCACAAGCTCCCGGTCTACGTCGCCGAGGAGCTGCCGCACGTCCGGGTCGAAGCCTGCGATACCTGCCGGCACTACGTCAAGACGATCGACATGACCAAAGACGGCCTGGCCGTGCCGGTGGTCGACGAGCTGGCGGCGCTCCCCTTGAGCCTGTGGGCGGCGGAGAAGGAGTACTCGAAGGTCTGCCCCAACCTGCTGGGGGTCTGAGGGTTGAGAGAGGCGCCCGGCAGCTCGGCCCGAATCGCGCGCTTAGGCCAGGGGTGGCAGGAGGAAGCGACAGCGCGGGCCGGTTGCTCTGGCGAGGCGGCGATCGAGCGTCGCCAGGGGGAGATCGCACTGTTCGGCTACCGCAACGTACCAGGCGTCGTAGCTCGTGACGTTGGCGCGTAACTCCCAGACCCGCTCCGCGAAAGGAGTAAAGGGCACGAGCTCGAGGTCGAGCAGGAGGAGGTCACGGGCAGCGCCACCGGCTTCCATCCGACCGAGCCGGCCCTCGAGCTCGAATCGGCGCAGGATATTGGTGGCCTCCACGAGAGCGAGGTGGGGTGCGACCAGGCCGCCCGCCCGCACCACCTCCTCAGCCCACCTTCCCTCTGGGCCCGCATCAGACGTGACGGCGACCAGGAACGAGGCGTCGGCGACTGCGCTCACCGGCGGTTCGCGTCCCGATGGGCCAGGATCTCCTCTGGAGAGAGCCTGGTTCCTGCCGTCGCCTTGCGCTCCCGGATCTGCTCAAGCACCTTCTCCATCGGCGGGCGTGCGGCCAGACGTTCCAGCTCGGCACGCAGGTATTCCTGCATCGACTTGCCCTGAAGGGCAGCCCGCGCGGCAAGCTCATCCCTCACCGCGTCCGGCACGTCACGGATGGTGATCTGCACACTCATGACTGCATTCTGACATCGCTGACTGCAAGACGCAAGCACTACTCGCCCTCCCGGAGCCCACTCACACCCATCGCTGTAACATAGACTCTCCGGCAAACGCCTCAGGGGTAGGGGGAGCCCTACCGGTGATCCAGACCATGATCGGACCCATGGAGAGCGGTCTCCTCAAACTGGCGCTGGCCCGAGGCCTCCTGCGCTGGGAGGACCTCGACGCCATCGCCGAGCACCTGCCCACCCTCTCCGGCGAGGCGGGCGGCGACGCCTCCGCCCGCGAGAGGAGCTGGGTCCAGGCGCTGCTCGACGCCGGCCTGCTGAGCCCCGGCCTGGTGGCCGAGCTCGCGGCCGACCTCGCGTCCGACCTCCGATATTCGCGCGACGACCTCCCTCCGGACCGCGCGGCCGGCGGTCCGCCCTCGACGGGGCTCACCCTCCCTCCCGAGCACCGCTTCCTCGCCGAATGGACCCGCTATCGGGTCGAGCGCCGGCTGGGCGAGGGCGGCATGGGGACCGTCTACAAGGCTTTCGACCCTACCCTCGGCCGCTACGTGGCCTTGAAGTTCCTGCACCGGAACGACGATCGCCAGACCGAGCGCTTCCTGCGTGAGGCCCGGGCCCAGGCGCGCGTCGCCCACCCCAACGTCTGCCAGGTGCACGAGGTGGGGGAGGTCCGCGGCCGGCGGTTCATCGCCATGCAGTACATCGACGGGCCGAGCCTGGCCGAGCTCGGCGCGGAGCTGCCGCTCGCCACCAAGCTGCGGCTGGTCCGGGACGTCGCCCGGGCGGTCCATGCCGCCCACCGCACCGGCCTCATCCACCGCGACCTGAAACCGGCCAACATCCTTCTGACGCGCGACGAATCCGATACGCTCCACCCCTTCGTGGCGGACTTCGGCCTCGCCCTGGAGCAGGGCGAAACCGGGCTTTCGAAGACCGGGGTGATCAGCGGCACCCTGGCCTACCTCGCCCCCGAGCAGGCGCGGGGGGGGACCCTCGACCGGCGGACGGACGTCTACAGTCTGGGCGTCGTCCTCTATCACCTGCTCGCCGGCTCTCCGCCGTTTGCCGGCGCCGACATCGCCCGCGTCTTGCTCCAGATCCTGGAGGAGGAGCCGAAGCCGCTCTGCCGGATCGACCCCACCCTGCCCAGGGACCTGGAGACCCTGGTCGCCAAATGCCTGGAGAAGGACCCCGCCCGGCGCTACGGCTCGGCCCGGGACCTGGCGGAGGATCTCGACCGCTTTCTCGACGGCGAGCCGATCCTCGCCCGGCCGGCCGGTTGGGCCTACCGGGTGGGCAAGCGGCTGCGCAAGAACCGCGCCCTGACCTGGGTCTCGGTCGCCGCCGCAGCTGCCGTGCTGGCCCTGGTGGCGCTCGGCGTGGCGAGCCTCGCGGCAGAGCGGCGGTCCGGCGAGCGGGCCGAGCTCGCCCGCCGTTTCGGCGAGCGGATCGGCGAGCTCCAGAGCAGCATGAAATACGAGGCCTTCCTTCCTGCCCACGACATGACGCCCCACAAGCGGCGCCTGCGCCAGGGGATGGAGGCCATCCGCAGCGAGATGGAGCGGCTGGGGGAGGTCGCGGAGGGGCCGGGGAATTTCGCCCTCGGCCAGGGAGAGCTTTCCCTGCACCGGTACGAACAGGCTCGGACGCACCTGGAGCGCGCCTGGCGGGCCGGCGAGCGCAGCCCCGAGCTCGCCCTCGCCCTCGGGCGCACTCTGGCCGCCCTCTACGAGCGTACCCTGGCCGACGTGAGCCGCGAGACCAGCCGGGACGAGGTCGAGCACCACTATCGCCTGCCGGCCCTCGCCTATCTGCGCCAGAGCGGCGGTGATCCCCGCGGCTCGCCCTACGCCGCGGCCCTGCTCGCCTTCTTCGAGCGGCGCTATCCCGCCGCTCTCGCCGCCGCCCGCGAGGCCCGGCGCGCGAAGCCCGGGTTCTACGAGGCCGGCCAGCTCGAAGCCGAGATCGCCATGGCCGAGGGTAACGAGGCCGCCAACGGCGCCCACTACGCGGAGGCTCTCGCCCTCTACGACCAGGCGGGAGAGGTCTATGCCCAGCTCCTGCAGCAGACTCCCAGCGAGGCCGGCCTCTACGGCGGCGACTGCGAGCGCCGGGCGCGCTGGGTGAACGCCGCCATCGCCCTCCGGCAGGTGCCGGAAGACCAGGTGGCCCAGGCCCTGGCGGTCTGCGACCGGGCGCTCGCGGTCGATCCGGAGCTGGCGGACGCGGTGGTCCAGAAGGCGTTCCTCTTCCGGCGCCGGGCGGACCAGAAGGCCAACCGCGGGGAGTCCCCCCAGGCCGACTATTCGACCGCCATCCAGCTGGCCGAGCAGGCCCTGGCGGCCGAGCCCCAGAACGCCAGGACTTTCGGCCAGCTGGCGTCCTCCTACCGGCTCCTGGCCCAGTGGGAGCTCGGGCGGGGGATCGATCCCACGGCCCACGCCGAAAAGGGGATCGGCGCCGCTCGCCGGGCGGTGGAGATCCAACCCGCCCTGGCCTCGTCCCATGTCCACCTCGGTACGGCCTACCTGACGCTCGTCCTCATCCAGCAGCGCCGGGGCGCCGATCCCCGCCAGGCGGTCGAGGCCGCGGCGGCGAGCTACCGGCGGGCGCTCGCTCTGGACCCCGGGTTTCTCATGGCGCAGACCAACCTCGGCAATGCCTGGAAGGCCATGGCCGAGGTCCAGGTGGCGCGCGGGGTGGATCCCGGCGACGCGGTGGGGAAGGCCGTGGCGGCGTTCGAGCAGGCGACGCGGCTCAACCCAAGCTACGCTCCGGTCTACAACAACCTGGGCAACGTCCATCTCACCTTGGGAGAGTACCTGCTGACCCGGGGGAGCGACCCCCGCCAGGCGCTGACCGACGCCGCCCGGAGCTACGAGCGGGCGGTCGCGCTGCAGCCCGGCTACGCTCTCGCCCGCTTCAATCTCGGTTCCACCTACCGCTGCCTGGGGGAAGGCCTCCTCGACCGGGGAGAGGATCCCGGGCTCGCCCTGAGTGCGGCCGACGCGGCCCTCCGCGACTATCTCCGCGCCAATCCCACCGACCCGGACGCCTTCCTCGAAGAGGCCCGGGTCGATCTCGTCCGCGCGCGCGCCGCCCTGCGGCGCCGGGCGAGCCCCGGGCTCGCCCTGGACCACGCGAGCGCCGACCTGGCGCGGGCCGAAGAGGAAAATCCCAAGTATCCCGAGGTCTTCTTCGCCCAGGCCCAGGTGGCCCGCTTCCGCGCCGAGGCGGCGACGGATCGCCGGCAGGCGTCCCTGGCGCTCTCCCTCGGGCTCGACCGGGTGGGCAAGGCCCTCACCGCCACTCCCGGCGAGGGGCGCTATCTCGCCCTGCGGGGCCTCCTCGAAGCCCGCGCCGCGGGCCTGGAGACCGACCCCGACCGGCGGCGTGCCGGGGCGCGGGCGGCCGTGGCCTCGATCGAGGCGGCCCTCCAGGCCAATCCGCTCCTCGCGCACGAGTACGGCCCGGCGCTGGCCGAGGCCCGCCGGGAGGCCGGGTTGGCGGCACCTCCCTCCGTCCGGCTGTGATCGCTCCCGGCCGGTGTATTCTTCCCCTTCTCAACGAGGGAGTGATACGCATGGGAAGCACGCTTTTCTACCACCTCTTGAACCCGGTGATGCAGGAGATGGTCGACGTCTACATCCGGCGCCTCACTCCCTTGACCTGGAAGAGCCGGATCGACGTCCTCCTCGAAGCCATCCCCGCATTCGGCCTGGAGCTGCCACCCGACCAGGCGCGGACGGCGGCGCGCGGCTTCTTCACCGCCCTGGTCGAGCGCCTGGGCGAGGACACCGTCGAAGATCCGTTCCAGGCGAGCCTCTATCTCCTCTCCCTCAACATGGACCACCAGACCGCGGCCGCGGAGTTCCTCAATGCCCACCCGGGGTTCAAGGTGCAGGAGCTCCTGGGGCCGAGTGGCGAGACGGCCAACTGAGGGGCAGCCTCAAGGCCCACCTGGGCTATCATCTCCTGCAGCCCTTCATTGGTGTCGTCGACGGCGGCGGCCCGATTCTCAGGAGGAGACCCGGCATGCGGAAAATGCGCAAAATCAATAAGCTCGAGCTCTCGCGCGAGACGCTTCGTGCTCTCGACCCCACCCAGTTGCAGCCCGTCGTGGCCGCCCTGACCACGCCGGTCACCCTCTGCAACCACCTCTGCACCGAGCGGTGCACCCAACCCACCTGCCACTGCTAGAAGACCGGAGCCGTCCCGGCCGCCCAAGCTGGCGGGGACGGCTCGCGTTTCCTACCCATGAACCCCAGATCCGGATTCCCGAACCGCGAGAGGAGATCTGTTCCCGGTATTCGTCGTGCGGCTCCTGGAGCAAGTCTCTGAACCCGGAGTAAGGGAGATCCAAGCCAGGGTTATGGAATGCCGGGCTGAAATCGACTCATCCAAGCAAGAATCAGGAGCTTCACGGAAGAATCAGGGAGCGCGGCGGCTGTGTCTGGCAGCGCGACAGCTGTGCCTGGCAGCGCAGGTGTTGCACCTGGCAGCGTAGGCGTTGTGTCTAGCAGCGCAGGTGCTGCGCCTGGCAGCGCAGGCGCTGTG
>DASQPA010000343.1:0-2033 GCA_035644215.1 Thermoanaerobaculia bacterium
CGGCCGGCCGCTGACGTCGAACCAGTGAGCCCCCTCGTCCGCCGTCAGGTAGACCCGGCCCGGGGTGGGCAGGGTGTCCCGGGTGGGCGCGGCGGAGACCGCCACCGCCGCCCGTCGATGGTCCGCCGGATGGACGACGACCCGGCTCACCCAGGGCGTGCCGGCGAGGCCCAGGTTCATCGCCGTCCACGCCGTGGCGTTGCCGTCGGTGGTGCGGAACACCTCGCCCTTCGAGGTCCCCAGCCACCACCGGTGATCCGGATCGTCCGGGGCGTAGGCGACGGTGCTCGCCTGGACACGGGTGGGCTCCGGCGGATGGAGGTCGACCTGGAGTCGGGTGAAGCTCATCGCGCGGCCGGCCGGCGGGACGGTGCCGACGAAGCCCGCCCCCTTCCGTCCGACGAGGATGTGGTCGGCGCGCGTGGGATGGTGCTCGACGACGCCGACGAACGGCGCCTTGAAGGCGGCGTCGATCCGCGAGCTCAGCTCCTCCTGCCGGGCTTGGAGCCTCTCCTGGGGGCCGAGATCGGGGAGCGGCAGGCGCCGGGCCCCCGAACCCACGGTGATCAGGGTCATGTCGTCGGGCGACGTCGTGTACATCTTCCGTACGTCCGTGGGATCGAAGGCGACCATGCCGCCGTCGCCGCCGTCCATCGAATACCAGCTGGCGCCGCCGTAGCCCACGAAGCTGCCGTTGTCCTGGAGGCCGCCGCCGACGAGGAAAGGGAAGACCGGGTGGGTGGTCACGTCGTTGAACTGGGCGGCGATCAGGCCGTAGCTCCGCTTGCGCCAGGTGCGGCCGAGGTCGGCGCTCTCGCTCACCCCGCCGTCGTTGGCGAGCCAGAGGGCGCGCGGCCGCGCCTTATCGAAGACGATGGCGTGCTGGTCGGCGTGCTTGCCGGGGCTCTCGTCCTCGTCGCGCCAGTCGATCACCCGCGTCCAGTTGCCCCCGAAGTCGAGGCTCCTGAAGAGGTCGACCTCGCCGGCGAAGACGACGTTGGGCGCCGTGGGATGGACGGCGAGGACCATGGAGTAGCTCGCCTGGCCCTGATCCTTCGCCTCGTGCTCGCGAGGCACCGTCTCGCCCTCGTCCCAGCTCTCGCCGCCGTCCGCGGAGTGGTGGACGGCGCCGACGAAGTCGTGCTCTTCGACGGCGAGGGCGAAGACGTGCCGCGGCTGGTCCCGGCAGACGGCGAGGCGGATGCGACGGGGGAGCTCGAGGAGCTTCTGCCAGCCGCTCGCGACGCCATTTGCAAAGGTGAAGGCGAACACCCCCTGGCCGCGGATCGCGACGTAGATCCGCAGGCCCGCCGCGGCGCTGCCGGCGGCACTGCCGGCCGGGGTGCCCGGAGCCAAGGCGACGTCGGTGACGTCGTGCTGGTCGCCCACCACGTCGTCGACGAAACGGTTCCCCTCGCGCCGCCAGAGGCCGGTGTTCGAGGCGGCCCAGAAGCGGTCGGGCGCGGTGGGATCGACGACCACCCGGGCGTAGCGGTCGGCGAGCTTGGGGAGCGGCTGGGCGTCCGGCTCGGCGTGGGTGACGGCGGGCGGCACGACCGGGTCGGGAACCGTGGCGAGCGCGGTCCACACCGCGGCCGCCGGATCGGCGGCGAGGGTGACCTGGAAGAGGCCGCGGCCCGGGATGTGGCCGCCGACCGGCTCGCCGGTGCCGACGTAGAGCCGCCCGCCGTCCGGCGTGATGGCGAGCGCGCCGACCGGCACCGCGTCGGCCGGGCCGCCCACCACCTGCCAGGTCTCGCCGCCGTCCGGCGTCCGCCAGACGCCGCCGAAGGCGCTGCCGGCGAAGAGAGTCGCGGCGGCGAGCGGCGCCTGGACGAGGTCGCGGACGCGGCCGCCGATGTTGCGCGGCCCCAGCGAGCGCCAGGGCGGCGCGCCGGGGAGCGGGGTGGCGGCCTGGACGTGGGCGAGCGAGGCGGCGAGCGCGCCGCGGTAGAAGCCCTCGGGGAGGCCCAGCCGCTCGCGCCGCTCCGTCTCGGCCTCGATGGGGTTGTCGGCCGGCGCGGGGTCGGTGG
>DASQPA010000344.1:0-2336 GCA_035644215.1 Thermoanaerobaculia bacterium
TCCTCCCGTGAGGGTCCCCTTGTCCGCGGGTCGAGGGGATAGGGAGGTAGATCCTGACCCTTGAGAGTCAGAGCCTCGATCGAGTCGTGGATGATCCAGGCCTGCCGAGCCAGATCCTCTTCCCCGAATCGGGCGAGGCGCTCGCGCGCCGCTTCCAACCCGGAAAACGGGAGGAACCCCGGGAACCGCTCACCGTCGCTCGCCCACAGATCCCGCGAGTCCGGCCGCGCGGTGAACAAAGGGACGTCGCCCCGCAGCAGGTCCCGGCGCTCCGCCGCAACGAGCCCAGCCATGCAGGGCCTCTCCTCCACCGCTTCCCAGAGCCGATCGAGGAGCCGGTCGCGATCGAGGGCGTCACCGAGGACGAAAGGGTGTTGCGCCTCCACCAGAAGCGTGGCGTAGGTGCGGGTCGGCCGCAGGATCACCCGCACTTCGCTGTCGGCGAAAGCATCGAGGACGCTACCCGGTGCAGCCAGCTCTTCCCGATGCTCTGCGAGCAGTCGAGCCATGGAGGTGAAACCGTCGAGCAGAGGGCCGAGGAATTCCCGCAACGAAACCTCGGCGCCTTGCAACGTCGGCCGGTGCTGCCCGACGGGGATCTCCAACTCCCGCCGCACATAGCGCATGGCGTCCGTCCCCGCCTGTTCGTTCATCAGCACCGGAGCCATCTGGCCGGCCGTTGCCGCGAGGCCGCTCAGATCGAGGCCGCCCTGCCCGCCATCTCCCTCGCGGCTGCGCAAGGGCAGCAAACCCGTCCGCAGCACCGTCTCGAAAACCGGGCGGCCCATCCTCAGCCCCTCCTCGGCGGCGCGACCGAGATCCTCGGCCCAGGGGTGGAACAGCGCCTCGAGATCCACGAGGACGGGATGCTCTCCGGCGGCGATCAGGTTCTCGTGATGGAAATCGGTCGCCGACAGCAAATAGAGGAGAGCGAGATACCCCCCTTGCCGGCGGTAGAAACGCTCCATCTCCTCCCGGGTGGAACAGGGGCTCGCCTCCACCATCTCCACCCAGCCATGGTCGCCGCCGTTCACCATCCGCAGCAGCCGGTACGCCGGTGCGAAACCCTTCTCCCCGACCCAGGCGAGCAGATTCTGGAAGGCCCGCTCCACCCTCATGGGCTTCGGCTTGTAGACCAGGCGCAGGCCGGAAGCGAGCTCTGCGATGACCACCGACCGGCCGCCGCGATGGGAGTCTCCCAGGCCGCCCTCGATCCTCACCAACGGCCCGGGATCGAAATCCGGGAAAAAGGTGGCACGGAGAGCCGTTGCGTCGTCCCGCAGGTGGCGCAGGAAATCCAGGCTCACCTCGACCCAGCGGTCCACGGTCTCGACGACCTGTCGCGCCAAAACCGGGTACTGGCAGAGGATCCCCAGAGCCGTCTCCCGATCGCGGAGAGATGTGGCGAAGGACTGGAAGCGCGCCTCGGGCGTATCCCCGATCAGCCTCCCTTCCCGCCCGGCCAGGTTCAACTCCAGGACCATCGTCCGCCCGAGAAGCAGAATCAAGCGAGAAGCCAGACTGCCAGCGGACAGATCCGCCGCCGTGTCCGGATCGAAGGGCAAATCCTCTCGCCCGGCGGCCAACTTCCGGATCTCACGACGGAGCCGCGAAGTCCCGGCATCCAGAAGCGGCCGCACCACCTCGAAAAAGGCCAGGTGAGCGTGAGCGCCTTTGGGTAGCGACGGTGCAGGATACGAATCGAGCGCCTCGGTGGAAAACGCCCCTTCGAGAGTCGCGAGCCAATCCGGCGCCTCGCCAGCCCGGCGGGCCAGATCCTCCGACGGCTCTCCCAGCAGGTAGCGGAAGGAGGCCGCGGAGAGCCCGTCGGCGGCAAGGCGCCTGGCGAAGAAACCGTCTTGGGAGAAGGGGACCTGCGACCGCCAACGGTGCTCCCGATGTTCGGCGCGCTCCAGATCCACGGGTGATCCCGGATCGCCACCCGGTCCCCCCCACAGTGAGGCCGCACGCTCTTCCAAGGCCAGGGCCCGGAACCACTCTGGAGACTCGAAAGGCCGCTCGTTCAATGCCTCCCCCCTTCCTTCAGGGGAGAAGGCTAACAAGATTAGCCATCTTAAACAACAAATGCGCGTAGGCGGATTCGCGCTCTGACAGGTCACGGCCAGTGCCGGTGCGCGGCCCTGGTAGCCGGTAGCGGCGGGGAGGCGGGCTGGGTTGGATGGGCGGTTGGGACACCTGTAAGATGGGCCGCATGAAGAAGATCCTCGTCACCGGGGCCACCGGAAGGGTCGGCCGCCAGGTCGTCTCTCAACTGCTGGCCACGGGCGCCGCCGTCCGCGCGCTGTCTCGCAACCCGGATGCCGCCGGCCTGCCGC
>DASQPA010000345.1:0-4502 GCA_035644215.1 Thermoanaerobaculia bacterium
CGATCTGCGCCAGCTGCGCGGTGACCGCCGGCGGCAGGGCCAGCGGCCGGGCGGCACCGCGTCCGGTCGGCGCCGCCGGGCGCGGTCGGTCGGTCGGCAGGTCGAGAGTCGCCAAGCCGGCGAGCGCCCCGCTCCAGTAGGCGAGCTCCAGCTCGAGGACCGTCCCCAGCCGCTCGCGCTGCCAGACCGCGAAGTCCGCGTACTGCAGCGGCAGCTCCGCCAGCGGCGACGGCTCCCCGGCCAGGGCGGCGCGATAGAGCGCTCCCAGCTCGCGCACGAAGACCTGCATCGACCAACCGTCCGAGACGATATGGTGCATCGTGATCAGAAAGCTCGACTCGCCGCCGCCAAGCTCGACGAGCATGACCCGGAGGAGCGGTCCGCGGGAGAGGTCGAACGGGCGCCGCGCCTCCTCCCTCACCCGGCGCGCCAGCTCGGCCTCGCGCGCGGCCGCCGGCAGCCCGGAGAGGTCGAGGAGCCCGAGCTCCGGAGCGGCCTCCGGGTCGACCACCTGGATCGACGCGCCGGCGACGACCGCGAAGCGGGTGCGCAGCGCCGCGTGCCGGCGGACGATACCGGCGAGGCTCGAGCGGAGCGCCGCGGTGTCGACCGCGCCGCACAACCGATAGGCGAGCGGAATGTTGTACGTCGGGCGGCCCGGTTCGAGGCGATCGAGGAACCACAGCCGCTCCTGGGCGAAGGAGAGCGGCGCCTGCGCGATCTCGCCCAGCGGATCGATCGGCGGCACGGCGAGCGCTTTTCCGGCCGACCAGGCGGCCTCGATCTCGGCCGCCAGGCTGGCGACGGTCGGCGACTCGAAGAGCGACATCAGCGACAGCTCGACTTGGAAGCGCTCGCCGACCCGCGCGATCACCTGGGTCGCCAGCAGCGAGTGGCCGCCGAGATCGAAGAAGCTCTCGTCGATCCCCACCCGCTCGACGCGCAGCAGCTCCGACCAGATGCCCGCCACGATCTCCTCGACCGGCGTGCGCGGCGCCCGCACCCGCCGGCCGCCGCGGGCTTCCGGCCGGGGCTCGATCCGCTCCAGCTCGGCGCGATCGACCTTGCCGTTGGGGTTGAGCGGCAGCCGCGGCAGGACGACGAAGGCGTTCGGCACCATGTAGTCGGGGAGGGAGGCCTGGAGGAAGGCGCGGAGCTCCGCCGGCGCCAGGTCGTCGGCCTCGACGTAGGCCACGAGCTGGCGGTCTCCGGGGGTGACAAAGCGCGGCAGCACCGCCGCCGCACGCACCGACTCATGGCCGAGCAGCACCGCCTCGATCTCCCCCGGCTCGATGCGGAAGCCGCGGATCTTGACCTGCTGGTCGATTCGCCCGAGGAATTCGATCCGGCCGTCGGGCAGGTAGCGCGCCAGGTCCCCGGTGCGGTAGAGCCGCGCACCGGGCGCCTCGGCGAGCCCCCGCGAGGCGGGCACGAAGCGCTCCGCCGTCAGCTCCGGCCGCCCGACGTAGCCGCGCGCCAGGCCGGCGCCGCCGGCGCAGAGCTCCCCGGGCACGCCGATCGGCGCCGGCGCCCCGTCGACACCGAGCAGATAGGCTCGCGTCCCGACAATCGGGCGGCCGAGCGGCACGGAGCCGGCGAGCTCCGCCCCGTCGTCCATCGGGTGGCAACAGGTGAAGGTCGTGTTCTCGGTCGGGCCATAGCCGTTGATCAGGCGCATCCTGCCGCCGCTCTCGGCCAGCGCCCGCCGCACGTGGCCGACCGACAGCACGTCGCCGCCGGCGAGGAGCCGGCGCAGCGGCTGGAGCCGCTCCGGCCCCGACTCGACGAGCTGGTGGAAGAGACCCGCGGTCAGCCAGAGAGTGGTGACGCCGTGGCGCGCCAGGAGCCGCCCGATCTCGTCCGGGGACAGCACCCCGGGCGGCGCGATCGCCAGCCGGCCGCCGTTCAAGAGCGCTCCCCAGATCTCGAACGTCGCCGCGTCGAAGGAGGTCGGAGCGAGCTGCAGCACGACCTCCTCGGGACCCAGATGAACGAAGCCGCCACGCACCAGGCGCACGATGGCGCGGTGAGGTACCGCCACCCCCTTGGGCATGCCGGTCGAGCCCGAGGTGTACATGAGGTAGGCGAGATGATCGGGACCCGGCGCGCTCGGCGCCGTTCCGGCGCGGCCTGCCGGCGCCGGCGGACGATCCAGGCAGACCACCGCGAGCGGCGCCAGATCGTCCTCGCCGAAGGCCGCGAGCAGGCGCTCCTCGGTCACCAGGACGGCGATCCCGGCGTCCCGCAGCAGGAAGGCCAGGCGCTCCTGCGGGTAGTCGGGGTCGAGCGGCACGTAGACCCCTCCCGCCTGGACGACGGCCAAGGTCGCCGTCACCATCGCCGCCGAGCGGGGAAGGCAGAGACCCACCGCGGCCTCCGGCCTCACTCTCAGGGCCGCGAGCCGCGCCGCGAGCCGGGCGGCGCGCCGGTCGAGCTCGCCGTAGCTCATCTCCCCTTCTGCGGAGACGAGCGCGACGGCCTCCGGCGCGCGCGCCATCTGCTCGGCGAAGAGGGTACCGACCGTCCCGCGTGGGTCGTCCGCGCGCTCGTTCCACTCGAAGACCAGCTGCCGCCGCTCCGCCTCGCCGAGGAGCGGCAGCTCGGAGATGCGGCGCTCGACGCCGGAGTCCACGACGGCGCGGGCCAGCGCCGCGAAGTGGCCGGCCAACCGCTCGATCGTCGTCGGGTCGAAGAGATCGCGGTTGAAAGCCCATGAGCCCGAAAGGCCGCCGCCCGTCTCGGCGAGGGTCACGATGAGGTCGAATTTGACCGTGTCGAGCTCGGCGGCGAGGGGGACCGCATCCAGCCCGGGCAGATCGAGGGTGCCGGTAAAGGCGTTCTGCAGGGTGAACATCACCTGGAAGAACGGCGTGCGGCCCGCTTCGCGCTCCGGTTGCAGCGACTCGACGAGCTTCTCGAACGGCAGGTCCTGGTGCGCGTAGGCGGCGAGCGCCACGTCCCGCGCCCGCTCCACCAGCTCGCCGAAGCGCGGCTCGCCGGAGGTATCCGTGCGCAGCACCAGGGTGTTGACGAAGAAGCCGATCAACCCCTCGATCTCCGGCCGGTTGCGGTTGACGACCACCGAGCCCACCGCCAGGTCGTCCTCGCCCGTGGTGCGGTGGAGAAGGGTCACCAGGACCGCCAGGAGGGTCATGAACGGCGTCGCCCGTTCGCCGCGCGCCAGCCGCGCCAGGCGCTCCCCGATCGGCGCCGCGAGCGCCTGCCGCCGCGTCGCCCCGCGCCAGGTGGGGGCGACCGGCCGCGGCCGGTCGGTCGGCAGCTCGCAGATGGAGATCCCGCCGAGGGCCTCGCGCCAGTAGGCGAGCTCGAGCTCGAGGACCGCTCCCAACCGCTCGCGCTGCCAGGCGGCGAAGTCCGCGTATTCGACTACGAGATCGGGGAGCGACGACGGTTCTCCCGAGAGGGCCGCCCGGTAGAGCGTCCCCAGCTCGCGCACCAGCACTCCCATCGACCAGCCGTCCGAGATGATGTGATGCATCGTCGCCAGGAGCGCCGTGTCGCGCTCCCCCAGATGCACCAGCGCGACCCGCAGCAGCGGTCCCCGCAGGAGGTTGAACGGTCTACCCGCCTCCTCCCGCACCAGCCGCCGGAGCTCCACCTCCCGCGTCCCGACGGCGAGGCACGAGAGGTCCACCTGGCGGAGCGGGACCTCCGCCGCGGGCTCGACGATCTGCGACGGTTGCCCGAGGACGTGGCCGAACCGGGTGCGCAGCACGCCTTGACGGCGGACGACCTCCGCCAGGCTCCCGGCGAACGCCGCCGCGTCGAGTCGGCCGGCGAGCCGGAACGCCACCGGCACGTTGTAGGTCGAACGTCCCGGCTCGAGCTGGTCCAGGAACCAGAGTCGCTCCTGCGAGAACGACAGTGGAACGACCCCGCCGCGGGCGCCGACCACGCGAAGAATCGGCGCGGCGGTCCCCTTCTCGGCGGCGCGGAGGGCGTCGATCTCGCGCGCCACAGAGTCGAGCGTCGGCGACTCGAAGAGACCCTGCAGGGGAAGCTCGACGGCGAACGTCTCGCGCACCCGCGAGACGACTCGCGCCGCGAGGAGCGAATGCCCGCCCAGAGCGAAGAAATCGTCGCCCGCTCCGACCCTCTCGCGCTCCAGGACCTCGCACCAGATGGCCGCCAGGACCTCCTCGGTCGGCGTCTGCGGCGCCGTCCAGCTCGCCTCCGGCGGCGCCGAGGAGGCCAGCGCGGCGAGCGCCCGGCGATCGATTTTGCCATTGCCGGTCAGCGGCAGCTCGGGCAGCAGGACGAACGCCGCCGGCACCATGTAATCGGGGAGCGACGCCTGCAGGAACGAACGGAGCTCCGCCGGCGCGACGTCACCGGCTTCGACGTAGGCCACGAGCTGGCGGTAGGATGCAGCGCCCACCTCCGCCAGCACCGCCGCCGCCCGCACCGCCGGATGGCCGAGCAGCGCCGCCTCGATCTCCCCCGGCTCGACGCGGAAGCCGCGGATCTTCACCTGCTGGTCG
>DASQPA010000346.1:0-13495 GCA_035644215.1 Thermoanaerobaculia bacterium
CGTTCGACCAGATCCACCTTCCTGCCCAGAACCGCGGTGAGCTCGTTCTCCATCTTCACAAGGTCGAGCAGCCCCCAACGTACATCCGGCGAGAAGGTCACCAGCACGTCTACGTCGCTGTCCGGGCGAAAGTCCTTGCGCAGGACGGAGCCGAAGAGAGCGAGCTCGGCCATCTTCCAACGCTGACAGAAGGCGGCGATCCTGGACCGGTCGAGGGGGATCTTGGCGCTCATGACCAGTCCTTTGTACCACAGCCATAAAAAAAGGCGGGTCGCCTGGCGAAGGGTACTCAGCCGGGGCGACCCGCAGAGGGGAATGATTCGCATAGTAGTATCACTACTAGCCTGACGTGTCAAGAGTCGAGCGGTCGTCATAGATAGTCGTGCCACTACTATTGCTTCCGCATTCGCGTATGACTATGATTCGGGCAAGCCTATGACGGAACTACCCATCGCGATGGGAGAGACTTTGGAGGAACCGCGGCCCGAGCTGTCGTCGCACGACCGTATTCTGCGGGCGGCCCAGGGCCTTTTTGCCTCCGACGGCTACGAGAACACCACCACCTCCGCCATCGCCCGCACGGCGGGCACCAGCGAATCGCAGCTGATCAAGCACTTCGGCAGCAAGGAGGGGCTGCTGGAGGCGATCTTCGAGCAGGCCTGGCAGCAGATCGGCCCGCCTCTCGATCGGGCGGTGGCCGAGGCGAAGACGCCGACCGCCCAGCTCCGGGCGCTCGCCGAGGTGATGCTCTCCTCCCTGGGGCGCAACGAGGAGCTGGCGACCCTGCTCTTCCTGGAAGGCCGGCGGATCCGCCGGCACGGCCACATCGTCCTCCTCTCCGGCGGCTTCCTCCAACTCGTCGAGCGCATCGATCTCCTGCTCATGGCCATGCAGGAGGCCGGCGAGCTCCGGCCGGGGCTCCACCTCCAGGCGGTGCGCTCGGCCCTGATCGGGGTGCTCGAGGGGATGCTCCGCGATCAGCTCCTCGCCCGGCGGGTGAGCTACCCGGCGAGCTTCAGCGGCGCCGACCTCCGCGTCACCTTCCAGGCGGTCCTCGACAGTTTTCTTGCCCGCTGACCCGCGGGCGGCTTCCACCCTGGCGGCGTCCGGGCCTTCCGTACCATAATGAGCCCGGCCCTCCCCCCATGCGCCTGCTGATCGCACTGCTCCTGCTGGCCCTCCCGGCCCCCGCCTCGCGCCCGGTTTCCACCCCTGCCGATCCCGAGCCGGTCCGCCGGTTCACCTCGGCCTTCGGCGAGCGGATGGAGGTCGAGGTGCGCGGCCTGCCGCGGAGCGACGCCGAGGCGGCGGTCGAGGCGGCGCTCCGCGAGGTGGCGGTGGTCGAGCGGATGACCGATCCCGGCGCCGCAGGCGGTGGGATCGCCGCCCTGAACGCCGCGGCCGGCGCCGGTCCCCGGCCGGTCGAGCCGGCGCTCTTGTCGCTCCTCGCCCGGACGCTCGACTTCTGTTTCTGGTCGGAGGGGGCGCACGGCCCCCTGGGTCGGGACCTCTACCGACTGTGGGGCCTGCGGTCCCCTGCCGTGGCACTCCCCAGTGATGCGGCGCTCCCGCCGGCGATCGCGGCCGCGTCCTGCTCGGGGCTGCGCTTCGATACGGACAAGCGCACGGCGACCCTCGCCGCAGGCGCCGGCCTCGACCTCTGGGGCTTCGCCGAGGGCGAGGCGGTGGACCGCGCGATCGCGGTCCTGAAGCAGCACGGGGTCAAAACCGGCTTCGCCCAGCTCGGGGCGCTGCGGCGCGGCTTCGGCGGCGGGCCGGACGGGCGGGGCTGGCAGGTCCTCCTGCCCGTTTTCGAAGGTCTGGAGCAGCCGCTCGGCGAGGTCTGGCTGCGCGATCAGGCCCTGGCCGTGGCCTCCGCCGCCCGCCATCCGCTCCACATCGGCGGCGACACCTTCCCCCCCTACCTGAACCAGCGCACCGGCAAGCCGCCCACCGGGGTCCTCGCGGCCCTCGTCGGCAGCGAGCTGGCGGTCGACGCCGAAGCCCTGGCCGCCACCGCCCTGGTGCTCAGCCCCCACGAGGCGCAGCTGCGGATGGGATCGCTGCGTCCCCAGCCCGCCGTCCTCTGGGTCCTGGGGACGGGCCAGGGGGCACCGCTGCTCGTCGAGTACCGCTGGTCGGGGGTCCCCAAGAAGTAGCCGTTCCGTCATGCCCCACCTCCGCCTCACCTATCTTCTCCCCGCCGATCTCGAAGACCCCTTCGTCGCCGACCTCTTCGCGGCCGGCACCCTGGGGATCCAGTCGGTCGCCGGGGCGGACGGCCGCTTGCGCCTCTCCGCCTGGTTTCCGGAGGACGCGACCCCGGACCTCGAAGCTCTCGGCGGCGGCTGGCAGGCCCGGGGAGTCGACGCGGCGGGGCGGGAGATCGAGCCCGACACCGACTGGCTCGCCCTCTACCGCGAGCGCGCCCAGCCTTTCCTGGTGGGGCGCACCTTCCTGGTCGATCCCCGCGAGCCGGGCGAGCCCGCTGCCTCCGTCCTCGATCTCCCGCCCGGCCGCCGGCTCCTCCGCCTGCCGGCACGCGGTGCCTTCGGCACCGGCAGCCACGAATCGACCGGCCTCGCCCTGGCGCTCCTGGAGGAGATGGACCTCGCCGGCCGGCGGGTGCTCGACGTCGGCTCCGGCACCGGGGTCCTCTGCTTCGCCGCCCTCGTAGGCGGCGCCCGCCTGGCGGTGGGCTTCGACGTCGACCTGACCGCCCCCTTCCACGGCCTGGAGAACCGGCGCCTGAACCACCTCGATCCGAGCTTTTTCGCCGGCACCGTCGCCGCCCTCCGCCCGGTCCCCGCCTTCGACCTCGCCCTGATCAACGTCGTGCCGGAGCAGATCCTCCCCGAGCTGCCGCAGATCGTGCGCCTCCTGCGGCCGGGGGGCGAGGCGATCCTCTCCGGTATTCTGGTGGAACGCGGCCGCCAGGTTTTGGAGCGGGTGGGGGGGCTGGGGCTCGCCCTGGCGGCGCGGCAGGAGGCGGGGGACTGGGTGGCCTTCCGGGTGCGCCTCAGGGGGGCCGGGTGATCACCCTGCTCGCCGATCCCGGCCGCTTCGACGCCGCCGAGATCGAGATCCTGGGCGAGGCCTATCGGCACCTCTTCCGCGCCCGGCGGGTGGCGGCGGGGGAGCGGCTCAAGGTGGTCGACGGCCAGGGCCGGGCGCGCTGGGGGGAGGTGGCGCGGGTGGGGCGGCAGGCGGCGACGGTCACCCTGGGCGGGCCGGCCCCCGCTGCCGAGCCGGCGGTCCGGGTCGATCTCCTGGTCGCCACCCTGAAACCCGAACGGGCGGCCTGGCTGGTCGAGAAGGCGACCGAGGTGGGGGTCCACGCCGTCCGCTTCCTCCACAGCGCCCGCGCCCCGCGGAGCTTCGGCGGTGGCACGGTCGAGCGCCTGCGCCGGGTGGCGGCGGCGGCGGTCGAGCAGTGCGGCCGCTCCCGCCTCCCCGCGGTCACCGGCACCCACGAGTGGGAGGAGATCGAGGCCCTCGCCCAGGGCTTGAGCGTCCGCCGGGTGCTCGACACGACCGGAGGGAGCGGCGCGGCCGAAGCGGAGTCCGGCACCTCTGCTAGTGAGAGCGCCCCGGCTGCCGGCACCGCCCTCCTCGTCGGTCCCGAGGGTGGCTGGACGGACGGGGAGCGGGCGGCCCTGGCCGAGCGGGGGTGGCGGCCGCTCGGCCTCGGACCCCGGGTGCTGCGCACCGAGACGGCGGGGGTGGTCGCCGTGGCGCGGTTCCTGCTTTCCTAGACAGCGACCCCGGGTCGGGGCTAGCATTCGCTGTCGCTTTTCGAGCTCTACTTAAAGGAGGCGTGCCTTGTCGCCGAGAGATCTCTACCCCGACGTTCAGTGGATCTGGATGAACGGCCAGCTCGTGGAGTTCGAGAAGGCCACGGTTCACGTCATGACCCACGCCCTCCACTACGGATCGGGGGTCTTCGAGGGGATTCGCTGTTACAAGACGCGGCAGGGTTCCGGCGTCTTCCGCCTGCCGGAGCATCTGAAGCGGTTGCGCAATTCGGCCAAGATCTACCGCATGGAGCTGCCGTTCTCCGACGCCGAGCTCACGCAGGCGACCCTCACGACCATCCAGGCCAACGAGCTCGAGGCCTGCTACATCCGCCCGCTGGTCTATCGCGGCCTGGGGCCGATGGGGGTCAACCCGCTCAACGCGCCGGTCGAGACCAGCATCGCCGTCTGGCCCTGGGGCCGCTACCTGGGCGAGGACGCCATCGAGCGCGGGGTCGACGTCTGCGTCTCCTCCTGGCGCCGCGCCGCGCCCAGCACCTTCCCGGCCACCGCCAAGGCGACGGGCAACTACCTGAATGCCCAGCTGATCAAGATGGAGGCGCTCGGCAACGGCTACGCCGAGGGGATCGGCCTGGACATCTCCGGCCACGTGAGCGAAGGGGCGGGAGAGAACATCTTCCTGGTCAAGGACGGCGCCCTCATCACTCCGCCGGTTGCTTCGTCGCTCCTCGCCGGCATCACCCGCGACGCCATCCTGACCATTGCCAGCGAGCTCGGCATCCCGGTACGCGAGCAGCTGGTGCCGCGCGGAATGCTCTACACTTGCGAAGAGCTGTTCTTCACCGGCACCGCCGTCGAGATCGCACCGATCCGCTCGGTCGACCGCCTCCCCGTCGGGGACGGTCTGCCGGGGGAGATCACCCGCCGGCTGATCGCGGAGTTCCAGCGTATCGTCGCCGGCGAGGTGCCCGACCGCCACGGCTGGCTCACCCCCGTCTTTGTGGCGGTCCGGCAGGAGGCGGTGTCGTAGCCGCAGCAGGAAGGAGTCGCCGTGAACATCAATGACCTTCTGAAGGTCGCGGTCGAACGCAAGGCCTCGGACCTCCATCTCAAGGTGGGGAGCCATCCCATCATCCGGGTGGACGGCGACCTCATCTCGCTGACCGAGATGAAGCGCCTGATGCAGGAGGACACCATCGCCATGGCGTTCTCCATCATGAATGCGCGCCAGAAGCAGCGATTCAAGGAGGAGTTCGAGCTCGACATCGCCTACTCGGTGCCGGGGCTCGGCCGCTTCCGCTGCAACGTCTTCCAGCAGCGCGGCGCGGTGGGCCTGGTCCTCCGTGTCATTCCGGCGCGCATCCAGAGCATCCGCGAGCTGATGCTGCCGACGGTGATGGAGAAGATCAGCGAAGAGCGGCGCGGCCTCATCCTCTGCACCGGGACGACCGGCTCGGGCAAGTCGACGAGCCTGGCGGCGATGATCGACTACATCAACGCCACCCGCACCGAGCACATCATGACGATCGAGGACCCCATCGAGTTCCTCCATCGCGACAAGAAGTCGCTCGTCAACCAGCGCGAGATCGACGTCGACACCCGCGCCTTCGCGCCCGCCCTGCGCTCGGCCCTGCGCCAGGATCCCGACGTCATCCTGGTCGGCGAGATGCGCGACTACGAGACGATCGAGACCGCGCTCCTGGCGGCCGAGACCGGCCACCTGGTCTTCTCGACCCTCCACACCCTGGACGCCACGGAGACCATCAACCGCATCATCTCGGTCTTCCCGCCGCACCACCAGAAGCAGATCCGCATCCAGCTCGGCCAGGTGTTGAAGTCGGTCATTTCGCTCCGCCTCCTGCCGCGCGCCGACGGCATCGGCCGCGTGCCGGCGGTCGAGGTGCTGATCACCACCCCCTACATCCGCGACTGCATCGAGAACAAGGAAAAGACGAAGTACATCCGCGAGCAGATCGCCTTAGGCACCTCGCAGTACGGGATGCAGACCTTCGACCAGTCGCTCTACCAACTCTACAAGAGCGGCCTCATCACCTTGGACGAGGCGATGCGCCGGGCCTCGAACCCCGACGAGTTCAAGCTCAAGATCCAGGGCGTGCAGTTCACCGCCGACATCGCGCGCGACCAGATGGACGAGTCGATCGAGATGCCGGGCGACAGCGACATGATGGCCGGCGAGTCGCCGTTCGAGCTCGACATGGGGAGCGGGCACTAGGGACAGGAGGGGGGCGCCAGGCGCCCCCATCCGCCGTTCTCCCTCTCCCGGGGGCGGGCGGCGAGCCGGAAGTGGGGCTCCAAACCTGCCCCTGATTCGCGGTAAACCTCTCAATTTCAAGATATTTGCTCCGTAAGCGATTGACTCACCGCATACGGAGTGCTACAAAAGCTCGTCACCCCGGGGAGATCCGTATGCCCTCGATCCTTGTCGTCGAGCAGGACCCACGATACCTGGACCCGATCCAGGACGCCCTCGCCGCCGAGGGCTTCAAGGTGAGGACCGTGAGCAGTCAGGCCGCGGCGCTCCAGGCGGCGGCGTCGGAAGCTCCCGACCTCGTCGTCGTGAGCACCGCCCTGCCCGGCATGGAAGCGGTCGCCAGCTCCTTCTCGCGCAGCGCCGGCGGCCCTGGCGTCGTCGCCCTCCTCGCCGAGGACGCCGCCGAGTCGGGGACCGGAGCCATCGAGGCCGACGAGCTCCTCTCCAAGCCGTTCAGCCCCGAGCAGCTGCGCCAGGTCGTGCGTCGCCTCCTCACCACCCGGCGCGAGCCGCCACCGCCGGTCAAGGCGGTCGGCGCCGAGCACAAGCTGACCTCGCGCGACATCTTCGGCGACATGCTGGCCGAGGTGGAGAGCGAAGTGACGGGTGGTCCGCCCAAGGCGCCCCCGCGTCCCGCCGCGCCGCGCCCCGCCCCGCCGCGCGACGACGAGATGCAGCGCAAGCTCGAACAGACCCTCTCCGGCGTCCTCGGCGCCGCGGCCCCGCCGCGCCGGCCGACCCCGCCGACCCCCTCGCCGCTGCAGAAGAAGGGCGACGAGGCGGACGACGACCTCGACGCCCTGATCAGCCGCACCCTCTCCAGCCTGGAGATGGGCCGCCCCGCCCCGGCGAAGCCGCCCACGCCGGTATCGCCCAAGCCCGTATCGCCAGCCGCCGCGCCGCCGGCGAGGCCCGTTCCGCCCGCCCCGCCGGCGCCAACGCCGCCGGCCGCGGTCGAAAGCACCGGCGTGCGCAAGGTGCAGAAGCCGGCCGGGGAGATCGACTTCGCAGAGCTCGAGGAGCTGGCCCGACCGCGCCGCAAGCCCGAGGGCTCCCGACCCGCCCCGCTGGCACCCTCTCCACCCGCGCCGTCCCCTCCGGCTCCGATTCCGCCCCCGGCTGCCGCGCCGGCTCCGGCCCCTGTCGCCGCCGCCCCGGCTCCGCCTCCCGCGGTCCTTCCTGTGCCGCCTGCCGCGCCCGTTCCCGTGGCCGCCGTCCCCCGTCCGGCTCCGCCGCCACCACCGGCTCCAACTCCGCCGCCTCCGGTCGCCCCCATCCCTCCGCTCCCGGACATGGCCACCACCCAGCGCATCCAGGTGGTCGAGGGCCAGCAGCCGGGGGAGCGCTTCGGACAGTACACGCTGCAGGAGAAGATCGCGGTGGGCGGCATGGCCGAGGTCTGGAAGGCCCGCATGCGCGGGGTCGAGGGGTTCCAGAAGACCGTCGCGATCAAGAAGATCCTCCCGCACCTGGGCGACAACGCCGACTTCGTCAGCATGTTCATCGACGAGGCCAAGCTCGCCGCCCAGCTGTCGCACCCCAACATCATCCACATCTACGACCTGGGGAAGATCGGGCGCGACTTCTACATCGCCATGGAGTACGTCGAGGGCAAGGACCTGCGCTCGATCCTGAACGCCGCGAAGGCCAAGGGGATGCCCCTCCCCATGGGCCTCGCCCTGCTCATCGCCGCCCGCCTGGCGAGCGCCCTCGACTACGCCCACCGGAAGCGCGATTTCGACAACCGCGAAATGGGCCTGGTCCACCGGGACGTCTCGCCGCAGAACGTCCTCATCACCTTCGAGGGTGACATCAAGCTCTGCGACTTCGGCATCGCCAAGGCGGTCTCCAAGGCCAACCAGACCCAGATGGGCGCCTTGAAGGGAAAGCTCCAGTACATGTCTCCGGAGCAGGCCTGGGGCAAGCCGGTCGACGCGCGCTCGGACCTCTTCTCGCTCGGCGCCATCCTCTTCGAGATGCTGACCGGCGAGCGGCTCTTCCCGGGCGACAGCGAGATGTCGATCCTGGAGGCGGTGCGCGACAGCCGCACCCGGTCGGCGCGCTCGGTCCTCCCCGGGGTGCCGGCCGAGGTCGACCAGGTCGTCGAGCGGGCGCTGGGCCGCGACCCCAACGACCGTTTCCCCAACGCCTCGGAGATGCAGGGCCGGATCGAAAGCGTCCTCTATGCCCTGAAGCCCACCCCGAGCCACACCGACCTCGCCGCCTACATGCACCGGCTGCTCTCGACCGACGCCGTCCACGAGCCGCTCGGCCCACGGGTGCCGGAGCTCCCGCCGCCGCCCCCCCTGCCGCTCCCGGAGGCGCCGGCGTACGAGGTCGCCGAGCTGGAGCCCGCCCCCCCGGAGGTCCCGGACGTGGTGGCGCTCGCCCCCCTGGGCGAGGTGCGGGTCGAGGAGGGGGAGCGCCGCGGGCGGACCCTGCTCTATGCCGCCATCCTCGCCCTGGTCGTGGCTGGCCTGGTGCTCTATTTCGTCTTCGGCCGCCGGGGCTCGCGGACGGCCCCGCCCCCTCCCGCCCCGGGCGCCTCCACCCAGCCCGCGGGCGGCGCGCCCGGCGCCCCGCTGGCGGCAGCGAACCCGGCCAGCTCGCCGAACCCGGCGATCCCGCCGGCCGCGCCCGGCGCCGCGGCCGCTCCCAAGACGGGGAAGATCGACATCTCCGGGATGGTCGACCAGGAGGTCGCCAAGCGCGAGGGCGAGATCCGAAAGCAGCTCGAGGAGAAGAAGAAGCAGCTCGAAAAAGAGCTCGCCCAGGCCAAAGCGGCGGGCAAATCGACCGCCCCGGGCGCCACCGGCGCGCCGCCGGCCCCGGCCGCTGCACCGCCACCCCGGCCGGCGGCCGAGATGCCGGCCGAGACGGCCCGGACGGTGCCGGAACCGCCGGCGGCATCGCCGGCACCACCCGTAGCGCCGCCGAAAGCCGAGGAGCCTGCCCCGCCGCCGCCCGCTGCCGCCCGCCCGGCCCCCGAGCCGGCGGCCCCGGCACCGCCGGCCGCGCCGGTCCGGACGGGCGATCTGGTGGTCGGCGGCCCCGGCGTCGTCCCCCCCGAGCTTGTCAGCTTTTTGAAACCAGAGTATCCTCCCGTCGCCAGGCGCATGGGGGTCGAAGGGACCCCGGTGGTCTCCGTCCTGGTCGACGAGAACGGCCGGGTGGTGGAGGCCAAGCTCCTCACTCCGATCCATCAGGACGTCGGCATCAACGAGGCCGCCGTCAAAGCCGCCCGCGGGGCGCGCTACAAGCCCGCAGTCAAGGACGGGGTGAAGGTCAAGATGTGGACCAGGGTGAAGATCCCGTTCAAACTGTAATCATTTGAGAGGCTCGCCGGCGCCCAGGGTGCGCCGGGGGTTGTCGTGCCGGAGGAATCATGAGCCTTACCGATCAGCAGCGGAAGTTCTACGAGAACACGCTCGAGGTGACCAAGCAGGAGATGGAGGAGCTCGACCGCCAGATCGAGGAAGAGCTCGCCAAAGTGAAGGACCGCCTGGCCGAGCTCCAGAACGCCAAGAAGGCCTCGCGGCAGATGTACGACGCGGCCTGCATGCGGCTCAACATCCCCAACGATCTCGAAGCCGAGGAAGGGCACTCCGCAGAGGCCTGATCCGCCGGCCGGCGTCCCCTAGACCCGGTAGACCGACCCGGCCGGGGCTTGGGGACGCGGTCCACCGCGGCGTCCATCTCTCCATTACCATCACGATGGCCTGGTTCCGGAAGACCAAGACACCCAAGGCGGTCCGCCAGGACCGGCCGCGCAGCACGGTCCCCGAGGGGCTGTGGGTCAAATGCGACGGGTGCAAGGAGATCGTCTACGGCCGGGATCTCGACAAGAACCTGCGCGTCTGCCCGAAGTGCGAGCACCACTTCCGGATCGACGCCCGGACCCGCATCGCCCTCCTCCTGGATGAAGAGGAGCCGCGCGAGCTGTTCACCGGCATCTCCCCCACCGATCCGCTCAACTTCCGGGACACCAAGCGCTACCGCGACCGCCTGAAGAGCTACCAGCATTCGGTGGGCGAGCGCGACGCGGTGATCGTCGTCGCCGGCCACATCGAGGAGGTCCCGGTCGTCCTCGCGGTCATGGAGTACCGCTTCATGGGCGGCTCCATGGGGTCGGTGGTGGGGGAGAAGATCACCCGCGCCGCCGAGCGGGCGCGCGAGCGGGAGGTGCCGCTCGTCGTCGTCTCCTCCTCGGGCGGCGCCCGCATGCAGGAGGGCGTCCTCTCGCTCATGCAGATGGCGAAGATCTCGGCCGCCCTCGCCCGCCTGCGCGAGGCCCGCCTGCCCTACCTCTCGGTCTTGACCGATCCCACGACCGGCGGCGTCACTGCCTCCTTCGCCATGCTGGGCGACCTGAACCTCGCCGAGCCCGGGGCGCTCATCGGCTTCGCCGGGCCGCGGGTCATCGAGCAGACCATCCGCCAGAGCCTGCCCGAGGGGTTCCAGAGGAGCGAGTTCCTGCTCGAGCACGGCTTCCTCGACCTGGTGGTCAAGCGCCCGCAGCTCAAAGAGACCCTGGGGCGCTGCCTGCGCCACCTCTCCTCGAACCTCGCCTGACCGCCGGCTCCGCGGCGCCGGCCCTCCCGTCCATGCCCGACTCCGCGGCAGCCCTCCTCGGCCGGCTCGAAGCCTCGGGCATCCGCCTGGGGCTCGAAAATCTCGGCCGCCTGCTCACCCGGCTGGGCTCGCCCGAGCGCCGCTTCCCCTCGGTGCTCATCGCCGGCACCAACGGCAAGGGCTCGACCTCCGCCCTTCTCGCCGCCATGGCGACCGCCGCCGGCTACCGCACGGGGCTCTACACCTCGCCACACCTGGAGACGGTCGAGGAGCGGCTGCGCATCAACACCCGGGCGGTGCCCACCGAGCGCCTGGGCGACCTCCTCTCCCGGGTGGTCGCCGCCGCCAATGCTGCCAATGCTGCCAATACAGCCGATACCGCGGACGCCGAGACCGGCGGCCCGCCCACCTACTTCGAGGCGCTGACCGCCGCCGCCTTCCTCTGGTTTGCCGAGGAGGAGGTGGACCTCGCGGTGCTGGAGGTCGGGCTCGGCGGCCGGCTCGACGCCACCAACCTGGCCGACCCCCTCCTCTCCCTCATCACCCCGGTGAGCTTCGACCACCAGGAGTACCTGGGCGACACCCTGGCCGCCATTGCCCGGGAGAAAGCCGGCATCCTGCGCCGCGGCCGGCCGGCCCTCGCCTGGATCGAGGAGGCCGAGCCGGCGGATGCGGTGCGGACGGTCGCGGCGGAGGTCGGGGCGGACCTCCGCTTCGCTCCCGCCGAGGTGCGAATCGAGGAGATCGAGCCCCAGCGGCCCCCAGGGCGGGGGCAGCGCCTTCGCCTGGTGACCCCGGTGGGCCGGTACGACCTCAAGATTTCCCTCCTGGGCGCCCACCAGGCGAAGAACCTGGGGCTCGCGGTACGGGCGGCGGAGATCCTCGCCGGTGCCGGCTTCCCGCGGCTCGACGCCGGCGCCGTGGCCCGCGGCGCTGCGGCCTGTCGCTGGCCGGGGCGGCTGGAAGAGGTCGAGATTTCCGGCGGGAGGCGTGTCCTATTGGACGCCGCCCACAATCCCGGGGGAGCCGAGACGCTCGGCGCCTTTCTCGCCGGCGCCCCCGATCTCGGGCATCCGGTCGACCTCCTCTTCGGGGTGCTCGCCGACAAGGACGTCCGGGGCATCCTCGCCCCGCTCGCCCCGCACGTGGGGCGATTCGTCTTCACCACCCCGGCGAGCCCCCGCGCCCAGGACCCCGCCACCCTCGCCGGCCTGCTGCCCGAACGGCCGGACGGATCGGCGGCGGAGATCTACGTCGAGCCGCAGCCGGAGGCGGCGCTCGACCGCGCCCTCGCCCTGGGTGGCAAGACCCTGGTCGCCTGCGGGTCGATCTTCCTGATCGGGGAGATCCGGCGGTTGCTGCGGGAGCGGTTCGGGGTGCCGGCGCCGGCGGCGTAGGAAGCGCCTTCGCATGCCACCCCCCTCCTAGCGGCGGGATTGCGAGGTCCGCGTTAGGTCGTCTCTCCCCTCTCCTGCGACCTTCCGGTCAGCCGCTCCAGGGCCCCTGGGTCGGCGAGATGGAGCGTCCGCTGCGGGAAGGGCATCTCGATTCCGGCCTGGTCCAGGGTGACCTTGGCGAGCTCCAGGAGCTCGCAGAAGACCTCGCGCTCCTTGTGGGGGTCGCGCAGCCAGGCCCGGAGCTCCAGCTGGACCGCCGAGTCCCCGAGCTCCTTGACCACCACCTTGGGCTTGGGGTCCTCGGCGAGTTGCGGATGCCCGGCGACCGCGGCGAGGAGGGCCTGCCGCGCCGCGCCGATGTCCGCGTCGTAGCCGATGCCGACCGGCACGTTGAGGCGCAGCTGGGGAGTCAGGGTGTGGTTCAGGATCTTCTCGTTGATCACCATCTTGTTGGGCAGAATGGCGTCCACCTGGTCGACGGTCAGGAGGCGCGTGGTGCGCAGGCCGATCTGCCGGACCTGACCGTAGGTGCCGGCGATGGTCACGTTGTCGCCGATGTGGAAGGGGCGGTCCCAGAGGATGGTGATCCCCGCCACCAGGTTCGCCAGGCTGTCCTGGGCGGCGAGCCCCACGGTCAGGCCGACGATCCCCAGGCCGGCGAGCACCGAGCCCACCTGGAATCCCAGCTGCCCGGCGGCCATCACCAGGGCGAAGGCGAAGACCAGGAACTTGACCAGCCGGAGGACGATGTCCTGGACCGCGGAATCGGCGTGGGTGCGGCGCAGCAGGCCGTGGAGAATCCCGGCGGTCACCCGGTAGAGAAGAAAAGCGACGATCAGCACCACCAGCGCCGCGCCGAGCGACGGGAGGAAATCGATCGCCCGGTCCCGCAGGCGGGCTGCGGCGTGCTCCCAGCTGCCGGGCTGCTGGAGAACCTGGACCAGCCGCGGCGCGCCCGGGTGTACAGGAGCCGGATGGGGCGCGGGCGAGGTGGCCGGCTTGCCGAGGACCGGGAGCTGGGAGAGCGCGGGGAACGCGAGGAAGAGCAGCGCGGCGAGGGCGTGGAGGATCGGCCTGCGCCTGGTACCCATGGACCAAACTATATCCTGGTCAATGCGGCTCCCCCAGCTCCACCACCGCCCACCGCGGGCCAGAATCGCCGGAGCTGGCCCATCTCCTCCTATACAGAAGCTTCCCTCTCCCGACGGTCCGGGCGGAGGGCCGGGAGAGGGGCCGGGAGGGCATAGGCGCTAACTTTGGCCGTAGAGAGGGCCGGGAGGGACGCGGTAGCGGGTGCTGGGCGTTGGGATCGCCCCGAAGATCCGACCCGCCGGGGCGGTGTCGACGGATTTGGCAGCGCCACAGCCCGATGAGGGAGCTCGGCGCCAGAAGAGGGGAGCTCGAAGGAAGAAATGGGCAGCTTGGGCGCCGAGCAAGGGCTCCGGCGCGAGAAATGGGGAGCAGGGAATCAGAAGTGGGGGGATGCTGAGGAAAAGGAG
>DASQPA010000347.1:0-29475 GCA_035644215.1 Thermoanaerobaculia bacterium
CAGCTGCCAGTGCACCTGGACGTGGAACCGCTCGTTCGCCACGCAGAGGACCGGGTCCGCGGTGCAGCGGGAGCCCTGGACGGCGGCGGTGTCGACCGTCACGCCGTCCACGGCGAGCGTGTAGCTGCCGGGGGGCGCGTCTTCGATCAAGCCTTCGTGCCGGGGCAGCGGCACGCCGTTGAGCGTCGCGCTGCCTCCCGCCCAGGCGTAGGCGAGAAAGGGAGTGGACGGCGCCGACGGCGAGCCGGTGATCGGGATCGCCTTGAGCGATCCGGCGGCCGGAGAGGCGAAGGGCGCGCGATTGGGGACCGGCGCCTTGACCGTCGAGGGGCCGCCGAAGCGGTTGACGATCACGTTGTTGAGACCGCCGACGTCGTAGCCGCCGCGGCCGGGATCGGTGAACGTGTTGACGTAGATCCGGTCGCCGAAAATCGGGCTGAAAAAATCGTTGCCATTGTACTGGAGCGTGTTGACCGGGCTCGCGCCGCCGAAATCGACGTCCCACAGGGGCACGCCGGTGTTCTGGCTGAAGAGCGTCCCGGACAGGACGCCGCTCGCGTCGCCCGGGCCGGCGTGCGGAAGGCCGCTCCCCAGGGGGATGGCGTAGAGCGCCGCGCCGAGGCTCCCGGGGCTGCCGTTGGCGATGAAGCGGGAGCTGTCGACCGCGACGTTCGAGGCGCCGGAGAAGATGGCTCCCCCGGAGCTGTCGGCGGTGTTGCCGGCAAAGGTCGTCCGCGCGATCTGCGCAGCGGATTCGCCGGCCAGGAAAAGCGCTCCGCCGCTGCCGCGGCCGATGGCGTCCGAATCGAGCAGCAGCGAGTCGGCCAGGGTGAGGGCGACGAGCGAGCCGTTGATGGCGCCGCCTGTGCTGCCCACCGCGGTGGGGCTCTGGACGACGTCGCAATCGTCGAAAACGGAGCCGGTGATCTGTACCGGGGTGCGGTTGGTCGCCAGGGTGCCGTCCGGAGTCAGCCCGTCCAGGCCATAGAGGTGCTGGCCGTCGCCGGCCGCCAGGAGGCACCCTCCCGCGTTGCCGGTGGGACCGCCGCCGGCATGGCGGCCCTGGAGCAGCGAATCGGCCACGGTCACCCCGGCCGGCCGGGGGTTCTGGCCGCTCGCGGTCAGGCTGTCGAGGAAGTCGTTGGAGAGCGCGCAGATCGCCCCGCCGACGGCCAGGCCGGTGCCCGCCACGTTGCCCCCGTTCCCCTGGAAGGTGGAGCCGGAAACGTTGATCAGCGCGCGGTAGCTGTCGAGCGCGCCGCCGAACTGCGCCTGGTTGTCGACGAAGCGCGACTCTTTCACGTCGAGCGTGGTCTGATCCTCGACGTGAATGGCGCCGCCGGTGGGATCGCCCGGCGGCGGACAGCAGGGCTGCGTGGCGATGAAGTTGGCCTTGAAGGTCGAGCGGGTGACGGACACGTAGGCGTGCGGCGTCGCCGGGATGGCGGTCCAGGTCCCCAGGGCGAAGATGGCGCCACCGACCCAGCCCGCCTGGTTGTCCTGGAAAAGAGCGTTCGAAACGTGGAGCGTCCCATCGGTCACGTTGATCGCGCCGCCGTGGGAGGACGGTTCCTGATCCGGCAGGTTGACGCGGTTGCTCAGGAAGGCGCCGCCCATCACCTCGACGGTCGACTCGTTGACCAGCATGGCGCCGCCGCTGGTGGGCGAGCTGTTGCCGATGAAGGTACAGTTCATGAAGGTGACATTGGAGCCGTTCCGGACCTTGACGGCGCCGCCCGCGACCCCCGCCGCCCCGGCATTGTTCTCGAAGCGGCAGCCGACGAAACGGGCCTCGCCGGCGTCGACGGTGACCCCGGCCGAAAGCGTCGTAGAGCCCCCGCCGCCATTCCGGAAGATCAGGTTCTCAAAGCCGATCCGCCTGCTCTGGGAGTGGTTGGTGTTGCGCAACACGAAGATCGGATGGCTGGCGCCGCCGTCGAGAACCACCGCCGCCCCCGAGGCGGCGCGGATCGTGAAGCTCTTGCCGGGGTTCGTGACATGGAAGCCCGTCGTCGGCGCCACATAGGTGCCCGCGGCCAGCTCGATGGCACCACCCGCCACGACCTGCGAGATCGCCTGGTCGAGCGTGCGGGCGTCCTGCGGTACCCGCACCAGGCCCGGCGTCGCGGCCGGCTGGGGGACCACGGTCCGAGCAGGAGCGGCCAGCACGACCGACGGGACCAAGGCGAGAAGCAGCAATGGAGACAAGCACTTGGAGAACTGCACAGGAGGACCTCCGATTTTCACTTAGCTATTGGAGCATAGTATAACATGGGATGAATGGCTCCGGGCCCGCCGTGCTGGAAGGTGTTAGACTTCCGCCGTGACCCTCCCGACGCAGCTGCTGACCGCTGTCCCTTCGTCACACTAGCGGTAGAGCCTGCCGGACACAGTCGAGGCCAAGATGGTTCTTGCTCCTGCCTGTCCGCCTCTCGGAGAGTTTCGGTTCACCGAGCACGCCCGATTTGAACTGGCGCGTCGAAGCATCCTGGAAGAGGAGGTTACCGCCGTGCTGCGCGCTCCAGCACAGAGCGAGCCCCAGCGGTTAGGGCGGTGTGTCTACCAGGAGCGCACCTGGGATGCAGCAGCATCGAAGTTTTACCTCTTGCGGGTCTTCGTCGACATGGATCGCGAGTCGCCGGAAGTGGTGTCCGCCTACAGAACGAGTAAAGTAGCGAAGTACTGGAGGCCCCATGCGAGTCATCTATGACGCCAGAACGGACACCTTGAGCATCCTCCTCAGCAGCCATCCGGTCGCAGAGAGCGACGAAGAAAAGCCCGGCGTCATCCTCGACTACGACGCCAGTGGAAACGTCGTCTCGATGGAGATCCTCGACGCCTCCCGGCGAGTGGATGAGCCGAATCAGATGGTCTATGAGCTGGCTGAGGTCGGCTCCGGCTCTCGCTGAGTGCTCCCTCAGCCCACCTCCTCCGCCCGGATCCACGCCCCCAACACCGGCATGCTCAGCCGATCCTCCTCAGTCACCAGCAGCCGCCGCCGGAGCCAGCGCCGGGTGGGCGGGTCGATCTCCGGCCTCTGGTCCTGGGCCAGCGCCACGAGGGCGGCGCGGGCGGCGGGCGGGGCCTGGAGGAGATTGCGGAAGTAGGAAACCTCCTGGGCCAGGACGTCGGCTTCAATCCTTGGCACGTCCTGGAGGGTCGCCTGGCGTCGATCTTCGGCGTTCAGGAGGTTGACGAGGAGGGAACCGTAAAGCTGTACGAGGTTGGGCTGTCCGCCCGTGCGCTCGACGATCGCCGTCGCGACCTCCTCCGGCACCGCATCTTCCGGGAACTCGGGGATGGGATGGCGAAGGAGATCCGTGGCGGTCTGCCGGTCGAGGTAGCCGATCCGGATCTCCCGCGAGTTGATCAGGTGGTCGTGCCAGAGGGCGTCCAGATCCTCGAACGGTGCGGTGCCTGCCACGAGAATGCGTACCCGTCGCCGGTGTTGGATCGTGGCTCGCAAGAGACCCATGAGTTGGAGCAACTCGCGGTTGGAACCGGGAAACAGGCTCTCCAGGCGTTCGAACTCGTCGATACAAAGGAGAAGGCGGTGACCGCCTGGAAGGTCGTCCAGAGATTCGAGCCAGCGACTCCCCGATTCGAAGGGCGAGCCCTCTGGGAGGTCTGGCAAAGTGAGCCCGCGATCTCGTCGCGCTTGTTCGCGGGCACGACGGGCCAAAGCAGAGAAGAACGAGGCAGGTGAGTCGATGGGGTTGTCCTGAAGATCAAAGAAAACGCAGACGGCGTCCGGCAAGAAAAGCGGCAGCATCTTCAATAGCGAAGTCTTGCCGCAGCGCCGCGGTCCCAGGAGAGCGATCGAGCAACCCTTGCCGGGTTCCCCCAGTAGCGTCTCGACCGTTCGCACCAGCTCCTCTCTCCCACGGAAAAGATCTCGCCCCTGCTCATGGTCGAGCGGGTCTTTGGGACGGAAGGGGTTGGGGAGTTGAGCGGTGGAATCCTCTTTCGCTTGCTGGAGCAGCTCTCCCACGGCCAGTTCCCAGACTGGCAGTGGGCCGGAGTAGAGAGCGCGGGCCAGCTCCGAGTCCGCCCCTCGCAGCCGATTGCGGAGAGCGGCGAGCTCATAGCGAGCACGTTCCAGCTGTCTGTGGCGATGATAGGGATTCTCTGTGTTCATCACCGAGTTGAGGTAGCGGGAGGCCTCTGCGAAGCCTAAGAGGAGAGGGTCCGCTTCCTCAATTCCGGGGAGCCAGACGCCGACCAAATCCGAGGAGAGGAGTGGAAAGTCTTGGGCCTTTGCGGCCTGCATAAGCTCCAGGGCCTGGAGTTGGATCAAAGTTCGGCGCCCGATCGTTCTCTGCCCAGGCGCGATGGCGCAAGCTGCGAGAACTCGTTGTGCCAGTTCGGGGTCGCGCTTGGCGACGAGGAGAATGTGCTGGCCGAGAAATGGATAGGGCAGATAACTCAGGTCATGGTACAGCACTGGAGAAAACCGAAGAAGTGGAATGCCACGAAAGCGTTCCGTTCCATAGAGTACGCTTTCTAGGAGAACCTCGAAGGGATAAGTGAAAAGCCGGCAGTAAACTATAATTACCGAGAGGACTCCGGCTAGACCTCCGACTATGCCTCGGACCAGGGTGATGGCCGCGGCGATGACCACGCCGACGGCCGCGGCTCCAGCCACACCTCCGGCGGCGCCTTCGGCCACGCCTCCGACCACGCCATAAGCAATGCCTCCAGCGACGCCGATGGCGACGCCGTCAGCCACAGCTCCAGTACTACCTGGGGCGAGTGCGACTGCGACCGCCACGGCCACACCTTCAGCAATACCGACTGCGAAGCCAAAGGCCATACCTCCAGCCAAGCCACAGATTAAGGCGGCCTCATTAATCTGAACAGGTATGCCTGCTAGGCGGAGACCACCAAACACCAGTGTTACTGAAGTAGGTACAACCAGGAAAAGAACTGTCAACCTTCGAAGATAGGCGTGCAGAGCGTCGCGCTCAGAAACAGACTCTCTGTTCCTCCAGAGTTTCCAACCCGAGGCATCGGGTTCTTCAATGCCACAAGCTTTCAACCGATGATTCAGAGTTACCGGCTGCATAAAAAACATCCAGATGAACTGCACATATCCCGGGAGCAAAGGCGTGTCTTTGCTCACGTCTCCTCCCGCAGCCAATCCGCGAGTACCTCCCCGAAGAGCCATCCCTCGTCGGTGACCAACCCGCGCATCCGCAGGCTCAGCCGCAGGCAGGCCCGGCCGGAAATCGTCGCTCTCAGGCTCTCGCGGTCCCGCGGGTCGAGCACCCTCCACAGCTCGCGAAGACTGGAGGCCGCCTCGGTCCTGAAGAGATCCAGGGCCTGCTCGGTCGCCTGGCCGTTGCGCCTGGCGTCCCCTAGGTGTCGGCCTAGCAACTGGAGATAGAAGGGGTGACGGCCCGCCCAGCGGAACAGGAGTTCGCGATCCTGGGGCGCGAGGAGCCCACCCCCCCTAGCGATCAGCAGCCTGGCTTCCGCCGGCTCGAGCAGCCCCACCCGCTGGAGCTCGAGGCGGTTGAAAAAAGGAGAGGCCCGGTCGGTCTCTCGGTAGAGAAGATCCAGTTCTTGGCAGGACGCCAGGACGAGCACAATCCGGCCGAGCATCCCGCGCAAGCGCTCGAAGAAGCGGTGCTCGAAGCAGGGCACCATGCTGTCGAGCTCGTCGATCAGGAGGAGGGGTGGCAATCCGGGGAGGCCCTTCGTCTGCACCCACCGCTCCAGGGCCTCTGCGGCCAAGTCAACCTCCTCGCTACAAGGGCGTCCCGTGATCTTCTCGACGAGGGCTTGCGGTGAGGCCCCCTCCGATCCTCCTCCACTCAGCAACTGGACCTCCCGTCCTTTGTCGCGCTGCTTCTCGAACCAGGTCTGGAGCACGGACGACTTACCGATCCGCCAATCTCCTACTAGAGACACGCTCCGGCCCTCCGCGAGCGCTGCTTCGAGACGACGCAACAATTGCCGCCGGCCAACGAAGTGTGGTGCCATCACGGGGGTCCAGGGATCGTAGGGATTGGAGATAGCGGCTTGTTTCGGTGTCTCCGTAAAGAACCAGGTGAGTCGGCCACCGCGGCTGTCGTTATAGAGACTGTCGTCGTCGAACCAGTGACCGCGCTTCGCAAAGCTCCGGAAGCGGAGATCCGCCTGGAGGACGTGCCCTTGGGCATCCAAGGTCAACGTGCAGACTTGACAGGCGTTCGGGTAGCAATCGGCCCGGTGGCCTTCGTAGAGACAGCCTGCGGCCAACTGACGGACCTTGCGGTCGGGGTCTACCCAGGTCTCGACCTCGGTCTCGTGGAGATGACCGCGCAGGACCAGGTCGGCCCGGCCATGGAGGAGCCGGCGGCAGGCGGCGCCGTCCGCCAGCTCGCCGAAGGGGTGGTGCATCAGGACGAGCCGAAGGCCCGGGAGAGGGTCCCCCTGGGCATCGTTCGTGAGGCTCAGAACCTGACTATCGGTCAACCGGAGCTTGCCGGCATCGTGGTCATCGCCGCAGAGCCAGGCGGTGTCGAACCCGATCAGGTGGATGGGAAAGCCCCAGCCCGGCATCTCCAGGGTGGCACGGTAGCCGAGCCGGCCGTGGGGAGACCGCTCGGGGTCAAGCTCCGGACGCCCCAAGACCTCTCGTACCCAGTGGCGATAGCCACTCTGTCGAGCCAGGATCTCGTCTCGCCAGCCGGCCTCGACCCCAAGGGGCGGCGGCCCACCGGCCAGCCAACGCGCGAGCCCGAGCTCGTCCACCTGGGGACCGACCTCCCGGAGGCGCTTCCAGGTCGCCTCGTGGACGGGACGCTCGATGTCGTGGTTCCCAGGGATGACGAAGAGGCGATCGGGCGTGAGGTGGAGGCGCTCCAGGAGAGCGTGAAGGAACTCTCCGGCCTTCTCATACTCCTCGCGGAGCCCCCAATCCGCCGCGTCCCCGGTGAAGCAGACGAGGTCGATCGGTCCATCCTGGAGCAATTCCGCCAGATTGCGGTCCCAGGCCTCCCCGAGCACCCGGCGGCGGCGCCAGGGTTCCTGCTCCCGCGACCCGCGCTCGTGCAGGTCGGAGACATGGAGCAGGCGTAGACGGTGGCGCAGGTCGCTCATAATCATCCCGCGAGGGAGACAGCATTTTCGGATCGGAGAGAAGGGTACTACAAAGCGGGAGAGAGTCTCGGGCCTCGCGAAGCCGCTCAGGCGATATCGGCTGCCACCCCCCTCCTGTCCTCCCCCCATCCCCATCCTCCCGCCGGCCCAGGGGGGAGGGACCCGATCGGAAGCTTCATCTAAGGACTCTGACCCTACGATAAGAGCCGGCGAGGACGCCGGCGCTCCCAGGGATCCTCCTCGGCGGTAAGGTAGCGCCGATGGGCGATCTCAACGACGAACCGCCTCACCGCTCCCGGTCCTCGCGGACCAGATCGGCGCTGTCGCTCTGCAGCCGAGCCGCCAGACGCTCCCGCCATTGCTCGGCGAGGGCGCGAGCCTCGCTCGGCGAGAGTCGGGCCGAGGCCTCCAGAATCGCCTTGACCTCTCCTTGCAAGGATCTCCCATGCTGCTGGGCCTGACTCTTCAGCCGGTCGAGAAGCGTAGGATCAAGGTCGCGGACGAGAATCTGCGCCATGCGCTTCACCTCCTAGAAAGGGCGCCTCAACATAGCATCTGGGAAGGTCGCCGATGCTTCGCAACCCTCACGGTGAGGTTTCTGCTCAGTTCGGGAACGTAGCGCGGCGTCCCAACGCCGTCCCGGCACCTCCGCAGCGTCGAGGAAACCTACCGCAGCCGCCCGGGAGTCCTTCCGAGACGGCCTAGACACTCTCCACCGTCCTCAGGAACCTGGCTTCGTGGATCAGGAACCCGGCGCGAGCTCGGGGAGCGCGCCAAAAGGCAGGAGACCTGTCCCCAGGACAAGGGGACAATTGGGGAAGGCTTCCCCCAAATTGGGGAAGGCTTGCCCAAAGTTAGGGAAGGGTTGCCCGATTTCGGGGAAGGGTTCCCCAACTTCGGGGAAGGGTTCCCCAAAATTGGGGAAGGGTTCCCCAAGATGGGGGAACTCTTCCCCAATTTCGGGGAAGGGTCGCCCGATTTCGGGGGAGACTTCCCTCAAATGGGGGAAGCGTCGCCCGATTTCGGGGAAGCCTTCCCCACTTTGGGGGAAGCGTTCCCCAATTTCGGGGAGGTCTTCCCCGCCGGGAGCGGGTGGGGTTCCGCTCGCGGCGACAGCCGCAGGGCCGGGGGCGGACCGGCGAGCGTCCGGCGGTCTCTCGGGGCCGCCCTCCGACCGTAGCACAGCCGGCGGCCCCCCGGGGAGACCGGTCTCCGGCGACCCTTTCGCCATCCACGCGAAGGCTCCAATCCTTGCCCGCGCAGTGTTATCCTAAGTGCCAATCTCTGAATAGGTCGGCGGGGAGGAGTCCTCGCCTGGAGTGTAGCTTGGCGCGCCTGAACGAGCAATTGGAGGCGAAGTACGAGATCCTCGGCACGCTCCGCGAGGGCGGCATGGGGGCGGTGTACATGGTCCGCCACCGGCTGCTCGAGGAGATCCGGGTGGTCAAGGTCTTCCGCCCCCAGGCGCCGGGACGGAGCGCCGCCGCGGAGCGCTTCTTACGCGAGGCCAAGATCGCCATCCGCCTGCACCACCCGAACATCGGGCTGCTCCACGACTTCGCCGTCGACGAGGATGGCACGTCCTACATCGTCATGGACTACATCGACGGCTGGACCCTCCTGGAGGTGCTCCGCACCTATGGTCTGCCGCCCCTCCCCCTCACCCTGGAGATCGCCCGCCAGGCTCTGCGCGCGCTCGCCTATCTCCACCGGCAGCATGTCGTCCATCGCGACATCTCGCCCGACAACCTCATGCTGTCGCGCGACGACGAAGGCCAGCCGCAGGTCAAGCTGATCGACCTGGGGATCGTCAAGCCGATGGAGGCCTCCGGCGGCGGGCTGACCAAGACCGGGGTGTTCCTGGGCAAGCCGCGCTACGCCTCGCCCGAGCAGTTCGAAGGCCAGGGGATCGGCCCGCAGAGCGACCTCTATTCTCTCGCCGTGGTGCTCTACGAGCTGCTCACCGGCTGCTGCCCGATCGAGGGGACCGACGCGGCGTCGCTGATGGCCGGTCACCTGCTGCGGCCCCCCCTGCCCTTCGAGGAGGTCGACCCGCAGGGGAACGTGCCGGACGACCTGCGCGCCGTGATCCTCCATGCGCTGGCCAAGAAACCCTTGGAGCGGATGCCGGGGGCCGAGGCGTTCGGCCGCGCCATCGTCCAGGTGCAGGAGCGCTACCTGCTCACCGACCCGACCTTCGACGAAGTGCTCGCGATCCTCCTCCCGCCGAGCACGGGGGACGGCCCGGACGCGGAGCTGGAGGACCCGACCCAGCTGCGCCTGATGCGGCGGCTGGAGCTCGTCTCGGAGGACGGAGGACCGCCGGCGTCGTTCAGCCGGGCCCTGGGCCTCACCTCCCAGACGACGCGGCAGGTCTCGATGCCGCTGCGCGGCGTCCCCACCCAGGAGGGCCGGCTGCAGGGGGAACCGGTGGAAGAGGCCGAGGAGGACGACGCCTGGGACCGGCAGGAGATCGACCGGAGCGAAGGGCTGCCGAGCCCGCTCCCCGCACCGGCCCCGCAAGAGCCGGGACCCGGGGCCGGGCGCTCCGCCCGGATGCGGGCCGCGCTGGCGCTGGCGCTCGTCGGCAGTGGGATCGGGTGGTATCTCCTGGCAGGGACCTCCCGGCCGGCACACCGGGCGGGGGGGCCGCTCGCCGCGCCGCTCGTCCCGACGAGCGCCCTCTCTCTCCCGCCCAAGGGACCACCGCCAGCCAGCCCCCCCCGCGGCCGGGTGCGGCCGATGGAGCGCGGCGACCTCATCCTCCCCGGCACGGGGGGGGTCGAGCCGGTGGCCCGCGGCCTGCCGACCTACGACTACCCCCCGGCCGCCCGCGGCAGCGGCCGCCGGGCGAGAGTGCGGGTGGCCCTCCTGGTCAGCGAGAACGGCAGGGTCCTGGACACGCTGTTGGCCGAGCGCGATCCGTCGGGCCTGGGGTTCAACGAGATCGCCTTGGACGCCGCCCGCAAGGCGCGCTTCCAGCCGGCGACCCGCGACGGCCTCCCCGGCCGGATGTGGACCGAGCTGGTCTTCGACTTCGCCGAGTGAGCCGCCGCCGTCCAGTGGTATGCTTAAGTAGATCCAGTTTCTCCATTTCCGCGCCGGACAGGAGGAAGTCGCTTGGCCTTGTTGACCGAGCAGATCGACGGCAAGTACGAGATCCTCGGCAAGATCCGCGAGGGGGGCATGGGGGCGGTGTACAAGGTCCGCCACCGGCTGCTCGACGAGATCCGGGTGGTCAAGGTGGTGCGCCCGCAGGTCGAGGGCAAGAGCGCCGCCGCGGAGCGCTTCCTGCGCGAGGCCAAGGTGGCGATCCGCCTGCGCCACCCGAACATCGCGACGATCTACGACTTCGCCGTTGACGACGAGGGGATCGCCTTCATCGTCATGGAGCACATCGACGGCTGGTCGCTCTTGGACGTGCTGCAGAGCTACGGGCCGCCACCGCTCCCCCTCGCCCTGGAGGTCGCCCGCCAGACCCTGCGCGCCCTCTCCTACCTCCACCGCCAGCAGATCGTCCACCGCGACATTTCGCCCGACAACGTCATGCTGGAGCGGGACGGCGACGGGCGGCCGCTGATCAAGCTGATCGACCTCGGGATCGCCAAGGCGGTGGGGTCGACGGGCGACGGGCTGACCACCACCGGCATCTTCCTCGGCAAGCCGCGCTACGCCTCGCCCGAGCAGTTCGAGGGGCGGGGGATCGGCCCGCAGAGCGACCTCTATTCCTTCGCCGTGGTGCTCTACGAGCTGCTCACCGGCCGCTGCCCGGTACATGGCCAGGACGCGCCGTCGTTCATGGCCGGCCACCTGCTGCGACCCCCGCTGGAGTTCGACGAGGTCGACCCCAAGGGGACGGTGCCGGACGACCTGCGGGCGGTGGTCCGGCAGGCCCTGGCCAAGAAGCCCCAGGACCGGATGCCCGGGGCCGAGGAGTTCCTCCGCTCGATCGCCCAGGTGCAGACGCGCTACCCGCTCGCGGCGCGCGACTTCGAGGCGGTGCTCGGCGTCCTCCTGCCACTGGGGGCCGATGCCGCCGATGCCGCCGAGGGCTTTCCGGCGACGAGCCCACCCCCCGGCTCGACCCAGATCCGCCTCGACTGGGAGTTCGGGGCGGTGGCGACGCCGCCCCCCGACGCCCGGACGCCGGCCCCGGTCCTGGTGACGGCCCCGGTCCCCCCGGCTCCGGTTTCACCCGCTTCCACGCCGCCGCCGCGCCCGGAGACCCGGCAGCTGCCGACCGCAGCAGCGCTCCCGATAACGGCGCTCCCGATCGCGGCGCCGAGGCCCGTGCCGGCGAGACCCGCCGCCACGGCCGCCGGACCGGAGCTCGATTTCCCCTTGAAGCCGCGCCTGGACGAGGACGAGACCTGGACCCTCCTCCCCATGCGCCGGGGCGGCGAGCGGACGGCGGTCCCACCGATGCCGGCAATGTCGGCGACGTCGGCGATGTCGCGCGAACCGCCCCCGGAGCCCCGCCGCCGCTCCTTCCAGGCCGTCGGGATCGCCGCGGCCCTGGTCGCCATGGCCCTGGTCGGAGCGGGGATCGCCTGGCACTTCGCCCCCGGCGGACCACCCGCTCCGCCGCCCTCGGAAGCTTCCCGCACTCCGGTGCAGAGGGCTTCGCCGGGGCCGGTCTCCACCCCCGGGACTCCAGCGGGATCGACGGGATCGCAGGCGCCGCCGGCCTCGGCGATCGACGTCGAATCCCGGCCCGTCGCCACCCCGCCGGACCGGGAGCCGGCCCCGCCGGGCGCCCATCGCGCCGAGGCCAAGCCGCCGCGGCTGGTGCTGCCCGAGGAGCCGGCGCTCACCGTGACGACCGAGCCGATGAAGCGCGGCGACCTCATCCGCCCCGGCCCCGGGGTGTCGGCGCCCGTGCCGCTCGATCTTCCGCGCTACGACTACCCGGCGGCGGCCAAGGGGAGCGGCAAACGGGTGAGCATCCGGGTCGGCCTGCTGGTCGACGAGGAGGGGCGGGTGATCTCGGCCATCCTGCGCGAGCGCGATCCCTCGAACCTGGGATTCAACGAGGCCGCCCTGGAAGCCGCCCGGCAGACCCGCTTCCAGCCGGCGACCCGCGACGACGTCCCGGGCCGGATGTGGACCGAGCTGATTTTGGATTTCGCGGAGTAGGGAGCTTCCGGCGTTCTACCGCTCCGCGAAGACGTACTCGTGCTGCGCGTCGCGCAGGGTGAGCGTGCGCTGGTCGCCGGAACCGCCGACCACCAGGGGAATCTCCTCCATGCCGGGCGAGGTGGTGACGAAGGAGATCGAGCCATCCGGCTCGCGGCGCGTGGCGACCTCGCTCTTCCATTCGCCGAAATCGAACACCGTCGCGTCGCCCGCGTGGCGCACGACGACGTCGCCCAAGGCCGGGTTCGAGTAGCGCGCGGCGAGCTTGCCGGCCAGGGCGGGATCGGCGGGGACGGTGAGCAGCTTGCGCGCCGCGGCCACGTCGGCGTAAAAGTTCTTGGCCGCTCCGGCGACGTCGGCGTCGGCTTCCGGTTTGCCGTCGAACAGCAGCTCGAGCAGCTTCCTGCGGAACGGCCCGCGCAGGAGCGGTCCCTCGTCGCTGTTGGTGAGGATCACCGCGCCGACGCGCTGCTGGGGCAGCCAGATCATGTCGCTGTGATAGCCGATCATGTCGCCGCCGTGGTGGATCACCGGAATGCCGTAGGTGGTGTCGACCATCAGCCCCATCCCGTAGGTCACGTCCTTCGAGATCGCCACCTGCGGCGCGCGCCGGGCGAGGAGCGGGTCGCGCGCGATGTAGCGCTTGCCGTCGGGCAGCAGCCCTTCGTCGATCTCCATGGCCACGTACTTGAGGACGTCGCGCACGCTGCTCCAGGCGCCGGCGGCCGGCCGGACCGGGATGGCCGAGTAGTTCGCCTCCATCACCGCGTAGGCCGGCTTGCCGTCGACGTCCGCGCCGTGCGAGGTGGCGTGATTGCCCGAGAAGGCCTGCTGGAAGTCGAAGGTCGTCGCGCTCATGCCGAGCGGCGCGAAGACGCGCGTGCGCATCGCCTCGTCGTAGGCGGCGCCGAGCTCCAGGTCGGGAAAGGCGACGTGGCCGCCGACGTAGCCGCCCGCCGACGCCAGCGGGTTCGAGTACTGGAAGAGCTCGCCGAACTTGCTCGTCGGCTGCATGCCGGCGAGCGTCTGGAGCGCCCCGTCCGGCGTCAGCCCGGCGAATTGGAAGATCCATTCGAGGTCCTGGCGCGGCAGCCCGGTGCAGGCGCAGATCAGGTGCCGCACCAGGACGCGGCGGGTGGTGTCGGCGTCGCCGAGCTTGAACGCGGGGAGGACCGTCGTCACCGGGGTGTCCCAGGTGAGCTTCCCTTCGTCGACCAGCTTGGCGAGCATCAGCGTCGTCATCGCCTTGGTGTTCGAGGCGATCATGTAGAGGGTGTCGGCGTCCGGTTTTTCGGCCCGCGCCAGGTCGCGCTTGCCGAAGCCGTCGGCGAAGACGACCTTGCCGTCCTGGATCAGGCCGATCGAGACGCCGGGAATGCCGAGCTTCTTCTGGCCCTCCTCGACGAAGCGCGACAGCCGGGCGATGCGCTTCGCGTCAAGCGGGTTGGCGCTTTTGCCCGCGAAGGACTCGCGCTGGTAGCCCTTGGGGAGGAGCCGGCCCATGATCAGCGCCACCTGCGCGGCGCGTTTTTCGGCGACGGCCTCATCCATGTCAAAAATGACGACGGTCCAGATGCCATTGGCGCGCCGCGCCCCGGCCTGCACATTGCGCTTCTCGTTGGGCGAGGTCTGGTAGTTGTAGAGGCGGATGCCCGCCCACCCCTCCCGGTCCGGGCGATCGTTGGTATTGAGCAGCGGCCATTTCAGCTCGCCGTATTCCGCCCACGCGGCGGCAACCGCGCCGTCCGCGTCCTTCGCCTGGAGGTCGATCAGCGCGATGCGCGAGCCCCCCTCCGGCGCCTCGAGGATCGTCGCGTGATCGTGCACCGAGAGCCGCCACCCGGAAGGCGCGAGGAAGGTGTTGCCCGCCACCGTCGTCTGCGGCGAATCCGCCGCGAGCACGGAAGCGGCCGGTGGCGGCAGCGGGGCGGCGGTCTGGAGCGCGAGCAGCGCGCTGGCGACAAGGCTGGCAAGTGGATTCATGAGGAAGAGAATAACAGGCGGCCGGGAGTCCCGCCAGGGAGGGGCGTCAGAGCAGCCCGCGCCCCTTCAGGAACTCCAGCATCAGCTCCCAGAGCCGTTCCTTGCGATCGGTCAGCCGGTGGTCGCCGTCGGCGAAGAGGTGGAGGTCGAGAGCCTCGTAGGGGCAGCGGACGGCGAAGTCGACCACCGTCTGCCAGGGGACCGAGTCGTCGCGCTTGCCCTGGAGGAGGAGGGCCGGGGTGCGGTAGCGGGAGAGCAGCTCTTCCATCGGATGGGCGCGGAGGTCCTCGATCAGCCCCCAGCCCAGCTCGCAGGTGACGAAGTCGTTCTTGAAGTCGATGGCCCCGCTCGCTTCCCAGGCCCGCGCTCCCTCCGGGCCGGCCCAGGCGAGGAGACCGCGCTCCAGCTCCAGGGCCAGCGCGATGTGGAGGCCGGCCACCACCCGCTCCGGGTGGAGGGCGGAGAACCAGAGGCCGGTGCCGCCGCCCATCGACGAGCCCAGGAGGCAGATCCGCTCGTGGCCACGGGCGGCGAGGTACCGCCAGACGAGCTCCAGGTCGGCCAGGTTGCGCGACAGGGTGAGCTCGCGCATCGTGCCGCCCGACTCGCCGTGCCCCTGGAAGTCGAAGGAGCAGAAGGCGTATCCAGCCTCCCGGGCGGCGCGGCGGAAGAACTCGGCCTTCTCTCCCGACTGGACGGAGCCGAAGCCGTGGAGGTAGAGGAAGCAGAGCGGCTCCCCACCGCCCGCTTTCCCCTCCGGCAGGTCGAAGCGGACGGCCAGGTGCGAGACCTCGCGGCCTTCCTCCAGCACGGCGATCCTCTCCATCCTTCCGCTCCTCCTCGCGGGAGTGTAGCCGAGAAGGAGGACGGCGCTTCCGGAAGCTCCGTATACTGTCTGACGCCATGCTGCGATCCCGCGCCTCAAGGAGCCTCGGGCTCCTGTGCCTGCTCTTCGCGTTCGGCCCACTGCGGGTCGCGGCCCAGGCTGCGGGATCGGCGGGGCGGACGATCGACGCCCGGCAGCTCCTGGCGATCGCCAAGGGCGGCCTCACCGCGGCGGCCAGCGCGGCCATCTCGACGGCCGCGGCGAAGAACCGCCCGTTCCTGGCCGCGGTCGACGCCATGGGCCACTCGCTCGACGCCGTGGAGGCCGCCTTCCTCGCCAAGGACCCCGCTTTCTTCGGCGCCTTGAGCACGGGGAGCCGGAACCTGGCCGAGCTCAAAGCCGTCTGGGCGCATGCGGGGCTGAACCTCCCGGCGGTCGTCTCCGGTCTGGAGGCCCTGTCGTCCGCCTATCTGCTCCTGCGCGGCAGCTATGGTTGGGAGGCGCTGCGCCAGCAGCAGGGCGGCGCCCTGACCGCCGACGAGGCCCGTCGGCTCCAGGCTTTGCAGCAGGCGCAGGCGCGGCTCGCCCGCCAGCTCACGGCCGTCCGCGCCCAGGCGGTGCGCGCGAAGGACCGCCGGGCGGCGGCGGACCTCGACCGCCTCATCGCCCAGGCCCAGGAAATCGCCGCAGCCGAGCAGTCGCTCGCCGCCTACCTGGCCGCCCAGCCGTCGGCCGAGGCGCTGCAGGGGGAGTGGGCCGGGGACTCCCAGTACGTCAAGCCCGCCGTCCAGAAGGCTTGGCGCAAGGCGGCCCCCCTGGTCGAGGACCTGACCACCGACTCCGGGGTCGGCTTCGTCTTCACCTCCGACCTGAGCCAGGTGGACGGCTGGGCGCCGCTGGAGACACCGGTCGAGGTCCCCACCGGGGTCGACCTGGGGGAGGTCTCCGTCCCGGCAGCGGTCGTCCCGGTGGACGCCGCTCCGGAGACCGCAGAGGCTTCGCCGCAGCGCCTCGACCTGGAGCGGTCCGGAGAGCTGGACGGGGAGGAGACGGCGGACGCGGAGACGGCGGAAGCAGCCCCGCCGCCGCCCACAACCCCGCCGACAGCCGTCCCCTCCCCCGCTCCCACCACTCCGGCATCCCCGACCTCTCCGGCCTCGCCGGCGCCCTCTCCGCCCCCGCCCCCGCCGCCCATACGCTAAGATCCGCCCTCTCGTTCGAGATGGAGGAGCTGGAGATGGGAATTCTGGGCAAGACAGTGAGCGTCACCCGTTGCAACGTCGCGGTGCCGCCGGAGGGGCCGGACTTCGACGCGGTGGCGTTCCACGCCATCGAGCCGGGGTCGGAGACACGCGAGCGGATGGGGGTCATCCCCTTCGAGCTGGACGCGCCGTACGAGGTGGGCAAGAACCGCTGGGTCTTCAGGGTGCGGGTCGACCGCCGGCGGCCGGACCCCACCGCCGTCCGCGAGCGGGTGCGCGAGTTGATCCGGGTCGAGATGGAGCACACCGGCGCCCCCTTCGTCGGCCCCAAGAAGCGCAAGCAGCTGAAAGAGCTCGCCGAGCAGGAGCTCCTCGTCGGCCAGCGGCCGAGCACGCGGCTGGTCGAGTGCGTCATCGACGGGCCGGTCCTCTACATCGGCAGCACCGCCAAGACCTGGCTGGGCACCGTGCTCACCCTCCTCCGTCAGGCCGCGGTGGCGGCCGATTTCAAGGCCCCCTGGCTCGACGAGGCGCCCGATGCCGACGAGTCGAGCGACATCGTGGCGCCCAAGGAGCCCGGGCAGTCGGTGCTCGGCTGCCGGTTCCTGAAGGCCCTGCTCGAAGACCCCGAGGTGCTGGTCGAGCCGGAGAGCGGAAGCGTCCGCCTGGCCACCCGGGAGGCCCGGGTGACGCTCGCCGGAGCGGTCCTGAACGACCTCTACCGCTACGTGGAAGAGGGAGCCGAGATCCTGGCCGCCAAGATCCTCCTGGGCGCCCTGCCGATGCGCTTCGACGCCCTCTCCTATCGGATCGCCAGCCTGAAGCTGGAGGCGGTCAAGGACGAGCACTGGACGATCGAGCTCGACCGCCGGCTGGAGCAGATCGCCCGGGTCTGGGAGACGCTCGACACCAAGTACGCCGCGGTCAAGGACCGCCTGGGCCCCCCCGCCGAGGGCCCCAAGCGGGCGGCGGAGCGGCCGGCGCCGGAGGAGGCGTAACTACCGCTCGCTCTTCGGCCGGCCGGCCGGCGGCTCGCCGCTGCCCAGCACCTCGCGGATCGCCTCGTGGATGCGGCGCTCCAGCTCCTCGGTGTCGACGGCGGGCGGGACCGCCGGGGGAAGGGGCTCCTTGGTGTCGTGGTATCCCGCCTTGTGCAGCTGCCGGAACAGGCGCTCCATCATCCGGCCCCCCGTCCGCTGGCGCTGCTCCAAGGGATCAGGGAAGAGGACGCGGAAGAACATCCCCGGCTCGACGTCCACGATCTCCAGGAAGGCGAGGATGTGGCGGTATTTGAGCTCGACCCGGCCGGTCAGCACCTGGCTCGCGTAGCCGCGCCCCTGGCCGAGCCGGCGGTCCAGGTCCTGGCGGTTCAGGCCCGAGATCGTCATCAGCGTCTCGAGCAGCTTGAGCGCTCGCCGGACCTCGTCGTCGATCATGTCCCCACCCGCTCGATGGCGGCGATCAGGTCCTGGAACTTGATCGGCTTGGTCAGGTGTAGGGAGAACCCCGCCGCGTGGCTGTTCTCGATGTCCTCCTCCATGCCGTAGCCGGAGAGGGCGATTCCCCGCAAGCCGTGACGCCTGGAGAGCTCGCGCATCAGGTCGTGGCCGCTGCCGTCGGGGAGGCCCAGGTCGCTCACCACGAGGTCGAGCCGCCCGGCGCTCCCGGCGGCGACCGCCAGCCCTTCGCCGACGCTGCCGGCCAGGCTCACCCGGTGGCCGATGCTCACCAGGAGCTCGGCTAAGGCCGCCGCGGTATCGGCGTGGTCCTCGACGAGGAGGATGTGGAGGGAGCGCTCCTCGGCGGGCGGCGCCCCGGCGCCCTCTCCGCAGGCGTCGCGCTCCGCGGTCGAGACGGGGAGGGGGCCGACCGGGAGCCGGAGGGTCAAGGTCGCCCCCTGGTCCCGGCCGGGGCTCGCAGCCGTCAGCTCGCCGCCGTGCATCTCGACGATCGCCTTGGAGACCGCGAGCCCCAGGCCCAGGCCGCCGAAGCGGCGGGTGATCGTGCGCTCCCCCTGCTCGAAGCCGTCGAAGATGCGCGGCAGCACCTGGGGGTCGATGCCGATCCCGCTGTCCTCGACCGCGACGGCGAGCCGGCGCCCCTCCGGCCCTTCTTCGGCCCAGGTACGCACGGCGATCCGCCCGCCCTCGGGGGTGAACTTGACGGCGTTGTTGAGCAGGTTCCAGAGCACCTGGGTGATGCGGGGGGCGTCGGCCCACAGGCGATGGTCGCCGGCGAGCAGCTGGGTGGTGACGGCGAGCCGGCCGGAGGTCACCTCCGCGGTGCAGCAGGTGAGGAGGGCCTGGTCGAGGATCTCGGCCAGGTCGGCGACCTCGCGGCGCAGCTCGAGCTTGCCGCGCGCGATGCGGGTCAGGTCGAGCAGGTCGTCGATCAGCCGCGCCTCCAGCTCGACGTTCCGCCGCACCGTGCTCAGGGCGTCGCGGACGTCAGCGGGAAGGCGGTCGTCCTTCTCCAGGGCCGAGGTCAGGGCGAGGACCGGGGTCAGGGGGGTGCGCAGCTCGTGCGACAGGGTGGCGAGGAAGTGGTCCTTGGCGGCGTTGGCCGCCTCGGCACGGGCGTTCGCCGCCCGCAGCTCCTCGTTGCGCTCGCGCAGAGCCGCGATCGCCTCGGCGAGCTGGCGGAAGGGCTCCTCGCTCTCAGCCTGTCGGTCCATCGCATCATCCTGACACGGTTTCAGCGATTTCTGCGTCTCTCGGCGTCCCGGAGAAGGGATTCCAGCCGAAAAAGGCCTCTGCCAGCTCGACGGTCTCGGCGTCGAAGGCGGCGCGGAAGGCCGGGTCGTCCGCCCGCTCGCGCCAGCGGGAGAGGACGACGGCGTTGTCCGCCCGCACCCCCTCGCTGCCGAACGAGGAGCCGCCCGGCCAGACGACCTCGCGGAATCCGGCGTCGTCGAAGACCAGGCCGAGCTCGGCGGCGAGGGCGCGGCGATACCCCGCCTCCGCCACCCAGCGGTTGAAGCTCACCGCCAGGCAGTCGGGAAGGAGAGCGGTGCGGCCCAGGCACTCGCGCAGCTGCTCTTTCCAGCGCGCCAGGGCGGCGCCGCCGTCGAGCGGGTCCGCGGGCTCCGCCGCGAAGCGGCTCGCCAGCCAGTTCCAGGGATCGCGCACCACCACCAGGTGGCGCACCCGGCCGCTCGCCCCGCGGCCCCGGAAGCGCCGGCAGAGCTCGGCAAGCTCGGCGACCCCGCGGTCCTCCAGGTTCCAGACCAGGAGGTCTTTCTCCACCCAGTCGCCCGCCCGGTCGCGCGCCGCCTCCCCCTCCGACAGGTGGAGGTAGCGGCTGAAGCGGTTGCCGGCGAGCTCGCCCTGCCCGTCGAGCGTGCCGTCGTTCAGGAACAGGGCGGGGCCGGCGGCCTGACAGAGCAGCCAGTGGATGACCGCGTGGTGCCCGGAGCGCCGCATGGCGAGCACCCGCAGCTCATTTCGGTTGACGATCCGTACCACCGCCCACCCGAGGCCTTACGGGCAGCTGCCGGCGGCCCGCGCGCAGGAGCCCTGGGCGAAATCGCAGACCAGGGGGGTCTTGGCGTCGTCGAAGAGGTCGAGGCAGGTGTCAGAGCCCGAGCCGCCGCCGCCGCCGGTCCAGCCGCACTGGATCGCCTTGCCCTTCTTCCCCCTGTTCTCCGGCATGGGCTCCAGGCGGTAGGCGTAGAGCCCGCGCACCGCGTTGATCGGGCCGTCGGTCGCCGGCAGGCTCTTGACCGCCGCCGGGTCGCCCACCGGCCGGAGAGAAAAGCGCGCCCCGGGCTCCGGCTTGCTGATGACGCAGAGCTCGACGGCCACCGGCCCCTTCGCTGCCAGGGCGGCGAGCTGGTCGAGGAACTGCCCGAGGGAGTCCAGGGCGTGGTCCGCCGCCGCCCGCTCGACCTGGCCGCCGCCGAGCGCCGCGCGGGCGCGGCGGAAGGCGAGGGCGGCGCGGTCGCGCAGGGGGGTGAGCTCCGGCTCGCCCAGGGCCTGCTTGACCGCTCCCTCCGCTCCGGAGAGGAGCCGCGACAGGTCCTCCGTGGCGTAGGCCGCGCCGCCGGCGCCGCTCTCGGCGGCCGGCAGGGCCTTCTGCCCGGCGGTGAAGTCGGCGGCGGCCTTGGCAAGGGCGGGGGCGGCGGCGACGGCCAGGGCGTTCGGGTCGGCCTCGCTGGCCATGACCTTGACACCGCTCCCGCCGCTCGGTTTGGGCGCCGGACGCCGGGGACGCGACGGCCCCTGCGCCGCCGCCGGGCCGCTCACCGAGAGAGCCACCAGGAGCCAAGCCGCTGTCGAACCGGTCAGACGGGGCATACGAAACCTCCTGTCAGGAATATCGGCCGGATTCTACCAGAGGCCGAGGGGCTCGGAACCGCCACGGCTTTTCTTGATCCCCCTCTCCCGGGGGAATGGGGGGGGCGGCGGTTCCACGTCGCCCCGAAGGCCGGGCAGGTAGGGGCAGAGCCCCCGTGCCTGCCCGGCCCCCGATCGGACCTTACCCCGCCTGCCGGCGGGCGCGGATACTGCCGACCTGCTCCTCGGCGCCCGGTCCGGCGGCTTCGAGCAGGGTGGCGAGGGCCCACGGCGAGCGCACGATCGCCTCCAGCAGGTGGAGCCCCTCGGCCCACCGCGGCTCGTAGCGGTTGAACCAGCCCGCCTCCTGCGTCCCCTGCTCTCCGTACACCGCGACCAGCGGGTAGCCCTCGGCGGTTGCCTGCTCTTCTAAATGGAAGAGCGGCTCGCGGTCGATCACCGGTAGGAGCACGGAGAGGAGCCGCGCCGTTTCGAGATGCCAGAGGACGGCGACCGGCGGATCGCCGATGGCGAGATCCTCCCACAGCCGGAGGATGGCGACCGCGCCCGGCCGGCCCGGAACGGGCTCGATCTTCCAGGGGCCGGCCAGCTCGGCCTCGGCGGCAGTCAGGACGTCGTCGCGGTCGCGGAGGAGGGCCAGGTAGGAGGGGGAGAAGGCGTTGTCGAGGGGAGAAGCGGGCGTGCTGCTACCATCACGGGAGCTTCGCATGAGTGGTACCTCTTGCGGAGTTAGGGGCCGGTTCGAGTTCGCCGCTCGGGCCGGTCCCGTTTGTTTGGGCGGGAGGGCGATCCTCCCGATAGGTGAACAGTAGCAGGAATGGGGCGGGAGGGCAAGGGGCGGGACACCCCCCCTCCTGTCCTCCCCCCATCCCCAACCGCCCCCCGCCCAGGGGGGAGGGACCCGGTAGGTGGCCGTGAAGGACTGCGCGGCCTCGCCCGGAACCTTGCCTTGTCGCAAAGCTGGATTCATCCAGCGCAACTCCTAGCCCGGAGATTTATCTCCGGGCGGAGGTGCAACCGGGCGCCATTCCGCACCGCCAAAATGGCAGAAAAGAGGCTCCGGAACGTCGCGGAGCGGCTCCCCACGTCTCCCAAATGTCTCGAAATAGGTCTCGAGTGCCTCCAAATTCAAAAAAAGTCACCCGAAATTCATTTCGAGCCACCCGAATTGCATTTCGCGTCACCCGAAATGAATTTTGCGCCGCTCGAAATGCATTTGTCCCCCTGCCAAGTCTAAAACACGGGGCTCGAATTCGATTTCAAGCGGCTCGAAATGGATTTCGAGTCGCTCCAAATGCATTTCGAGCCACTCGAATTGAATTCCGAGCCGTTTTGGAGAGATCCACAGGCCCGGCAGCGAGGCGTAGAGCGGGAAGGACAGCCGCCGGAGCGGCTTCTTCGCCATTCCCAGTCGCCGGGAGAGCCTTCCGAAAGGGCGGAGAGCGATTCGTCGCGGCCTCTCCACCTCGCGGACCCGATACTAGCCCAGATACTAGCCCAGCGCCTCGACCGCCAGCCCTGCAATGTGGCGGCCGATGGCGAGCGAGGCGGTGGCGGCGGGGGAGGGACCACCTCCCGCCCCCTCCGAGCCAAAGTTAGCGCCTATGGGGTAGGGGGGTGAGGGGCCTCAGGGCAGCCGCCCCGCCCGACGCAGGCGCAGCAGGTGGGCGAGGATCTGGCGCTCGGCCAGCGGGTACGCCATGGGAGGGACGTCGTCGTAGACCGTGGGGAGCATCTCGGCCGCGCTCTGGCCGGCGCGGGCGGCCGCCAGGATGCGCTCCTCGCGCCAGAGGCGATGGTCGACGTATTCGCGCAGCTTGGCCACCGCGTCGACGACCGCCGGACCGTGGCCGGGGAAGAGGGTGCGGGGAGAGAGGTCGATCATCTTCTGGAGCGAGGCCAGGTAGTCGTCCATGTCCCCCTCGGGGGGATCGACGACGATCATCCCCAGGCCGGCGACCATGTCCCCGGCGAGGAGCGAGCCGCCGGCCTCGTCGAAGAAACAGAGGTGCCCCCGCGCGTGCCCGGGGGTATGGACCACCCGCACGGCGAGGGCGGCGGCACCCGCGGCGCCCGCGAGCACGATCCGCTCGCCGTCCTGCAGCAGCCGATCGACCGCGATCCCCTGCCCGGCGAGCCGCTCGGCCGTCTGCGCGTGGGCGGCGACCGGAACGTTCAGGCGGGCGGCGAGGCGGGCCACCCCGCCGACGTGGTCTCGGTGGTGGTGGGTGAGCCAGATCGCCGTCACCCGCTGGCCGTCGCGCCGGCGCGCCACGGCGAGCGCCTGCTCCAAGCGGGCGATCTCGACCTCGTCGGCGGCGCCGGGGTCGACCAGCACCGCCTCGCCGTGGCCGAGGAGATAGCAGTTGACCGTCGCCGCCGGCGGCAGCGTCTGGACGATCAGAGGGAAGAGGAGGATGCCGGGGCGCAGCTCGATGCGGCGGAACGGTCCGAGGTTGGTCTCCGCGGGGTCGAGCAGGCGGGGCAGCCCGCGTTCGGGGCCGTCCTCGGAGAGCACCTTCAAGAGATGAAGAATGGGAGGGGCGGCGAGCACCTCGCCGGAGTGCCAACGCGCCCAGGCCACTCCCGGCTCGACCCACTCCCCCTCGGTCAGCTCGCCGGGCCAGACCTCGGGCTGGACCGGGAGGTCCGCCGGCCATTCCAAGAGGAAGAAGCGGGCGTCGAAGCGCAGCGGCGCGAAGGGCGGGGTCAGCCAGCGCCCGGCATAGACCAGCGCGGCGGCATCGGGGATCCCCCCGAGGTCGGCCAGGATCTCGCCGAATTTGCGCTCGTTCGCGAGGAGGGCCTGCCGCTCGCGCGCCAGGTCGGCAGGCGCGGGGGACGGAGAGACCGGCGCGAGGGGCAGCAGCCCGGTCTCCTCGAACAGCTCGCGCAGGGCGCAGACGGCGATCCCCGGCACCTCGTCGGGACCCAGGGTTTCGACCGAGTCGCGCAGCGCGTCGGGGAAGCCCTGCGCCTCTGCGGCGTCCGCCAGGCCGCGCGGGGCGCCGGCGACCGGGACCTGGGCGTCGGTCTTCGCCAGGCCGCCGCCGGGGAAGGCGTGCCACCCCCCCATGAAGGCCAGCTCGGGGGAACGCCGCACCCAGTAGACCTCCAGCCGGGAGCCGCTCCGCCGCCAGGGGACGACGGCGGCCGAGGCGCGCGGCGGGGGCAGCGCCGCGGCCGGGTTGGCCTGGCCGCGGCCCTCGGCGGCGAGCTGCCGCAGGACCTTTTCGTATAGGCTCTCCTCCTCCGTGGCGCTCATGGGCTGGCTTATATCAGCCTCGGGGTGACAGGGGAAGGCGGCGGCGGGGAGCCGAGGGTTGTCCCGGGCCCCCGCCGGGTCCGCACACTAGAGAGCAGGTGCAGCACGCCCACGAGGAGGAGAGGCCAATGAACCCGCAAGACGAGAAAACCCAGAACATCCTGGCGAAATACGCCACCGGCATCGACCACGTCGCCATCGCCGTGCACGATCTGGAGGCGTCGATCGCCTTCTACACCCAGGTCCTGGGTTTCGAGCTCGCCGAGCGCCGGGAGACCAAGGGGCACCACACGGCGATGGTCTCGGCCGTGCTCAAGGCCGGCCCGATCACCTTCGTGCTCCTCCAGGGGACCTCCGAGGAGTCGCAGGTCTCGAAGTTCGTCGAGCACTTCGGCGCCGGCGTCCAGCACGTCGCGATCGGCGTCCACGACCTGCCGGCCATGGCCGCGGAGCTCAAGGCGAGCGGCCTGCCGTTCGACACCACGGTGATCGAGAGCGCGGGCTTGAAGCAGATCTTCTCCCACCGCGACGACGGCTCGGGCCAGATGTTCGAGTTCATCGAGCGCCTGGGCGGCGACTTCTCCGACCAGAGCGTCCAGCAGCTGTTCGAGCAGCTGGAGAAGAAGGACGCCTTCTAGGGGACGCTTTTTAAGGGATGGCCCCCATGCCGACCGAGACGCAACGCCGGGAGGAGCTGACGCTCAAGGATTGCTTCGCCGACGAGTCCTTGAACGTCATGAACTTCTTGAACGAGGTCGTCCTGCGCTACCCGCAGGCGGTCTCGTTCGCTCCCGGCCGCCCGGCCGAGGAGCACTTCGACGTCCTGGGGAGCCTGTCGAAGATCGACCTCTTCGTCACCCACCGGGCGGCCACCCTGGGCTGGGACCGCGCCGCGGTCTATGCCGACCTCGGCCAGTACAACCGGACGAACGGCATCATCCCGGAGCTGATCGCCCGCCAGCTGGAGAAGGACGAGGGGATCCGGGCGACGCCGGAGTCGATCATGGTCACCGCCGGCGCCCAGGAGGGGATGGTGGTCCTCCTCCTCGGTCTCTTCGACCCGGCGACCGACGTCCTCCTCGCCTCCGATCCGACCTACATCGGCATCACCGGCCTGGCCCGCATCCTGGGCATCCCCGTCCATCCCATCCCCAGCGGGCCGGAAGGGCTCACGGCCGAGGCGGTGGAGGCGGCGATCCGCGCGGTGCGCCGGCACGGGCGCGTCCCCCGCGCGGTCTACGACATCCCCGATTTCAACAACCCGCTGGGAACCCGGATGCCGCTCGCCACCCGCCGGGCGCTCCTCGACCTCGTCCGGCGCGAGGGGGTGCTCTTCTTCGAGGACAACCCCTACGGCATGTTCGCCTACGACGGCGAGCCGCTGCCCACCCTCAAGGCCATGGACGAGCACCGGGTGGTCGTCTACCTGGGGAGCTTCTCGAAGACCTTCTATCCCGGCCTGCGGATCGGCTACCTGGTCCTCGGCCAGGAGGTCCAAGGGAGGGACGGCCGACCTTCGACGACGCTCGCCGCCGAGCTCTCCAAGGTCAAGAGCCTGACCACGGTCACCACGCCGCCGCTCCTCCAGGCGATCGTCGGCGGCTCGCTGCTCGAAGAGGGCGGCTCGCTGAAGCGCCTGATGGCCGGCAAGCTCCCCTTCTACCGGGAGAACCGCGACCGCATGCTGGAGAGCCTGGAAGCCCACTTCGGCGCCGACCCCGCCCTCGCCGCGGCGGTGCGCTGGAACCGTCCCCATGGCGGCTTCTTCCTCACCCTGACCCTGCCGTTCGACTTCACCGAAGAGCGGCTCACCGCCTGCGCCGCCGACTACGGGGTGATCGTCTGCCCCATGTCCTTTTTCGCCATTGAAGGGGAACGCGGCGGCTTTAACCGCGAGATCCGCCTCTCCTTCAGCTACGTCACCCCGGCCGAGATCGAGGAGGGGATCGCGCGCCTGTCGCGCTTCGTCCGCGATCAGGTCGCGGCCGCGTGATCCGCCTCCCCCCCGAGCGCCTGCGCCGTACGATCCGCCAGGCCCTCCTCCGCCGCGGCCTTTCTCCCGAGCACGCCGATTTCGTCACCGACGGCCTGGTCGGCACCTCGCTCCGCGGCATCGACACCCACGGCATCCGCCTCCTCCCCACCTACCTGGCCGAGCTCGACGGCGGCCGCGCCCGGGCTCGCCCGGAGCTCACCTGGCGCGCCGGGGGGAGATCGGTGCGCGCGCTCGACGCCGGCGGCGCCCTGGGACTGGTGGCCGGGACGGTCGCCTGCCGGGAGGCGGTCGTCCTGGCGCGGGAGAACGGCGTGGGAGCGGTCTCGGTCGCCAACTCGAACCACTTCGGCGCCGCCTCGGTCTACACCCTGGAGATGGCCCGGCAGGGGGCCCTGGGGCTCTCCTTCACCAACAGCGACGCCCTGGTCGCCCCCGCCGGCGGCCGCCACCCCCTCTTCGGCACCAATCCGCTCTCGCTCGCCGTGGCCGGAGCGGACGGCGAGCTGTTCTGCGTCGACATGGCGACCTCCCAGGTCGCCTACTCGAAGGTCAAGAGCCACCGCGAGCGGGGGCTCCCCCTGGAGCCGGGCTGGGCGCTCACTCCCGAGGGGAGGGATGCCGCCATCGCGGACGCGACCGAAATCGGAGCGCTCCAGCCGTTGGGCGGCTACAAGGGGCAGTGCCTGGGGATGATCGTCGAGATCCTCTGTACCCTTCTCGCCGGCATGCCTTTCGATCACGAGCTCACCCACCTCTACGCCCCGCCCTACGACGCCCCGCGCCAGGTCGCCCACCTCTTCCTCGCCTTCGACCTCGCCGCCTTCGGCGACCCGGAAGCCTTCCGCACCCGCCTCGCCGGCCTCCTCGCCCTGGTCCGCGAGCAGGAGACCGGAGCGGCGGAACGGGTGATCAACCCCGGGGATCTGGAGCGCGAGGCCGAGCGGGAGCGGGAGCGGGAGGGGATTCCGGTGAGCGACGAGGAGGCGGCGTTCTTCGCGGGGCTGGAAGGGGAGGGGTGACCGGCTGCTACAATGCGCCCCGCCATGAGAAAGCAGATCCTTTTCGCCTCCCTGTTGACCTCGCTCCTCCTGCCGGCCGGCGCGGCCTTCGCCGCCCCCACCGGCCAGACCGATCCCGTCGCCCTGATTCCAGGGGTCTGGGACTGGGCCAACCGCCCGGGCTCCTGCCAGGACAACCCCCAGACCCTGACCCTGTCGCCGGACCGGCTGCGGCTGACCCTCGAATTCAAGAAGCCAGTGCTGCCCAAACCCGGCGCCAAGCCGCAGAAGTCCGAGGTCTACAAGATCCTCGACGCCCGCGCCCGCCTGCTGCACACCGTGGTCGAGGGAGAGCCGCGGAAGGACCCCAAGGGACAGCCGTTGACCTACGACTTCGTCTTCGCCTCGGAAGATTCCTTCTGCTGGCACAGGAGCGACTGGCCGAAGGGACAGTGCACCAAGATGATGGTGCGCTGCTCGAAGGCGGCGCACTAGCGCGCGCCGCGCAAACCCCTCCGGGAGCCTCCGGAACGCCTCCGGACCGTTCCAGAACGGCTCCGGAAGCATCGGGAAGGCCTCCGGCTCCTTCCGAAACGACTCCGGAAGCTTCCAATACACCTTTGGGAGGCTCCGGATACACATCCGGGAGCTTCCAGAGTCTCTTCGGACGCAGCCGGAACGTCTTCGGGCGCGTCCAAAACGACTTCCGGCGCGTCCGGAACGGTTTCGGGACCTTCCGGAACGACTTTGGGAGCGTCCGGATGTGTATCGGGAAGCTCTGAAGGTGTATCAGAAGCTCCCGAATGTGTATTGGAAACGCCAGAATGTGTATTGGCAGGTTCCGGAAGCGTTCCGGAGGGCTCCGGAGAGATTTCAGAGGCCTTCGGAGGGCCCCGCGGCGGTTTTTACTCGATCCGCACGTTGCGGACCTCTATGCCGAGCGCCGGCGCGCGGGAGAGGGGGCCGTCCGTGGTGAGGAGAGGCGCTTCATAGAGCCGCGCCACAGCCACATAGAAAGCATCGTAAGCGCTGACATTGTGGCGATGTCGCCAGGCTTCTCTGATGAGGGTTGTATGGGGTACCCGGTCGATGGGCCAGTCTCTGAGGTCGTCGAGAGCCAGCTCGGCCCGGTCTTCCGAGAGCCTTTGTTGCAGGACGGCGCGCCTCAGCACCGAGAGCACCTCGACATCCAGGAAGGCGGGTGTCATCAAGGCGGCACCCTCGACGAGATCCTGGAGGCGGCGGCCGACGGGAGTGCGGAGGAGGTACTCCACGGCCGCGGAGGCATCCATGACAAAGCGCCTCACTCGAGCTCTCGCTGTCGCTGGCTTCGCTCTTCCTCGAGCAGAGAGGACGCTGAAACACCGAGATCGGTCGCCGGGTGCTGGGCGTGGCGTTCGTACCACTCACAGCGATTCAACTCGCGCTCAAGAGCGGCCAGCGCCACGTCGCTGATCGTCCGATGATGCTGGCGGGCGTAGCGCCGCAGGCGGGCGTGGAGGGGCTCGGGCAGGTTCTTGACCTGGAGGTTTGCCATAGAGGGAGTCTAGCATGCTGCCAGCATGCTCACGGCTCGACCACCACCGTCTCCCCTGTCGTCTCCCGCCGGACCTCGGGGGCGTAGGGCCCGCGGTCCTCGCGCCGCCACCAGGCCCCGGTCCGCGCCCTTTCCTCCCGGCTGGTGAACCAGTACTGCCAGAGCTCCGTGCGCACCGCGAGCGGCTTCTCCCCGTGGAAGGGATCTCCCCGGAAGAGGCCGAGGACCGCGGGCTCGCCGGCGAGGAGCCGGGCCTCGGCGGCGAGCACCCAGGGGTTGGCGCGCCAGTCGCCGAGCGAGGCGAACCAGAGGTTCCACTCGAAGCGCGGCTGGTAGGGGGCATAGATCCCCGGCGCCGTCCGGACGTCCTGCGGCTTGTAGCGGAAGGGGTAGGGGGCCCAGGTCGTGCCGTCGCGCGTCCCCTGAAACTCGATCTCGTAACGGCCACGGGTCATCACCGCGAAGAGGCCGTAGGTGTTGGCGATGCGGAACGGCTCCAGGGCGACGGCCGGGGCGAGGAGCGGCCCGGGGAGCCGCCGGCCGCCGAAGGCGACGATCGTCGCGTAGAAGACCCAGCCGAGCGCCGCCGCCGCGGCCACCCGGCGAGCCCGTTCCAGACGCCGGCGCGGGGCGATCTCGGCGGGTGAAGCGGCCGGACGCAGCGGGCGCAGGCGGGAGAGGGTGCGGTCGTCCAGGAGGAGGAGGCCTAAGATCAGCACCAGGTAGTTCAGGAAGGCATAGTTGGCGGTGAGGATGATCCCCACCTGGAGAAGGGTCACGATGACGAAGAGGGCCAGCCGGACGCCCCGCCGGGGCACGAAGACGAGCCAGACTAGGCCGAGCTCGACGACCAGGGTGACGAGCGCGGTCCCTGCGTGGAAGCCGTGCGGCAGCTGGTGGGCGTACCAGCCGAGCCAGGTCGGCAGCGGGCCGGTCTCGTAGTACTTGTCCATGGCGGAGAGGTCCCGCCACTGCGGCTCGCCGCTCGCCAGCTTGACCACCCCCGACTCGAAATAGATCCGGAACCACTCCCAGCGCAGCAGCCAGAGGCTCGCCGGCGAGGGCGGCTGGGCCGCGCCGAGGCGGGGCAGGAGGCCGGGCGGGGCGAAGAACAGAGAGAGAAAGCCGGCTTCGAGGAGCATGCCGTCCGA
>DASQPA010000348.1:0-19219 GCA_035644215.1 Thermoanaerobaculia bacterium
CCCACTCCAGCCGCATCGAGGAAGAGAAGCCAGCTCTCCTTGGGCGCGTCCGGCGCCGGCCCGGCGAGCGGGACCCGCTCCCAGGACGGCACCCAGAACCAGTCCGCCAGGTCGGCGAGGACCGCCGCGGGACCGACCGCCGGAGTCGATGCCGATGCCGCGCCCGCCGGGATGGCCGCCGCCGATGCCGCCGAAACGGCCGGCGGATCGATCCAGTAGCGCTGCCGCTCGAAGGGATAGGTGGGGAGGGCCACCTTGCGCCGCCGCTCTCCCGCATGAAAGCGATCCCAGTCCACGTCGACTCCGGCGATCCACAAACGGCCCACGGCGGTGAGCAGGTGCGTGAGGTCGGCGCCGCCCTCCTCCGCCCGCGGCAGGGTCGAGAGGGTGAGCCGGTAGGCCGTGGCGGCGGGGTGCTGCTGGACCAGGGTGCCCAGGGTCGACCCCGGGCCGACTTCCAGGAAGAGGCGCTCGGGGTCGGCGAGCAGCTCGCCCAGGGCCTCGGCGAAGCGCACGGTGCTCGTCATGTGGCGCGCCCAGTAGCCCGGGTCGGCGAGGTCGCCGGCGGTGATCCAGCTGCCGGTGACGTTCGAGAGCCAGGGGATGCGCGGCGGCTGCATGCGCGGGGCGACCGAGCGGGTGAAGTCCGCGAAGCCGGCCACCGCCGGCTCCATCATGGCCGAGTGGAAGGCGTGGGTGGTGCGCAGGCGCAGGCAGGTCACCCCGCGGCCGGCGAGCCGGCGCGCCAGCTCGTCGACCGCCGCGGCCGGGCCGGCGGCGACCGAGAGGTGCGGGCCGTTGGTGGCGGCGAGCGAGACGCCCGCCTCAAGAAGAGGACGGACCTCCGCCTCGGCCAGGGGGATGGCGAGCATGGCGCCCTCGGGGAGAGCCTCGATCCGCTTCGCCCGTTCGGCAACCAGCGTCAGGGCCTGGTCGAGGGTGAGGGAGCCGGCGAGGCAGGCCGCCACGTACTCGCCCAGGCTGTAGCCGAGGAGGGCCTGCGGCACGATCCCCCAGGAGAGGAGGAGCTTGCCCAGCGCGTACTCGACGACGAAACAGGCCGGGTGGGCGTAGAGGGTACGCCGGAGCCGCGCCTCGGCCGGATCGTCCGCCGCCGCCTGGGGACGACCGTCGCGGCGCAGGAGGGCGCGCAGGTCAGTTCCCGCGGCGAGGTCGGCCGGCCGGGCGGCGCGCGGCGCGGCGGCGAACATCACCTCGCGCAGGTCGGCGCCCAGGGTGGGCGCCAGCGCCTCGGCGCAGCGGTCGACCTCGGCGCGGAAGGCCGGCTCGGCGTCATAGAGCTCGCGCGCCATGTCCACGTACTGGTCGCCCAGGCCGGGGAAGAGGAAGACGACGGGCGGCGCGTCGGCCTCCTCGCGCCGACCGGCCAGACTACCAGCAGCCGCTCGGAGGGATTCGATCGCACCCTGGCGATCGCGCGCCACGGCGATCCGCCGGTGCTCGAACGACTTGCGGCCGGTCTGGAGCGTCCAGGCAACGTCGGCGAGACCGATGGCGTCGATCTCCGGCCGGGCCTCCAGGTGCCCGGCGAGCCGGCCGGCGGCGGTGTCGAGGGCGGCGGCGCTGCGCGCCGAGAGGACGAGGAGCTGGACGGGCCGGGAGGGCGCCTCGCTCGGCGCCACCTCCGGCGCCTCTTCGAGCACGATGTGGGCGTTGGTGCCGCCGATGCCGAAGGAGCTGACCCCGGCGCGGCGGGGCGTGCCGTCCGCCGTCTCCCAGGGCGCCGCCTGGGTGGGGACGTAGAAGGGGCCGCCGGCGAAGTCGATCTCCGGGTTGGCGGTCGTGAAGTGGAGGCTGGGCGGCAGGGTGCGGTGGCCGAGCGCCAGGGTGGCCTTGATCAGCCCGGCGACCCCCGCCGCCGTGTTGCAGTGCCCGATGGCGGTCTTGACCGAGCTGACGGCGCAGGAGGCGGCCGGCAGCTCGCCGTCCCCCTCGTCTGCAGCGGAGCGGAAGGCCTCGGCCAGGGCGGCCATCTCGATCGGATCGCCGAGCGGCGTGCCGCTGCCATGGGCCTCGACGTAGCCGATCGTCCGCGGCTCCACCCCGGCGACCAGCAGCGCCTCGGAGATGACGTCGGCCTGGCCGGCGACGCTCGGGGCGGTGAAGCCGATCTTCCCCGCGCCGTCGTTGTTGACCGCCGAGCCGAGGATGACGGCGTAGACGCGGTCGCCGTCTTCGAGCGCGTCGGCCAGCCGTTTGAGCACCACGACGCCGCAGCCGTTGCCCTCGACCGCGCCGGCGGCGCCGGCGTCGAAGGCGCGGCAGTGGCCGTCCGGGGAGGCGACGCTCCCCTCCTGGAAGAGGTAGCCGGCGCGCAGGGGGACGCTCACCGAGACGCCGCCGGCGAGCGCCAGCTGGCACTCGCCGCCGAGCAGGCTCTGGACGGCGAGGTGAACGGCGACGAGCGAGGTCGAGCAGGCGGTCTGCACGGCGGCGCTGGGGCCTTTGAGGTCGAACGCGAAGGAGGTGCGGGTGGCCAGGAAGTCGCGGTCGTTCAGCAGAAGAACCTGAAGCCCGCCGAAGCTCGCCAGGCGCTCGGGGCCGCCGGGGAGGAGGTTCGAGAGCAGGTAGGTGCTCGCCCCCGACCCCGCCCAGATGCCGATCCGCCCGCCCGCCGTGCCCAGCGTGCCGTAGCGCCGCGGGTCGCAGCCGGCATCCTCCAGGGCCTCCCAGGCGCATTCGAGGAAGACCCGGTGCTGGGGGTCCATGACCTCGGCCTCGCGCGGGGTCAGGCCGAAGAAGGCGGCGTCGAAGCGGTCGGCCCCGTCGAGCACCCCCTTGGCCGGGACGTAGTGGGGATCGGCGAGCTCGCGCGGGTCGACCCCGGCGGCGCTCAGCTCCTCGCCGGAGAAGAAGGAGATCGCTTCGACGCCGTCTCGCAGGTTCCGCCAGAAGGCGTGGGCATCCGGAGCGCCCGGGAAGCGGGCGGCGAGGCCGACGATGGCGATCCCTGGAACGGGCTCCTTCATTCTCTATCTCCTCCATGCTGCGCGGGGGGCCTCGCCGTCCCGGCCGCGCTGCAGGCTCATGCTCGTCGAGGGGCGGCCCCGGAGGCCGGCAACCGAGCGGGACCGATCTTCGGTGTTGGCGGAAGTCCTTCCCTACGTTTTCAAGCGGCGGTGAGGGGGGCCTCGCCCGAGGGCGCATCCTACAGGTGCCGGCCGTCTCTCCAGGCGAGACAACCCGAGCCCCGGCCCCAGGATTCCAGAATTCGCAGTTGCGCGAAGGACCAATCAATGGGGGTGCCGGATGGCAGCGGAGGAGGAGGGTGTGCGCCTGTGCGCAGGGACCGCGTACCTGCACGCGACAGCCGTGTACCTGCGCGCGACGATCGCGCGCCTGCACGCAAGGACCGTGTTCCGGCACGCCCTCACCGAGCGCCTGTACGCGGTGACTCCGCGCCGCCAGGCAATGACCGCGTACCTGCACGCGATGATCGCGCGCCTGTACACAGTGACGGTGTGCCAGCACGCGATGGCTGCGCGCCTGTACGCGATCACCGTGTGCCGGCGCGTGATGACCGCACGCCCGTACGCAGAGGCCGTGTGCTCTCCCTGGGACCGCTGGCGTCCTCGCCGGCTCTTTTCGTCTTCTCTATCCGGCCGGCGGGACGCCGGCGCTCCCAGGGACCCCCACCCGCCTCTCCAGCCACGCCACCTCCCGCTCCCGCCGCTTGTACCCCGTCGCGTTCACAAGCTTTCGCGCTCGGGTCACGGGCTCCCGGGCCGCCGCGGCGTCGCCCTGCTGGAGAGCCAGGCGCGCCCACCCCAGGTGGGCGTCGCAGGCATGGAGGCGCATCCCGCCGCGGTCGGCGATCTCCTGGGCCTCGGAGAGGTCGGCCACGGCAGCGGACTGGTTTCCCCGCAGGCGGTGGAAGGTGGCCCGGGCCAGGAGGCCCCAGGGCAAGTAAAGTTCCTGTGCCGCCTGCCGCAGGCCCTCCACGGCGCGGTCCAGATGCTCCGCGGCCTGAGCGAAGTCCGCCTCGGCCTCCTCGCCGGGAGCCGCCGGCACGGGGGCCGTCAGGGCCAGGCCGAGATGCGCCCGGCCCAGGCTCAGGTGGTCGAGGGCGATGTCGAGGAGGGAGTACCATCCTTCACGTTCGTGCTCCAGGGTCTGCCCCGCCCGCTCCCGCACCTCCCGGCACACCTGGCGGAACCGCCGCGCCTCCTCCGGGGCCGCGGCGAGGCCGCCCAGCCCGGCACCGTCCTCTGGCTCCAAGCGGCTCAGCAGCAGATCGCAGTATCGATAGCCCGGTAGCGAATAGAGCCGGGGATACTCGGGCCGCTGCTCTGCCCGCATCGCCTCGGCCGTGCGGAAGGCCTCCGCGCTCTCCTCCCACCGGTCCGCCTGATGTAGGGCATAAGCCAGCGTAGTCCGGTTGATCATGCGCTGAGGGGCGTCACCGCTGCGGTCGGCCAGAGCGACGCTCTGCTCCCCGTAGGCCACGGCCCGCCCAACCTCCCCCAGGGTCAGGGTCAGCTCGCTGAGGTTGCTGGCGAAAATGGAGGAGTTTTCCCAGTCCTTCAGATCGATAGCTCTTTTCAACCCGGCCTGCATCGGCTGGACCGCCTCCGCCAGCCGGCCCAGTGCGCGCAGGAAAAAGGCGGCCGCGCTGAGAATCCGTGGCTGAAAAGGCGGAGTGAGATTCGCTGACAGCTTGTCCCAGGGACGATCGAAAAAGCCCACAAACGCTGCCAGATCCGAGCCGAAGGCGCCGAGCTTCTTGGTGCTGTAGAACTTATTACGCCGCTGGATCCGCCGCAGGTAGACCTCAAGGTACGCCTCCTTCTGGCGCCCCGCCCGGCAACCATGGATCACCGCTGTGTAGAGCGGCTCCATCGCCTCCAGCGTCTCGGGAAGATCCGGCGCCGCCTTCTTCAGATACTCGAGACGCTGGAGGCACAGGTTTCCCTCCTCCCACGCCTGGGGCCGCTCCTTCTGCAGCTCCTCCTGGAAGTAGACCCGCACCAGGGGATGGGCGTCGAGGACTCCCGGCTGCTGGGGATCGGCGGGCAGTAAGAGACCATGCTCCCGCAGGCTCGACACGAACCACTGCCACTCCTCCTCGGAGAGATCCACCAGCGGCTCGGTCAGCCCCGGGATCTCCGGTCGAGCCCGCAGCGCCGCCAGGGCCTCCTTCGCCGCCGGCCGGTCAAACAGCCCCACCAGCCGGAGAATCGCCAGCTCTCTCCCCTCCCCCAGCCAACCAGCGTAGGCCCGGATCACCCGCAACGCATGGCCACCCTGCCGCTCGGCCGCCTGCCCGATATCCACCTCCTTGCGCCGCCGCACATCGCCGCCGTAGGCTCGACCGAGGTAGTTCCCGAAGAGCGTCAGCGCCAGGGCATGGTTCCCCAGCTCTGCGGAGGCGGTCCGCAGCTCGGAATCCTTCCCCTTCACCCCGAGCTGCCGCAGCAGCTCCGCACCCGCCTCCGGAGAGAGAGTCTCCAGGTCCACCTGTGGCGCGGTCGTCGGGAACCCATCCAGATCGGCGATGCGCTCGCGGGTGGTGACGACGCAGAGGCCGGGGTTATCTCCGGCGAGCGATTTCAAGAAGGCGGCGAGGCCCGGGTCCTTGAGCCGGCCGGCGAGGGGACCCGGCGGATGCTGGAGGGGTTCGAGGCCGTCGAGCACAAGCAGGGTCTTCTCCCGCCGGACCAGCTCGGCCAACCGCAGGCCGCGGTCCCGCGCCGCGCCGGCCTTGGGGTCCGGATCTCCGAAGAAGCGCAGAGCATGGTCGAGGAACCGGTCCGCCGAGGTGACGCGCTCCTCGGTGCCCTGGCTGTAGAAGGACCAGTCGAGCACCCGCCGGGCGCCACGCCAGCCGGCGGCGGCCATGCGGTCGAGCCAGCGGCCCACCAGGGCCGACTTGCCTACCCCGCCGAAGGCCACGAAGGTGAGCACGTGGAGACTCGGGTCCTCCCATGCGGTATCGAGTCGGGCGAGCTCTGCCTCGCGGCCGACGAAGAGGGGGCCGGCGGTGGGCAGGCGGCCGATGTCGAGATCGGGGAGGGCGCGGTGGCGATGGACCAAACCGGCGGGGGTCTCTCCCACAGCCTTCAAAATCGCCTCACTGATCGTTTTCAGCGCTCGGCGCCGGTCGGCCTCGGGCAGCTCGTCGAGCGGCTGCGTGGTGTCGTGGAGCGCCTGAATGTCGTTCAAGGGGGTCCATTCATGCAGGCTTTGCGAGACGAGTGCCCAGAGGATCTTCACCCGGTTCTTCCGGTGTTCCTCGAAGAAGTAGGGCAGCTCGACGTCGTTGATGAAAGGCGATGCCAGGAAGGGAGGGCTGACCAGCAACACCGCGACGCGCGCTGCCGCCATGGCAGCGCTAATCTCCTCGCGCCAGGTCTCGCTCGGCTCGATCTCCCCATCGGACCACACTCGGACGGCGCCAGTCTGCATGGCGGGGGCCAGCATGGTGAGGAGATCGTGCAGCCATCTCCGGTCCTCGTGGCTGTAGCTGACGAAGACCGTGGGGCGGTCCGGTCCGGCGCTGGGTAGCATTGGAAGGAGAATTGTATCGCGGACCGCCCCCCTCCTGGCCTCCCCCCTGACCCAACCCGCCCCCTCCCAGGGGGGAGGGACCCGCCCGCCCTCTTGGAGCCACCGTAGGAACGACTGCACGTAGTAGGATGGCGCTGGCAGGGGTTGGGGCGGGACCGAGTCGATCCTCCCCACCTCCCTGGGCAGCCCCGCAGGGGCGTTGCGGGGGGAGGGAGGGGGCTTCTGTCCTCGGTGGTCCGGTTTCGGTCTTCAGTTGCCCTACTCCTGTCCTCGATTAGCCTACTTCTGTCGTGGGTTGCCCTGCTTCTGTCCTCGGTTGCCCTACTTCTGTCCTCGATAAGCCTGCTTCTGTCCTCGGTTGCCCTGCTTCTGTCCTCGATGGCCCCACTTCTGTCCTCAGTTGCCCCACTTCTGTCCCCGGTGGCCCGGTTTCTGTTGTGAATCTCCCTACTTTTCCTCAGAAGTCCCCTACTTCTGATGTCCAGCTCCCCATTTTTGGCGCCGGGCTCCCCTCTTTTCACACCCAGCTGCCCATTTCTGCGGTGGAGCTCCCCCCTTCGAGTGCGGAGTAGGGGGGAAGCGGCCTTCGCGCTATCATCCTGCCATGTCGTTCTCCGGAGGCAGCGCCTACGCCATGGCCCGCGACATCGCCGGGGGCTTTACCACGGTCACCGAGCGGACCTTCAAGAACATGCTGCGCTCCGACCTCGACCAGCTCACCTTCGAGATGGACCGCCACCTGCGCGAGCTGCGCGGCGAGATCCTGGTCCAGGACGACGTCGCCGCCATCCAGCAGCGCAACCGGCGGCTCCAGCGCCTGAACTCGGCGCTGGTCGTCCTGCGCAATTTCCGGCAGAAGAGCAAGAACTGAATGGCGCTCCATCCTCCCGAGCCGCAATGGCTCGCGCAGATGCGGGTGATCCTGCCGCCCGCGCTCGCCGCGGCCTCCGCCGCCCTGGTCGACCAGCTGTGCGTGAAGAGCGGTTTTCTTCCCCCTGGCTTCGCGCGGCCCTGGCGGCGCTTCCTGGGCTTCCTCGGGCTGGCGTTCTTCTTCTGGATCGCCCTCTATGGCAATCTGGCGAGCCTCGGCACGGCAACGCCGCCGCTCGACCTGGCGCGCCTGACCGCGCCGCGGCTCTTCTACGTCCATTTCCTCATGCTCGGGACGACCCTTCTGTGGTTCCTCGCCGGCTACGCCGGGGTCGCCCCCCTGTCGCCGCGCCCGGTGCCGCCACCAGCGACGCCGGCCCCGCCCGTGCCGCCGGTCCTGGTGGACCCGGACGAGGCGACCTGGCCCGACGGGCTGCCGCCGGTGGCGTCCCCCGAACCGATACCGCCGCCGCCGGCCCCCCGGCCGCCGTTCCTCCGGGTGCTCGCCGCCCAGCTCGGCCTGGCCACCCCGCACCTGCCGCAGGAGATCGGCCTGGGGCTCCTGGTGGGGGTGCTCTCCTGGTTCGCGGTCCTCCTCGCCGCCCTCCTCCTCGCCCTCCTCCTCTATCTCGTGGGGGCGGAGGGGGCGGCGCCCAAGGAGCCGCCCGAGCTCGTGCTCTGGATCGCCGCCCTGCCGTTCGGGGTCCGCGTGCTCGCCAGCCTCTCGGCCGGGGTGGTCGAGGAGACCTTCTTCCGCGGCTTCCTGCAGCCGCGGATCGGCCTCTGGCTGTCGACCGCCTTCTTCGTTCTCGGTCACCTCGCCTACGGCCAGCCGCTCCTGCTCGTCGGCATCGCCATCCTCTCCCTCATCTACGGCACTCTGGTGCGCTGGCGCCAGACCATCTGGCCGGCCATCGCCGCGCACGCCCTGTTCGACGGGGTGCAGCTCCTCGTCGTCATCCCCACCACCCTGAAGCTGATCGGCAAGGGGTAGGGGGGGATCTGCTAGACTCCGCCGCATGCCGGAGAACCACCGGTTCCATCTCGCCATCGGCAGCCGGTTCGAGAACATCGAGCTGGTGCAGGTGGTGTTGAACGACTCCCTGGAACGCCTGGGGATGGACGGTGAGGCGCGCCACTGGGTGGACATCGCGGTGCGCGAGGCGGTGGCCAACGCCATCAAGCACGGCAACCAGCAGGACCCCGGCAAGAAGGTGCAGGTGGAGGCCGAGCTGGTGGGGCAGGACCTGGTGATCCGGGTCGAGGACGAGGGGGAGGGGTTCGATCCCGGCCGGCTGCAGGACCCGCTGGCCCCCGAGAACCTGCTCAAGCCGAACGGCCGCGGCATCTTCTACATGAAGAGCTTCATGGACGAGATCCACTACGATCCCCGCCCCGGCGGCGGCACCGTGGTGACGTTGCGCAAGCGCCTCGCCAGCCCGGAAGCGGGCAGCGCGGAGAGGCAAGAGACCCAAGCTTAGGAGGGAAACGATGAAGGTATCCGTGCGGCAGAGAGAAGGGGTGACCGTTCTGGACATCGAGGGCAAGATCACCATCGGCTCGGGCGACCTCGAGCTGCGCAACGCGGTCCAGCAGGCGGTCAACGACGGGGCGAAGAACCTCCTGATCAACCTCGGCAAAGTGACGACCCTCGACTCCTCGGGCGTCGGGGAGCTGGTGAGCTCCTACACCACGGCCACCAGCCGCGGCGCCAAGCTCAAGCTGGTCAATCTCCCGCCGAAGGTGCAGGACGTCCTCACCATCACCCAGCTCATCACCGTTTTCGACGTCTACGACACTGAGGACGAGGCCATCGCCTCCTTCTGAGCCGGCGCCCCGCCCCGCCGGCGGTCCCCAGGACCGCCGGCTGGCCGCCGATTTAGCCGCCCTCCGCGCCCGGGTGGACGCCCGTCTGCCGGCTCTCCTCCCCTCGCCGGAGGAGCGGCCGGAGGCGGTTCACCGGGCCATGCACTACGCCCTGACCGGGCCGGGCAAGCGGCTGCGCCCGGTGCTCACCCTCGCCGTCGCCGACCTTTTCGGGATGCGGGGGGAGGTGGTGGTGGACGTCGCCTGTGCTGTCGAGATGGTCCACGCCTGTTCCCTGATCTTCGACGACCTGCCGGCAATGGACGACGCGGCGCGGCGCCGCGGTCGCCCCACGGTCCACCGCGCCTTCGGGGAGGACGTGGCGCTCTTGGCCGGCCTGGCGCTCCTGAACCGCGCCTACGCCCTGGTGGCCGAGGGGGCGCAGCGGCTGTCTCTGCGCCGCTACACCGGCGAGGACTTGATCCACCACCTCTCGGCGGCGATCGGCACCGGCGGCCTGATCGGCGGCCAGGCCCTGGACCTCGCGAGCCGCCCCGAGGACCTCGACCTGACCCTCCTCGAATACATCCACAGCCACAAGACGGGAGCCCTCTTCATGGCCGCGGGCGAGCTGGGCGCCATGGCGGCGGACGCCCGGCGGAAGGACCTGGAGGTGATCTCCCGCTACGCCAAGAACCTGGGCCTCGCCTTCCAGATCTCGGACGACCTGCTGGACGTCCTCGCAACTCCCGAGGAGACCGGGAAGGACACCGGGAAGGACGCGGCGAAGGTCACCTTCGTGAAGCTCCTGGGGGTCGAGGGCGCCCGGACGCTCGCCGCCGAGCTTCTGGGTTTCGCCGTCGAGTCGCTGGCGCCGCTGGGGAGGAAGGCGGAGCCACTACGCGAGCTGGCGCGGTTCGTCGAGCTGCGCGGGCGGTGAAATCTCGAAGCGGAGCCCGGATTCGCCTCCCCTGGTCAATAGTTGTTGCGTGGACCGCAGGGAGGTCCCCAATAGGTAACGCAGTCTCCGGTACAGTTGCAGGAGCAGGTATCCATACCGGAGGCACCAACCACAGCTGTTGGGTAGCTGGAATCCTGGAGCTGAACGAGGGTTTCCCTGGACAGGGTGAGCTTCTTACGCATCTGCTTCTTCATGACTTCTCCTCGGCTTTTTTGGGTTCAACTTATTCTGGCAGTGTATTCTGCCTAAGGCAAGCCCATCCGCGATCCCTCCTCCGGCGGCAGCTCCAGGTTGATCTCGATTCGCTCCTCGTCGGCTGGGAGCTTCAGCTCCTGCTCGAAGCTCGTGTCCTCCACCCGGAGGAGGTAGGTGCCGGGGTGCAGGTGAGTGAAGCGGAAGCTCCCGTCACCGTCGGCTTCTAGGATCTGCTCCGGAGCGATGCCGTCGCGGGAGAGGAGGTGGACCTTCCAGTACAGGTGCAAGGGGTGGAGGTGCCCGATAAGGGTGAGGGTGCCCAGGTCAAGAGGGAGATCGAGGACCCGCTCGGCGGGGCCCTGCGGCACCGTCACCGTCCGCGTGACCGGGTAGAGTCGACGACCCAGATCCTCGGCGAGGGTCGCCGTCACCCGCCACTCTCCCGGCCCCAGGCCCTCGAAACGGTAGGTCCCGTCGTCCACCACCTCACCCTCTCTCTCGTCGCCACCCGGCCCTTCGGCCTTGACCTTTGCCGGGTCGCCCGGACGGAGCCCGAGCACCCGTCCGTGCACGGTGGCACCGGGCGCGAGAGCGAGCTCGATCCCGTCCACCGCGGCGCCGGCCACCTCGATCGGGCCCGCCGAGCGGGGCACGAAGCCCTGGACGCTCGCGCTGACCAGGTACTTCCCGTTCACGACGGCCAGGGCGAACGTGCCGTCCTCGCCGGAGGTCGCGCCCTGGTCGTCGGCGCGGATCGACGCGCCGGCGAGCGGCCTGCCGTCGGCGTCCACGACGCGGCCACGCAGCTCGAATCGGTCGGGAAAGGTGAGGTCGAGCACCACCGCGGAGCCGGCGGCGAGCGTGACGCTCCCCTCGGCGCGCCGCTCCCCGAGCGAGGCCGTGACCGAGTACTCCCCGGGGGCCAGGTCGGCGATGCGGTAGTGCCCCGAGAGATCGGGCTCGATCGCCGTCTCATCCGGATCGTGCCACGAGGCGGAGGAGGCCGCGAGCGTCGTCTTCCGGAGCTCGGCGGCGTCGAGCCCGAGGAGGCGACCGACGATCGTGCCGGTCCGCTGCAGCCGGAGCTCGAGCCCGGAGACGTCGGCCCCGTCGACCGTGACTCCGATCACACCCTCCGCGAAGCCTTCCCGGGTGGCGGTGACGTAACGGTCGCCATCCAGGTCCTGGACGACGAACCTGCCGTCGTCGCCGGTGAGCGCGTCGGCGAACGGGGATTCGATGTCCGGGGTGACCCGGACGCCGGCCAAGGGAGAGCCGTCCTCGGCCACGACCCGGCCGCGCACCTCGTGCAGGCCCTTTTTCACCGGGGTCAGGACGAGGTCGAGACGGTTCTCTCCCGGATGGACGGCGAGCTCGGACTCGGTGAAACCGTCTTGCCGGGCGCTCGCCAGCTTCGCCCTCACCAAGACCGTCCGCGCCGGTGCCCCCGACATCCGATAGACGCCGTCCCCGTCGGTCACCGCGCTGGCCCAGGTCCCCCAAGCCGAGACCTCGACGCCGGGCAGGGGCTCGCCGGCCGGGGTCGTGACCCGTCCGGTCACCACGGCCCCTGCAAGCAGCCGCATCTCGATCCCGGCGACCGCAGAGCCCTCCTCGACCCGCAGGCGGCGCCCGAGCTCGGCGGGAAGGAATCCATCGGCTTCGGCCCGGAGCTCGTACCAGCCGGCGGGGAGCGCGATCTCGAAACGGCCCTCGTCATCGGTCTGGCCGTAGCTCTCACGCGCCGCGGCGGGCACGGCGAACGTTACCTTCGCGGCGGCGATGGGGGTGCCGTCCGCGGCGAGGACCTGGCCGGCGACGCGTCCCGGCCGGTGGAGCACGACGGCGAGCGGGGCCCTGGGGGCCGGAGGGCCGAAGAGGAAGAGGAGGATCAGGGCCAGGTTCGGCATGTTTCTTCTTCTTGTCGGCGGTCGCATCCATTTCCGAGAGAGTCCGAAGTCGTTTATCGGCCTCGCGTCGCCCAGTATCGCGGGACGGCGGGCCGCCGGCGTCGCGATGGCTGGAGGATGACGCGCTCACCCCCCGGTCGCGACCTCGACCTCCACGACCTGGTTGGTCCGCAGCTCCACCTCCTGCTCGGCGACCTCCTGGCCGGCCAGGTTCTCGACCTGCAGGCGGTAGGCGCCGGGGCGCAGCCGGCGGAAGGTGAAGCGGCCGGTTGTGTCGGAGGCGAGGGCGAGGGCGATCGGCGCGGTGCGACTCCGGGGGAGGAGGCGCAGGGCGTAGGGTTCGGCCGGCGCGCCGGCCAGGCGGCCTTCGAGGGTGAGGTCGCCGAGCTCGAAGGCGAGGTCGAGGGAGAGGTCGGCGGCGGCGTCCGGGATCTCGACCACGGCCGTGACCTGGTGGGTCGGATGGGCGGGGTCCACGGCGACGGAGGCGGTGACCTGCCACACTCCGGGGGCGAGGTCGGCGAGGCGATAGCTGCCGTCCGGCTCGGTCCAGGCCCCGATCCGCCGGTCGGGTCCCTGGGCCTCGACGAGGACCGGCTCGCCGGACGCCATCCCGAAAATCCGGCCTTGGAGGGTCGCGCCCGGCGGCAGGGTGACCTCGATCCGGTCCTCGCGGGCGTGCCGGGTGTGAGCGGGTCCCAGGGAGGCCGAGGCCGGGAAAGGGAGGAGAAGGAAGAGGGAGGCGGCGGCAAACAGGCGCGGTGGAATCATCGAGGTGTACCTCCAGGGATATCAGTTTAGCTTAAATTTCGATGCCGGCTACGGGCTCCCCTCGGGCGCCGCGGGCAGCTCGATCTCCAGGTCGCGATCCCGGGCGAGCTCGATCACCTGGTCGTAGGCGGGGCCGCCGCCGAGCGAGGTGAGGTTGGCGTCCTGGATCTTGAGGCGATAGCGGCCCGGCCGGAGCCGGGTGAACTGGAAGACGCCCTGGCGGTCGGGCGCGAGGACCCGGGGATCGTCCGGCTTTCCCTCCGGGGAGAGCTCGGCGACGTAGTCGGCGAGCGGGTCGCCGCCATGGAGACCGCCGCGCAGGGTGAGATCGCCGCGGACGAACGTAAGGTCGAGCGTCGCCTGGCGCTCTCCGGGCGCCAAGCGCAGCGGGGCGACGGCCGACTCCCCGTCGTGGTAGGCGGTCACGGTCCAGTCGCCGGGACCCAGGTGCTCGATCGCATAGCTCCCCTCGCGGTCGTCGAGCCAGCCGGTCTGCGAGGCATAGTTGTCCCGCTGGGCGGTGATGCTGCTCTCCGCCAGCTCCTCGGGCGTCAGGCCCAGGACTCGGCCAGTGAGCGTGATTCCAGCCGTGAGACGGATCTCGACGCCGTCGACCGCCGCCCCCTCCACGGCCACCGGCTCGGCCGACACGGCGCGGGCATACTCGTCCAGGGAGACCGTGGCCACATAGGTGCCGTCGGGCAGCAGGAGAGAGAAGGTGCCGTCCAGGCCGCTCACGGCCGCTCCCTGCGGATCACTGCCGCCGACACTGTGCAGAAGGACGAGGACCGTGGCGACCGGGGCGCCATCCCGGTCGACGACCCGGCCGCGCACCGGCCAGTAGGCTGGGAAGGTGAGGTCGAGCCGCGCCTCCCGGTCCCCGGGCTTCAGGATCGCCGTTCCCGCCGTATGTTTCTGGGCGGCGGAGGCGGTCACATGCCAGGTCCCCGGCGCGAGGTCGCGAATCTCGTAACGGCCCTGGGGGTCGACGACGCTGCCGGGAGCGAACTCCTGGGTCGCCTCGTCGACGGCGCTCATCCGGATCGTCTCCCCGGCGGGGAGGCCGCCGACCCGTCCGCGGAGCATGGCGCCGCGGGTGAGGCGGACCTCGATCGCCTCGGCCGCGGCCCCGCCGACCCGGAGCAGGCGGGAGCGATAGTGGACGTAGCCGGCGGTCTGGACGTCCAGGCGGGCCCAGGCCTCCGTCATCCGGAAGGCGAAGGCGCCGTCGTCCCCGGTGAGCGCTACCTCCTCGCCGCCGCTGCCGCGGAGCCGGACCTGGGCCCCGGCGACCGGCTCGCCTTCCGGATTGAGCACCCGGCCGCGGACCGGGCGGCGGACGAAGGGAAGGTCGAGCCGGTTCTCGCCGCGGGCGATCTGCACCCGCGACACCGCGGCATGGTCGCCGTCCCGGGAGACCCAGACCTCGCACTCGCCGGGGTCGATGCCGTCCAGCCGGTAGCGGCCCCCGTCGTCGGAGAGGGCCTCCAAGGTGAAGCTGTCGCCGCCCAGGAGCCGGAGCTTCGCCCCGGCGACCGGGGCGCCGGCCTCGTCGAGCACCCGTCCGGTGAGCACCGCGCCGGGGAGGAGCCGAATCGTGAGCCCGGCAACCGGCCGCCCCGGGAAGGCGGAGAGCCCCGGGAGCTGGGCGCGGAGGAAGCCGAGGGCATGGATCTCCAGGCTGTGAGTCCCGGCCATGGGGAAGAGGAGGAAGCGCCCCTGGCGGTCGGTCTCGACCTCGGCGTCCAGGGTGATCCGCTCCTCCCGATCGGGTTGGCGGCTCGCCCTCACCAGCGCCCCGGCGACCGGCACGCCGTCCCCGGTCACCACCTGTCCCGCGATGCGGGGGAGGGCGGGCAGGAGCCCCTCCATCCAGCGCAGGAGGGCCGCGGCGGGCTCCTGGCCCCGCGCCGGGAGGGGGGCGGCGAGGAGGGGAAGGAGAACGAGGGGGAGGAGGCGGGCGAGCCTCATGGCGGGCTTGCCTCCTCGGGCGCCGCGGGGAGCTCGATCTCCAGCTCCTGGTCCTGGGCGAGCTCGATCACCCGGTCGTAGGCGGGTCTGCCGCCGATCGCCACGAGGTTGGCGTCCTGGATCTCGAGGCGATAGCGGCCCGGCCGGAGCCGGGTGAACTGGAAAACGCCCTGGCGGTCGGGAGCGCTGGTCCGAGGACCCTCGTCGAGCTCCCCTTCCCGGTAGCGCGAGAGCTCGGCGACGTAGTTGGCGAGCGGGTCGCCGCCATGGAGGGCGCCGCGCAGGGTGAGATCGCCGCGGACGAAGGTGAGGTCGAGCTTCGCGTCCGTCTCCCCGGGCGCGACGTGCAGCCGCGCCTCGGCCAACTCGCCGCCGCGGCAGGCGGACACGATCCAGTCGCCGGGGCTCAGGTGCTCGAACGCATAGCTCCCGTCGCGGTCGTCGAACCAGGAGGGATCCGAAGAATAGATGTCCTGCTGGCGGGCCGTGACGGTGGTCTCCGCCAGTTCCTCGGGCGTCAGACCCAGGACCCTGCCGGTCAGCCGGGTCTCGGCCGCGAGGCGGATCTCGACGTCGCCGACCGCCGCGCCCGCCACGGTCACCGGCTCGGCCATCCCCATAGGGGCATACCCCTCGCGCTCGGCCATCACCTCGTAGGTGCCGTCGGGCAGCTGGAGGGAGAAGGTGCCGTCCGCGTCGCTCCGGGCCGATCCCTGCGGGCCTGCGCCGTCGTGCAGGAAGACGAGCGCCTCCTCGACCGGAGTACCGTTGCCGTCGAGGACCCGGCCGCGTACCGGCCAGTAGGCGGGGAAGGTGAGGTCGAGCCGCGCCTCGGAGGCCCCGGGTCGCAGGGTCGCCTCGCCCGATATCCACCTGCCGTCGGCCGAGGCCGTCACCTGCCAGGTCCCCGGTCCGAGACCGAGGATCTGATAACGGCCCAGGGCGTCGGCGACGCTGGTGGAGCCCCTCTCCTGGGTCTCGTAGTTGGCGGCGCTCACCCGGATCGTCGGCCGCTCCCCGTCTGGGATGCCGCTGACCCGGCCGCGGAGCGTGCCGCCGCGGGTGAGGCGGACCTCGATCTCCTGGGCGGCGGCCCCGTCGATCCGGAGGGGACGCGAGCGGTAGGGGACATAGCCGGCGGTCTTGACGTCCAGGCGGGCCCAGCCCACGACCATCCGGAAGGCGAAGACGCCGTCGACCCCGGTGGTCGCCGTATGCTCGCCGCCGATGCCGGAGATCCGGACCTCGGCCCCGGCGACCGGCTCCCCTTCCGGGCTGAGCACCCGGCCGCGGACCGGGCGGCGGACGAAGGGGAGGTCGAGCCGGTTCTCGCCGCGCGCGATCCGTACCCGCGGGAGCGAGGCGTGGTCGGCTTCCAGGTGGATCGAGACCTCGTGCTCGCCGGGGTCGATTCCGTTCAGCCGGTAGTGGCCCGCGGGGTCGGAGAGGGTCTCCAGGGCGGAGCCGTCGACATCCGCGAGCAGGACTCGCGCCCCGGCGATCGGCGCGCCGGCCTCGTCGAGCACCCGCCCGGCAAGCACCGCGCCGGGGAGGAGCCGCACCGTGAGCTCGGCGACCGGCCGGCCGGGAGAGACGGCCAGCCCCTGGACCCGGGCGCGGAGGAAGCCCGGCGCGGTGACCTCCAGGTTGTGGGTCCCCACCACGGGAACGAGGAGGAAGCGCCCCTGGCGGTCGGTCTCGGCCGCGGCGGTCAGGGTCGGCCGCTCCTCCCGCTCGGGGTGGTGGCTCGCCAGCACCAGCGCTCCCTCGACCGGCACGCCGTCCCCGGTCACCACCTGTCCAGCGATGCGGGGGAGGGTGGGCAGGAGCCCCTCCATCCAGAGCAGGAGGGCCGCGGCGGGCTCCTGGCCCCGCGCCGGGAGGGCGGGGGCGAGGAGAAGGGTAAAGAGAAGGGCCAGCGCTCGGTGCGGCAACGTCTCTCCTTCCAGGGCCGTCGTTCCGGACGAGGTCAGGAGCAAGGTCGATGCCGGGCCCCAGGACTCCGGTGATCTCCTTGCAAGGACAGGGCTTGCCGTGGATCGGGGGGAGACGGATTCAAGCTGCTGAATCCATTTTCCTGGAACGCGAGTCCTCTGGAGAGGACGTTTCCCGCGATGTTGGGAGCTTCTGGAAAGACTTTCGGAGCGTCCAAAACGTTTCCGGAGCATCCGGAACGACTTCCGGAGCTTCCAAAGTCTTTCCGGAGGCTCCGAAACACCTCCGGAGCTTCCGGAACGCCTTCCGGAGCTTCAGGAACGACTTTCGGAACGTCCAAAACGTTTCCGGAGGTTCCGGAACGTCTTCCGGAGCGTCCGAAACGCTTTTGGAAGCATCCGGAACGACTTCGGGAGGTTCCAAAACTTTTCCGGAGCATCCGGAACGTCTTCCGGGACGACCGGAACGATTTTGGAAGCACCCGGAACGATTTTGGAAACGTCCGGAACGCTTTCGGAGCTCCCGGAAGGTTTCCGGAGCCTCCGGAAAGACTTCGGAAGCTCCGGGAGGGCATCGCCCTAGGGTTGGCTCTTCTCGGGCACCTCGATCTCGACCTCGGCGTCAGCGGCCAGGTCGATCTGCCGCTCGGCGAGCATCTGCCCTTGTGGGCCTTCCACCCGCAGCTGGTACGGACCGGGGAGGAGACGACCGAAACGGAGGACGCCGCCCTCGAACTGGGGCCGGACGGCGAGATCGGGGTCGCTCGGAGAGCGCAGGCGGACCTCCATCCCCGGACCGAGCGGGCGCGAAAGCCGGCTGGTGAGAGTGAGATTGCCCAGGGGGAGAGTGAAGTCGAGGCTCACCTCGGCCGGCCCGGCCGGCACGGTGATCCGGCGAGTGACCTGGTGGGTAGATAGCAGCGGCCTCTCGGCGAGCGAGGCGGTCACCTGCCACTCGCCAGGCGCCAGGCCCTCGACGCTGTAGGTCCCGTCGTTGCCGGACCTCGTCCACCGATCGTCCCCGCGCCGGCCCTCGACCTGGAAGGGATCGCCGGGCGCCAGGCCGAGCACCCGGCCGTGGAGGGTGGTTCCCGGGCGCAGCACGATGGCGAGACCGTCCACCGGAGCGCCGGCCACCTCGACGGGCCGAGACCCGTCCGACTGGAAGCCGCTGGCCCAGGTCGAAAGCGTGTACGTCCCAGACTCGGCCCGCAGGGCGAAGCTCCCATCCTTGCGGGTGACCGTCCGATCCACGAAGGAGCCGGAACCGAGGAGCGTGACCTCACCCCCGGCGATCGGCTCGCCGTCCGGGTCGGTCACCTCGCCGCGTACGGCGAAGCGCCCCGCGAGGGCGAGGTCGAGCGTCGCAACAGAGCCCGGGGAGAGGGTCACGCTGCCGCTGACCGGAGTGGGGCCGCTGAAGACCGTCAGGGTCCACTCCCCGGGAGCGAGGTCCTCGATCCGGTAGCCGCCATCACGGTCGACATAGGCCAGGTGATCAAAGTCCATCCCGCCCTGATGAGCGGCGACCTGCACCTCCGCGCGTTCGTCGGCAGTGAGCCCGAGGACTCGGCCGGTGACGACACACCCTGGGAGCAATCGGATCGAGAGGTCGGAGACGTCGGCGTCGCGGACCACGAACGCAACCGAGCCGCCGGCCAGACCCTCCCGCGCGGCCGACAGACAGTGGGCGCCGTTGCCCAGGCGCAGGGTGAAGGAGCCGTCCTCGGCGGCCAGGGCGTCGGGGTGCTCGGTGCCGATCTGGTGGCCCAGCTGGAGGCGGGCACCCGCCACGGGCGCGCCGGCCGGCCCCACCACGCGGCCGTGGACCTCGTGCCGGGCCGTGCGGGCGAGGGTCAGGTCGAGGTGGTTCTCCCCCGGCCCGACCATGAGCGCACTCTCCACGTCGCCGGGATCGGGGACCGTCTCCGCCTCCTCCGCCTTCACCTCGCGTGTACCGGGCTGAACTCCGGTGAGAAGATATCTCCCCTCCCCATCCGTCACCGCCTCGGCATAGCTACGCTCGCCCCAGACGGACATCCGGGCGCCCGCCGCCGGGGCGCCCGCCGGCGTCCTCACCCGTCCGGAGACGGAGGCCCCGCGGTCCAGGCGGATCTCGATCCCGGAGACTGCCGCCCCCTCCGCCACCTGCACGCGATGGGCGGACGGCGGGGCGAGGAAGCCGGCGGCTCGGGCGGAGACCTCGTACCAGCCAGGGTAGAGCGGCGCGAGCGTGAACCGGCCCTCACGGTCGGTGGAGCTCCCCTCCGGAG
>DASQPA010000349.1:0-10188 GCA_035644215.1 Thermoanaerobaculia bacterium
GCGGATCGGGCCGCCCGGCAGACCGTCGGCCACCGAGTACCGCTCGAAGCGCCGCGCCCCGGGCCGCAACCGGTGCAGCATGCCGTTCAGGGTGGCGACCCAGACCGTGCCGTCGGCGGCCTGGGCGAGGCAGGTCACCGAGCCGTCCGCCAGGGCGCCCGGGTCGCGGGGATCGGGCCGGTGGCCGCCGATCCGGTGCCACTCCGGGTCGAAGAGATCGATGCCGTTGCCGTTGGTCCCCACCCAGATCGTGCCATCCCGCATCGGGAGCGCCCGCACGGCCTCCGGGTGGGAGAGCCCGTCGGGGCGATTGGGGCTGTAGCGGATCGCCTGGAAGGCCCGGGCCGCCGGATCGTAGCGGGCGAGACCCTGGCCCCAGGTGCCCACCCAGACGACCCCCGAACGGTCGCGGAGAACCGCCCCGATGCGGTCGCCGCCCACGGTATTTTCGAGCGCCGAGTCATGCCGCAGCCGCTCGCCGACGGCCAGGGAGACCGGATCGACGACGTCGATCCCGCCGCCGAAGGTGGCGATCCAGACCTCGCCCGGCGCGATCTGCTCGATGCCGTAGACCCAGAAATGGCTCAGCCCCGAAGCGGTGCCGGTGGCGTTGGCGGCATGGGCGGCGGTGGGCCGCGGCACGAGCCGCCGGAGGCGATCGGTCTGGGGGTCCAGGACCGCGGCGCCGTGCTCGGTAGTGCCGATCCAGATCTGCCCCGCGCGGTCTTCATAGAGCTTGCCGATAAACTGTCCGGCGAGCGATCCCGGAATGCCGGGGTCCGAGGCCCGGCGTTCGAACCCGTGCCCCTCGCCGCGCCAGACCTGGAGGCCGTCCCGGCTGCCGACCCACAACTGGCCAGCGCGGTCCACCAGGAGCCCGCGGACCTGGTCGTCGGCGAGGCTCCGCGGATCGCGGGCATCGTGACGGAAGTGGTCGATCCGTCCGTGCCGGGGGTCGAGCCGATCGAGCCCACCGTAGGTGGCGATCCAAAGATACCCGGAGCGGTCCTCGGCGATGGCCTCCACTCGGTCGTGCGCCAGGCTCCCGGGGAGGCGTGGATCGTGCTGGTAGCGGGTGAAGGTCTCGGTGGCCGGGTCGTAGACGGAGAGCCCGCTGCTGAAGGTGCCGATCCACAGCCGCCCGTCCCCAGCGGCGTAGAGGGTCCGCACGTAGCTCCCCCCCAGGCTCCGCGGGTTGCCGGGATCGTTCTTGTAGACCCGGAACTGGTAGCCGTCGTAGCGCACCAGGCCACCCTGGGTGCCGATCCAGAGGAAGCCGTCGCTGTCCTGGGCCAGGGCCGTGCACAGGTTGGCGGGCACCTCGTCGGGGACCGGGACGCGCTGGAACGACACCAGCGCCCTGGCGGGAACCGCCGCGAGGAGCGCGGCGGCCAGTGCGAGGACGAGAACCCGACCGGCGCTCAGAGCCGAGCGCATGGCACCGGGGGGCACGCCTCGGATCGCGGCAGAGACAGCGGCATGAGCGGGGATGGTAGCGCACCGGCGAGCCCGGCACACCGACCGCCATCCCCGTTCCGGATGCTCCGGAAACAGTTCCGGACGCTCCCGAAGTCGTTCCGGAGGGTCCGGAAGCAGTTCCGGCGCTTCCGAAGACGTTCCGGAGGCTCCGGAAACTGTTTTGGCGCGCCGGAAGTCTTTCCGGAGCTCCTGAAGTCCTCCTCGGCCGGTTCTGCCGTGCTCGTGCACAGGTCGGCTGGCACCGGCATGAGCGGGGATGATAGCGCACCGGCCGCCCGGCACGCCGACCTCCATCCCCGCGCCGTCCAACGGTCAGGAGGTCAGCTCATAGAGAGGCATACGCACTGGTAGCCGCCGCCGCAGATCAGCGGATGGCCGCCCACGGCGAGGCCAAAGCAGGTCCCAGGACCATCGGGAGAGTCGCAGGGCGTCACGCCAGGAGTGCCGGGATAGCAGCCAGGGTCGCTACAGGGACCACAGCCGAGCGTCGTCGCGAGAAACGGCGGCGGCTGGAGCGCAGGCAGGCTGGCGGCCAGAGTCGGGCACGTCTCCCCCGAGCTGGGGGGAGTGGAGGGAACCTCTCCCCAGACCGGCAGGGCGAGGCAAAGCAGGCTCAAGAGGACGGGGACGAGACGCAGCGTTGTACGCATCACACCTCTCCTTTCTTATAACTTCAAACAACAAGGTGCTCGCCGCAGGCCAGAGTGGGCTGGAGCTAGCGAGGTCTCCGACCTCAAACCGACGAGTATGTCTCCCTGGGAGCGCTGGCGTCCTCGCCGGCTTCTTCTTCCCCCACCCGGCCGGCGGGACGCCAGCGCTCCCAGGGAAAAATCTGTCTCACTTGTACAGATCTGCCCCAGGTCAGACGTCTAGACGGAGGAGGGCCTGAACTCGGTCACTGCGTGCAGTGCGGCGGTCACCATGTACGAGCGCGCGGTCATCGCGTGCAGCGTGGCAGTCACTGTGTGCAGGCACGCGATCATCGCGTACAGTGCGGCAGTCACCGTGTGCAGGCACGCGGTCGTCGCGTGCAGTGCGGCGGTCACCGTGTACAGGCACACGGTCATCGCGTGCAGTGCGGCGGTCACCGTGTGCAGGCACGCGGTCGTCGCGTACGGTGCGGCGGTCACCGTGCGCAGGCGCGCGGTCGTCGCGTACAGTGCGGCGGTCACCGTGCGCAGGCCGTGGAACGGCGACCGGAGCCCTCTGCGTCCCGGGCGGGGGTTCCCTCCCCTGGGAGACCGTGGCGGCCGGGGAGTCCAGGAATCGCGATTTCACTAAGCGTGTAGCTTCTGTGTCAGGTAAGCGTCTGCCCCCACTTTCCCACGACCGTTCCACTTATACTCCACTCCTTCCAAAGTTGACGCTGATCCTGAACTAGGGTAGAGTGCCGGCAAGTCAAACGTGCAGAGGGAGATAGCTCGATGCAAGCCGAAGTGTGCAGCCGTTTCTGGCCACCCATCGCTGACGCTTAAGGTAGACAGCCGAGCAGTGGGTGGTTTCGGTGACACCTACGGTTATGCGTGAGTGTAAGATATGGCTGAATGGATAGTTAAACTGGCTGGTGATCCAAGCGACCTCCGTGTTCTGGCGGGCATCCTTTCCGCTCCAGAGCTACGACTTGAACAGGAAGGAGAGGAGTTTGCGCTGAGGTCTACTGCATTCGCACCCGAAATGACCAACGAAGAGGTAGTGCGCGTCGCTGACGAAATGCTCGCCTTAATCAGTGGCGCTTGCTGTTTGGCTCTAGATGCGCGACGGCCAATTACCATCCATTATGTAATCTTTATACCGGACCAGGGTCCTGGCGAAGCATATCTGGAGTTTATGGAAGAGGTGCATGCCCGGGACAGTATTTCTATCACTATCTTTGACGAACAGGGTTCAGTTCAGGTAGTCAAGCCTTCGGATAGCATAAGTGAATGGCTCACACTAGCATCTCACAATCAGTCGGTAGCCATGGCTCTCCGATTGCTGCGCAACTCTGACCTATCTTGGGTTAACCTCTATCGTATACTTGATGCAATCGTGTCTGACGTTGGGGGAACTGAGGCTATCGCACAGCAAGGCTGGGCATCGAATGCATTAGTCAGGCTCTTCAAACACACGGCTAACAGCGTTGCAGCTCTTGGCGAGGAGGCTCGACACGGTGCTGAACAGACTCAGCCGCCTAAAAAGCCAATGCTCCTCTCTGAGGCAAGGACATTTATTCTAGGTCTGGCGCATAGCTGGTTGAGGTCGAAAACAAGTCCAAGTCAAAGTATCCAAAGCGTCCCTAGCTCCGGAGGCAGCGGTGCAAACATATAACCCGCCGACCGAGCGGGCGGAAACCGAGGGTGGACTCTTCCTAGGCTCCCAGACGTGAACATTCCGACCGAAGCAGATCTTGATGTTCAAGGGTGGGAGCTGGCTCGACGAAGCTTGAACCGAAGAAGCAAGAGGTGGCCAACGTGGCAGAGCGAAAAATAGAAGAAGTCAGTGTATATCGCACTGAAGCGGGTAAGATCGCCATAGCGCAAAACGTGGATACTGAGGATCCGCATGGACCAGATGTAGTGTTGCTTGCGCCGGAGCAAATAGATATACTAATCCAATGGCTCGAAGAGGCTAAGAAGGAAATTGGGGCATGACCAACGTGAACCGGAGGCTTCGAGGAGAGCCGCAGAACCCGGGGCTTGCAGCGGATGGCTGGCGCCACCCGCTGAAGCCCATCGCCGTTGGGTGACAGCAACGACAATGAGAGAGCTATGCTAAGAATAAGGGCTTGCGAATATTGAAGCCATGGGACCCTCTGGGTGGCCATCTTAGCGCTGTTTTCGCGTTGGTTTTGGTGAAACCTACGGTTGGGCCCCACGGATATCGCAGGACATATGAAAATGAAATACGATCACATCGGCATCCCAACCACCGAACGCTTCGCGGGGGAGATTGATCTGCCTCATCTCAAGGTGACGGTGAGCGACCATGCCAATAATCCCTTCGGCATTCAGTGGCAACGGTACTGGGCGGACGCGCCCTACCCCGAGCTGGTCAAAACGGTCCCGCACGTGGCGTTCGAAGTGGACGAGTTGGAGGCGGCCCTGGAAGGTTACAAGATCCTTATTCCGCCCAATAGTCCAAGCCCGGGCGTGCTCGTTGCCATGATTGAGGTCAAGGGAGCCCCCGTGGAGCTGATGCAGATTGATCGATCCATCCGCAAAGACCTCTAAGGGCAGGCCGGTGAGGCAACACCCGTGGAGTGAGCATCGTAACGAGGAGGACTTCAGCATCGAGCCGCCCGGTTGCTCAACAGGGGGGCTGCTCGAGAACGAGCTTCCCGCCGCCAGCCGGCACGTCGTGTCGCCCGGCGATCCGGTCGTGTTAGTCTAGGGCCAGGAGGCCGCCATGCAACACCGCTTGACCATCGATTACGGCGACGACGTCCTCTTCAGTAGCGGCCTGACGCGCGGAGCCTTCGACGAAGAGGCCCGCTTCCTCCTTGCCGCGAAGCTCTACGAAGTGGGCCGTCTGAGCTCGGGCCTTGCCGCAAAGCTCTGCGGGAAGGGTAGGGTGGACTTTCTCCTCACCCTTCCGCGGATCGGCGTTGCCATGAGCAACCTCCAGCCTGAGGATCTCGACTCCGAGGTGGAGTTCATGCGGCGTGGCTGAACCGATCGTCGTGAACACCGGGCCGCTGGTCTCCTTCGCCAGAATCGGCTGCCTGGATGTGATCGGCCGCTTGCCCTACGAGTTTCTTTGCCCAGCGGAAGTCTGGCAGGAGTTCGACGAAGGGCGCGCCTCGGGCCATCCTTGGGCCGCGCCAGCCTGGCTCAAGAAGAAGCCTCTGGTCAAACCGCCCTCACCCGCCTTGCTGGCCGGCCTCGACTTGGGAGAAGCCGCGGTCATCCAACTCGCCCTTGACCTCGGCGTCCGCACCGTAGCGATCGACGAATGGAAGGGACGCCGCGGCGCCCTCGCTGCGGGCCTCAGAGTCACCGGGTCGCTGGGCCTCCTGGGCCGCGCGAAGGCCGAGGGCCTGATCTCGGAGTTGAAGCCTCTCATCGCGAAGGCGATAGACGCCGGGATCTGGTACAACCGCGAGCTTGTCAGGGGCTTCCTGGAGGCCGCTGGCGAGTGAACAGGAAGGGCTCATCCCCTCGCTGCGGATGGTAAATGTACGCGAGGCGCCTGGCCAAGAAGTTGGGTACGATCGAAGAGGAGATCGACCGAGAGCTGAAGGCGGGGCGAAATGCCAAGCTATGACGTCATCGTCGTCGGTGTCGGCGGGATGGGGAGCGCCACCGTCCATCACCTGGCGCGCCGCGGCGCCCGGGTCTTGGGCCTGGAGCAGTTCGACATTCCCCACGAGCTGGGGTCCTCGCACGGGGTGAGCCGGATCATCCGGCTCGCCTATGCGGAGCACCCCAACTACGTCCCCCTCCTGAGGCGGGCCTACGAGCTGTGGTGGGAGCTCGAAAATCTCAGCAGCGAACGGCTCCTCGTCCTGACCGGCGGGGTCGATGCGGGCACCGAGGGCAGCTCGATCATCCAGGGAGCGCTGGAATCCTGCGCCATCCACAACCTGCCGCATGAAGTCCTGGACGCCGCCGCGCTGCGGCGCAGGTTCCCCGGCTACCAGCTGCCGCCCGACATGGTGGCGGTGTATCAGGCGATCTCCGGGTTTCTCCTGCCCGAGCGCTGCATCGTCCGCTCCGTCGAGGCGGCCCAGGAGCTGGGAGCGGAAGTGCACGCGAGGGAGCGGGTCCTCGACTGGACGGCCGAGGAGAACGGGGTCACCGTCACCACGGAGCGCGGCCGCTATGCGGCGAACAAGCTGGTGGTGACCGCGGGGCCGTGGGCGGCCACGGTGGTGCCGGCGTTGCAGGCCGTCGCCCGGCCCGAGCGGCAGGTGCTGATCTGGACCCAGCCGCTCCGCCCGGAGTCTTTCCGCCCGGGGACCTTTCCCGTCTTCAACCTGGAAGCTCCGGAGGGGCGATTCTATGGCTTCCCCGTCTACCAGGTGCCGGGCTTCAAGATCGGGAAATACCACCACCGCGGAGAGCAGGTCGATCCCGACTCCATGAATCGGGGGTGCGACCAGGACGACGAGGCCGTTCTGCGGGCGGGAATCCGCCGCTATTTTCCCGAGGCCGACGGGCCGACCATGGCGATGAAGACCTGCCTCTTCACCAACACCCCGGACGAGCACTTCATCCTCGATCGCCACCCGGACTTTCCCCAGGTCACGCTGGCGGCCGGATTTTCGGGGCATGGCTTCAAGTTCTGCAGCGTGATCGGAGAAATCATGGCGGAGCTCGCCCTCGAAGGGGGCACTCGGCTTGACATCGAGATGTTCGGGCTCAGCCGGTTTCTCGACGGGCGATGAGGTGGCAGTCGATTCCCGACCTTCTTACGCCCATCTTGTGCTACCCTCAGCCAAGAGCGAGGCCGAGGGGAGCTTGCCAGGGGGTCGGATACGTCGTAGGATTTGGGTACAGCTCCCTACCGCGAAGTGGCGGAGGGCGTCTTGGGAGACCGGTGGACCCTATGAAGACAGTGGAGCAGCAACGCGGCAGAGCGGTTCATCTCGAAGGCGGATCGTGGGTCGATCCCTAGGCAGCAGTGTTTTTGCTTTTCCTCCATACCACCTCGAAGCCTTGACCAGGCAGAAACGCACGCTCTAAGCGGTAGCGGTCAGGCTCGCGTATCATTTCGCTAGCACCCGGGTGTTTCATGGACACGGCCGAGGAGGCGATGGCCTCGGGGTACTCGTTCTTGATCTCCACCTGGATACCCACGACCGGACTGCCCTGCGTCCAGTAGGTCCGGTCTTCGAGCCGGCAAGGCTCTTCGCCGCGCAAGAAAACCTTCTTCGACTCTCCGGGCGCCAGCGGAATGTCCTCCTCCAGGACGATCTGCCCGTTTCGTTCAAACAGGTTTCTCCCCTCCTCAATGGGGATCGCCTGCTCGCCGACCGCGAACTCGCGGTGGAAGTGCCAGTCCTGCCAGGGGGCGGAAGAGAGGTCCTCGTCGCCGGAGTAGGTGGAATGGACCGGAAACACGGTCGCCTCACTCGAAAGATTGGTCACCATGAACGTGAGATCCCGGCGCAGGACGAAGTACCCGGCTGGCATGTCCTCGTACGGCTTCTTGAAAGTGAAGACGTACTCGCAGTCGGTCCGGATTACTTTGATCGTGAGCAGGTCCCTGATCTCGGCGAACACAGGGGCCGGCACTTGCCGTTCCACGACCGTCAGGAGCAGCTCTTTCGTCATCGTATCGACCCCCAGCAGGGCCATGGAGCCGATGCCTTGCGCTCCTCCCAAACTATCCACGAACTGCGGCGGGCTGCCCTGGTCGTCCAGCAGCTTACAGCTCTCGAAATCGGGATTGAAATCCCAGCCGTCCAAACGTCGGCTGGCGCGCCGCGGCCAAAAGCGGATCATGGGATTGGCGCCAAACTCGATGCGGCCCGCGCTGTAGCCGTGCCGGCGTGTGCGTAGAGAGTCGGCAAATCGGTCCAGGCCGAACAGCGACGTGGTTTGCCAGTGGCGCAACGCTTTCCCTCCTCCGGAGGAGGTGGTCTGGAATGCCGTTTCGTGCATATGTCCGAAGAGGTGAGCGGCAAAGCGCCCCGCCGGGTTGATCTCGATGTATTCAGAGCTGGAATCGAGCCAGTCCGGCCCCTGATGGGTAAGAAGCAGGCAGACGTCGTGGCTCGTGATCCAATCGACCACGTCCATCTTGCAGACTGCCTCCAGTTGCCGGGTCGAGGCCGCCAGACGACCGCGATAGTCGCCTTCGGCAATTTGCAGAAACGTAGTGTTCAGGCCGACGATGCCGATGCGGCGAGATCCAGCATGGAGAGTCGTGGCGAAATCGCCAGGCAGTAGGCCGTCCTGGATGGACGCACCCTTCCGGAAACTCGTCTTTCGCCACCAGGCGTCGTAGTTGGACAAAACGGACGTACAGACCTGGCGGTACTGTCCTTCCGGCAAGGACCACCATTCCTCTTCGATCTCACGAAATCCGCCCGGACGCTTGAGCTGCAGGACGACGGCGGGTGGCCACTCGCGGGGAGGCCGCACCAGATCGTGGTTGCCCGGCACCGCCAGCAAAACGGCATCTCCGGAGCCAAGCTTGTCGAGCTCTTTCCACAAGCGGGCCAGAACCTCGTTCTCGAACTTTTCGAAGTCTTCCTCACGACCCGAAAAGACCAGATCGCCCGTGAAGAAAACGGCCTGCCAGGGACCGCAGCGTTTGTGAAGTGATTTGAGATCGGCAAAGAGGGCCTGCCGGACGTTCGGCCAGAGCGGGCCCTGGCCGGCCTGGCCATAGTGTAAATCCGTCAGGTGAAGCCAGCTGAAGGACTGGACGAGAGACATCGCGGGAGTATAGCTTGTTCATAACCTGGACCGGCGACCATCCTGCGGGAAGGGGGAACCTTCCCTGCCTCCGCCCCGTAAGAACAGCTGGACCGTCCACGAAAGGACCACCCCATGCCGCGACGCCTCGTTCTCTCCGTCCTGCTTCTGCTCTATGCCCTCCTCCCCGCCCCTCCCGCCCGGGCGGCCACCGCCGGCGCCGACCTCGTAGCGCGGATCGACCAGCTGCTCCAGAAGACCTATCCGGCCGGCGAGCCGGGGGCGGCGGTGCTGGTCGAGAGGGACGGCCAGGTGCTCCTGCGCCAGGGGTATGGGATGGCGAACCTGGAGATCTCGGTGCCGATCCGGCCGGAGATGGTCTTCCGCATCGGCTCGATCACCAAGCAGTTCACCGCCGTGGCCGTCCTGAAGCTCGCCGAGCAGGGGAAGCTCGGCCTGGACGACGAGATCACCAAATACCTCCCCGACTATCCCACCCACGGCCAGAGGATCACGATCGAGAACCTCCTCACCCATACCTCGGGGATCAAGAGCTACACCAGCCTCGCCGAGTGGCGCAAGAGGATCCGCGAGGACCTCTCCGTCGCCCAGATCGTCGACCTGTTCAAGGACCAGCCGGCGGACTTCGCGCCGGGGGAGAAGTGGCTCTACGACAACTCGGGCTACTTCCTCCTCGGGGCGATCGTCGAGAAGGTGACCGGCAAGCCCTACGCCGACTGGATGGCCGAGACTCTCTTCACCCCCCTGGGGCTCACCCATACCACCTACGGCGCCGACGCCCCGATCGTCCCCGGCCGGGTCGCCGGCTACGAGGGAGAACCGGGCTACTACCAGAACGCCAGCTATATCAGCATGACCCACCCCTATGCCGCCGGAGCCCTGGTCTCGACGGTGGACGACCTCGACCGCTGGGCCCGGGCGCTCGCCGCCGGCACCCTGGTGAGGAAGGACCTCCTCGACCGGATGACCACCTCCTACCACCTGAAGAGCGGACGGCCGACCGGCTACGGCTACGGGCTCGGGCTCTGGAGCTACGCGGGGCACCGGGTGGTCGAGCACAACGGCGGGATCAACGGCTTCACGACCGCGCTCCTGACGATGCCCGACGATCACCTCGTCGTCGTCGTCCTGTCGAACAACGCCGACCACCAGCCGTCGCCGGACGACGTCTCCCTGCGCATCGCCGCCATCATCATCGGGAGGGCACTGGAAGACCGGAAGGCCGTCCCGGTCGCCCCGCCGATCCTCGACCGCTATGTGGGGGTCTACCGGACCGACGAGACGATCACCCGGGTGGTGCGGCGCGAGGGGGATCACCTGGTCACCCAGCGCCTCCCCGGCGGCG
>DASQPA010000350.1:0-21945 GCA_035644215.1 Thermoanaerobaculia bacterium
GATCAACTCGCCCACCTCCACGGCGCCTTCAGGCGTCGTGGACAGCTTCTCCGATCTCTCCTCGATCTCCATGCTTCCTCCTGACGGAGGGGGGGATTTTTAGCGGCGAGGATGGGGGGAATTTAGGCGTATCGGTGACACAGGGCGACGATGCCGTAGTGGGTGCCCTTGGTGAAGGTCGCATGCTCCTCCGCAAACAGCTTCTCGACCTCCCCCCGTCCCTTCGCCCATCGCCCGAACGGGTTGAGGAGGTCCCCGTCCGGCGAGAAGATGGCGGCGAGGCCGTGGGCGTCGTCCTTGTCCCAGGCGGCGACGAACTCGTCGGCCCGGGCCTTCAGGGCGGCTTCGTCGGAGGCGTGGTGCCGTGCGCGGCCGCTCCTCGATCTCTATAATGGTCCGAGGAAAGAGCTGTCGATGAACCTCCACGAGATCCTGACCGACATCCATGCCCGCCCTGGAAGAGGGGCTCCTGGAGTTTGAGCGCAAGTACGACTTACGCTCCGAGACCTTCTACACCGCCTACCGAAGCGGCGAGGAGGAGGAGAACGACGCCTGGGTCCTCGATTTCGGCGAGTGGACCAGCGTGTACCAGACCTGGCTGGCCGGCAGGCCGAGTACCGGAATGAGGTCCAGCGGCTCCAAGGTGGCTCACCGAGCTCGGAGAGGCTGATCCGGGTGGTCGCATGACCCCATCCCCCCTGCGCACTCCAGAAGACTACGAGCTCTTCCTCTATACCCTCGCTGAACGCTACGTCTCCATCCGAAGTTCCACCCTGACGTTCTCCCGGCGCGGTTATTCTCTCGCCCCCACGCACTCGTTTAAGGCGGCGGCCTGGAGCTGCCCTTATTGAGATTGAGGTGAGGGTTTACAGCTAGCGCGCGCCGCAACTGCTCTCCAATATGGTCCTTGCATCGTCAAGTTGACAGTAATTAGACACAACACCGGTGCTTTATCGAAAGGAAACACCATTACAGCATCCCTAAACTGCACTGGTATATCCAGGATAACAGAATTCGTTACCGGCTCCCTTTGATTTATGGTCTTTGGGTCTACCGTGCCGGCCCCGGCACTTCTCCTAGCAGCTTTCAAGAACGGAACGATCTGCGCAATAGTAGTATATCTGCTTCCATAGGCATCAACAACATCTACGAAGCCAACCCCTCCGCTCGGAGTTACGAACAGATCCCCAAATTTCTCAATCAGGCTAGAATCATTCCAGTACTTACCTGCAAGTTGCTTCCACTCGTCTATCGAGGATTGCGCATGGAGCAGGCATGGAGCCGTGACCGAGATCGCAAAGGTGACCACAATCAGTCTTGAAAATTTCATTGCATTCTCCTTTCCAGTCCAATATATCCAAAAACCTTCATGGGGTGGCGCACTTGGCGATTACTGCCTCGGCGGCCTGCCGGAGATTGACCGATGGGCCGATGTGCTTTCTTTTAAATGATTGGGGTATCCCCGTATCTTTAAGAATACGTCGTATGTCATAAGGCAAGATTACTTTCTGGCAAATCCCGATAAGATCAGCGACTACTCCAGCAGCAATAGCTGCCGCGCTCGATGTACCTGCGAAGCCAGCTTTGTACAACCTGTTATCGTCGTTTCCTCCATGAAAGAGGTTACCGTAGCCGGTTGTCACCACGCCTGACCCCCACGCCTGTACATCTATACGGCTGCCCCAATTTGTGAAGCAGAGTGGCCGCCGAGAGTGAGGTTGGCCCGCTCCCACGATGATTGCTCCGCTATCGTACTGGTCGGCACTAGGTAAAGCTGTGTCCAAGTTCCACGAACCATTGCCTGCTGCTTCGATAACCACAGCGCCAATTTCGACCGCTGCGCGGATCGCCTTGCGACTTTCCTGCCAGTACTCAACAGGCACGAAACCGCACTGTGCGGGAAGACACGAACCTGGGCAGGTTTTCCTCGCTGCTGGCCGTTGCTGGACCTCGATCAAGACAACCCCTCTAGTTTGAGGGTAGTTCTCTGTGGCCTTTAGTGCCGCTTTGACGATTATCTCAGGAAGGCACGAGCCTACCGTTTGGGTATAAGTAGCTGCCCGGTGCGAGAGTCCAACCATCCCGCTGTGATTGTCCCGGGCGACTAAGACACCCATAACAGCAGTGCCGTGCTGACGGTTGAGAAAGCCGCTTCCGATATTACTATCTACTGTCATTGGCAGATCTTCATGGCCCAGGTTCCAGGCATACTCAATGTCCACGATCCTTACCCCATCTCCGTGCCCGCGGCCATCGCCCAGAAACTTCCAAGCACCCATTGCGTCGACGCCATCAGGTCCCAGATAAGCTTGGAGCGGCTGAAAATCTGGCGTTTCTCCTGTCGTGCTGGCAAGCACAGGAATCGGCTCAACATAAACAGTTTCGAGTATATCAGTATATCGGCGCAGAGTTTCGACTAACGGTCTCACCTGTAAGTACGGAGTACCATTAAGGTCGACTCCTAGAGGACCAGGTGACACATCTAGTATACTTAATTCCCTATGCTGACTCCTCAAGCGATCGTAGAGCGGAGTAAACATATTACGTAAGCTTCCGGCGCCGAAACGTGCCTCGATAAGGCCTTGAACCTCTCGGAGATGTTGATTCAGCTTATCCGAATCACCGATCTGTTCTTCCTTTGTTTCATCTATGACTAGCCGGCCGTCAACTAGATGAGTCTCGTTCTTTGTACGAAGAATAAGACAGGAGCCCGGAGTTGCTGGATCCAAATCCATTCCCGATTGGAGAGTGACTGACTGCGCACAAGCGTCGGACGAGTAGAGCATGAAAAGGAAAAGCAGAACGCTTGCCAGGAGAAATTCAAATTTACGGTAATTCATCGCCTTACCTCACTTCTCAAAGGTCGCCATCGGGCAGATCGGACGACTATCGGGGCTCGGTGGCTCTGCCGCAAAGATTTCGTCGATTAGGGCCGAACTCTGAGAGGGCTGCGCTGTCCCAGCGTTGACACAATCGGCCAATCGAAACGGAATTCTACGTTCACGTATCGCTGGTCGGTCGAGAGCCACTCCGAAAAGAAGCGCGAAGTCAACTCCCACGGACGAACACTCAATGTCATGCGCCGGCATATTGAGAATGGCAATATCGACACATAGCCCCTCACGGTCCAGACAAGGAGTAGGTTTAATCTCTAGATTGAGCGGCAAGCCGCCATCCAGCGGAGAGAGAGTCAGTCCCCCTCCTCCGGTCATAGAGGTCTCAACTACCACACCATCTGCCAGCGCCTGCCTGAAACTCCCCTGTCTCTCATTGAGAGACCTGAATTCGAACAGATTGACCGTTTTGCTCCCGTCACAACTGCGAACGACTGAATCGAGATTCCCACTGCCCGTCTCGGCTAGATGAGCAGACCTGACAGTCCCCCGGTCGAGGTCTATGCGAGCAATAACAGCCGGACTGGGCGGATTATCGATCGCCCTCGGATCAATTCTTCCGCCCGCTCCTTGAGCATCGCGGATACTAGGAATCCATGAAAAATCAGGCCCCTCGGAGTCAACTTCCGGAAGTTTATGCTTTTGAAAGAACGTCCGCCTGCGGAGTTGCCTGACGTATACAAGAGCTTCCTGGCTGGCGGGATCCGGGAGACCTATGCGAATGCGATCGAGATTCCAGGTACAAACCTCTGGGAAATCTGGGTCCGATCCTCGGATACAGCCTGGCGAGTTTTCTGGCAAGAGCGCAAGGCGGGGAGAATGGATATGGAACGGGCATTCGTCACTAGTTATCGGTAGGTCACGTAGGGCGTTAACGAGTAGCACAGTGAGACTCTTCTCAGTCGGTACGAAAGCGATTAGGCCAAAAAAGAAAATCCGTAGCGTTATATGGGCCATAGCAATTTCCCCCATGAACTCTAGTGGTCAACCGTGAGAATCTGCAAGCTGCCGAACTGCGCGAACCCCGCCCAGGCCCGGGGAGCCCGCAACGCGGGCGAGCCGGAGCGCAGGAACGCAAGCTGCGCCTCCTGGAGCGCCGAGACCGTTGGTGCTCCCGAGGTGATGCGTGAATAGAAGCTCGCGAAGAACTGTGCCGTCGCTTCGTCCGGAACCCTCCACAAAGCGGCAATGACCTCCGGCACGCCGGCGGCAAGAAAAGGCCAGGCGAGGCTCATCGCGCCTTCCGATCGCGAGACCGGGCCGACAGCGGTGCTGCACGAGGCGAGCGTCACGAGCCGCGTCTTGAGCGGAGGGAGCTTCAGGAGATCGCGCGCGAGCAGGACACCTGGATCGCCCTCCGCAGCGGGCGCTAGCAGGAAGCGCGACAGCATGGGGTCCTTCAGGTTGGCGATCGAATGCCCGCCGAAATGGAAGATGGAGCTCTGCGGGAGCAGAGAAAGGACGGCCGCCCGTGTGGCCCGCTCGGCACGGAGCACGCGCGCGCCGCGGAGAGCGGAGAGCGCGGCGGTCTCCACTCCGATATCGGAAAGCGCTCCAAGGTTGGGATTGACCCGAGGGTCGGTGGTTGGTGCCTCGACGACCAGAGCGGGGATCGGCAACCTGGCGGCTTTCTCTCCCGCCGCAGTCCGCGCCAGCCCGCCCGCGAGGAGGGCGAGGCTCAGCGAGGTCGCCGTAGCGTGATCCTCAACGAGAAACCGCTGCGTCTGTGGGTTGACAAGGGCCGCGTAGGGAACCTCGAAGAGCGGACCGTCAGGTGCGAAGACGATCGTCCCTCCTGCCGACAAAGCCTGCTCCTCCACCGGTCCGATCAGGATCTCATATAGATCCTGCGCGACCTGCGAAAACTCCCGGTCACGCCCGTTCTCAATGGTCGCGAGGAGATCGTGGATTTGTGCCGTAAGCCGTTTTCGGTCACACGCTACGGAATTCAGGGAAACCCCTCCCTGGCTCACCGTCCACGCGAGCAGCCGATCGTCGAGGAGCAGGTACTCCACAACGTGCAGGTCTGCGGGTAGCAGCGTAGCGAGATCTCGGGCCGAAAACAGCTGACCCGCGAAACGTGAGCCCGGAGCGTCGGGCAGCTCCGCGAGCAACCCGCGGAGAACCTGCGCCCTACCCCGCTCTACGTAGTCCAGGGACTTCGCGCCGTCCCGGCGTGAGGCCGCCACCAGGGCCAAGTCGCGATAGACGGTCTGCAAAGCGTCGGAAAAGCCCAGCCGGTGCTGCAGCTCCTCGGTCGGGATTGTATCCCTCTGCCTCTCGCCTTCGGCTGCGGCTTCGAGGAGGTCACGCTCAGCAAGATCCGGACGCTGGAGCGCCCGGTGCGCTCGGGCCCGCTCGAGGAGCAGCGGCACCATCAGGTACCGGTTCTCCGTTGCCCGAGCCGTCTCGAGAGAGCGGTCGATATCTCCCTCGGCGCTGGCGGGATCGGTAGCCCTCTCGACTTCCGCGCGTACGAGGAGGACCTCTTCCTCCACGCTGCGGCGCGACTCGGTGTCGAGGAGGCCGCGCCCTACCTGGAGCGCCTCTTCGAGATCCGCCAGGGCCTCCCGGCTACGGCCCAGGGTTCGGAGGGCCCGCGCGCGGCCCTTCAAGGCCTCACACAGCGGCGACAGGCGGCCGTCTGCGCGGGCCATAGCAACCATCTCCTCCTGAAAAGCGAGAGCCACGCGCGGCAGGTCAGCCTTGAGGGACGCTGCCGCTGACTGCTCAAGAGGCACGAAGAGTGCCACGGGAGAGCCGGCCAAACGCCCTTCTGCAAGCGAACGGTAAAGATGCATCCAGAGGGACGCGTCAGCGCCCTGCGTGCGATCAAGGTTGGCCAGGAGCGAAAGCTGCTTGGCAATATTTCCATGTTCGCCAATCGCTTCGAAATCCCCCAGAGCCGCAGAATAAGCGGCCCGTGCCGCCGTGGCGTCGCCCTGGACAGCGCTCACGAGACCAAGGATCCACTTCGCACGGCCAAGGAGAGCGAGGTATCGCGAGTTTTCTGGAGTCGAGACGAGATCCTCAAGGACAGACCGGACCTGGGCGTAGTCATGGATCTGATAAGCGCAAAAGGCACTCCAGAACGAAGCCCAGCCAGCGAAAGGGCTGCCAGCCTTGACAAGGAGGTCGCGCGCGTGAAGAAAACCCGGCAAGGCCTGCGAATACGCCTCGCGCGCATAGAGGTCCAAGGCCCCTGCATACTCCAAGTGGCCGGCAACAATCAGCGAAAAGGCAGGCCCGCCCTCCGCCTTGGCGCGATCGATCGCTGTGACCGTCTCTGCCATCATGGGGTCACGCTGCAAAGCCGAGAGCTCCGCTACGACGACATGCAGCGTCGACAGTGCCTGCTCGGCGGCGGCGCCATCCTTTTCCGGATTACCTTCCACCCAGGCGCGAAGGAGATCGCCCTCGGCATGCTCGCGAACCTGCTGGGAAAAGCGCTTTGCCAACGCTCGCAACGGAGCCCGATCGCCATGCATCGCAGTCGCCAGGGCGACCTTCCAAGAAGGCGGAGAGCCGGCCGCCCCGTCGGCCGCGAGGGCGCCCAGGTGAGAGGAAGCTTCAGAGCGCCATTCCACAGTCTCTTCGTGGCGAAGATAATCCTTCCATGCCGACTGGGCACCCTGAGACAGGAAGAGCTGTTCCCGGGCGAGGGCAAGGTTGAAGAGTGCCTCTTCGCTGGGAGCCAAGGCGACAGCTCGCTCGGCTGCTTCGAGAGCGAGAAAAAAGTCGTACGGTTCTGCGGCGCGTTGCGCACGGGCAAGGTAGGCCGCGGCGCGATCGCTGGCGAGGCGACCGTCTTCGGGGGCCTCTGCGTTCGCTCGTTCGAGCAAGTCGATCGCCGCGTCGTACTTTCCCCCGATCAGTTGGAGAAGGCCGGCATCCGCCAAAACGGCCGGTACGGGTTGTCGCTCAAGAGCCTTGTGTAATTCCTGCTCGACTCTCCGAAGCGCCTGCCGGTCGACATCGCAGCGGATTCCTGACTTCCAGGGCGCGAAGAGGAACTCGCCCGAAAGCCGCGCTTGGATGAGCCTACAGGCGCCCACGGCTTGGATGATCTCGGCCCGGCGCGTCTTCCCTATCCAGGGTGCTTCCGGTCGGCCGGCCAGAACCAGCCCCAAAACTGCCGAACCACCGAGCGCAGCGGAGCCGAAAATCCATCGGATTCGTGATCGGGGTGTCCGCCATAACCTGGACAGGCGGCCTCCGAAAGTCGGCGGTGCCAGCGCTTGGGGTGTCATAGCGTTATATTAGATAGAGTGCAACAGCCCGCCTCCCTACCCGCGAGAAGTAGGCCCCCCGGCCGAGCACGCCCAAAACACCCAGAAGGATCATCAGTGATCGAAGCATCTCCAATTTGGAAGTGGACGCCGATCTCACAGCCTCAAGCGGTTGGCCCTAACTCCGCTCAACAACATCGTAGGTGCGATTCCCGTACATCCTATACCACTAAGTAGAAGACGTCACCTCGCAAGTGGCTGAAGCTGCATAGAAACCTGTCGATGAATCGATGCTGACAACGACACCGCAGCGCCACCTGTCCTATTAGACGACCCTCCCCCCCAATTTCCCACCCAAACTCCTGTAGAATTCGCCATAAGCAACGATGAACCGACACCGGGACCCTGGCACGACCCCATGATCGACCCCCTCCCCCCCCCACCGCCACCCCCGGAGGAGCTGTTCCTCATCTACCTGCCCTTCGTCGAGAAGCTGGCGGCCCGGATCGCCAGGAAGAACCGGCTGAGCGCGGAAGAGACGAAGGACTTCGGCCAGGAGCTGAAGCTGAAGCTGATAGAGAACGACTATGGGGTCTTCAGCAGCTTCCGGGGAAGCTGCCAGATGAAGACCTACCTGACGACCGTGGCGGCCAATGCTTTCAAGGATTTCCGCAACAAACTATGGGGCAAGCACCGGATCTCGGCCGAGGCGAAACGGCTAGGGCCGGTGGCGATCCGGCTGGAGGAGCTGCTGAAGGAGGGGCGGAGCTTCGACGAGGCGGTCGAGATCCTGCGCACCAACCTCCGGTTCCAGGAGACCCGCCGGGAGTTGGAGGAGATCTGGAAGCGGCTGCCGCCCAAGACCCCGCGGCGCATGGAGGGGGAGGAAGCGCTGGTCGACCTGGCGGCCTCCGGGGAGCGGCCGGAGGAGACCGTCTTCGAGCGCGAGCGGGAAACCCGGGCGCGGGTGAGGGCCGCCCTGGACAAGGTGCTGCGCGCGCTCCCCGACGAGGACCGTCTGCTCATCAAGATGGTGGTCGTGAACAGCGTCAAGATCGCCACGGTGGCCCGCCTCTACTGTATGGAGCAGAAGCCCCTCTATCGCCGGCTGGAGAAGACCCTCAAGGGGCTGCGGAGCGCCCTGGAGCGCGAGGGAGTACGATGGGACCAGGTGGCGGACCTGCTCAACCGGTCGGGAGGGGGCTTCCAGTGACGGCCGGGGAAGCCGGCGCGAACCGGGGATTTGCGTCCGTCTATATGAGGGAAGAGGCGAGGACTTTGGACTTACTTCATGACTGAACAAACGCAAGTGAGCCTCGGTGGTCCTGGTAGGCCCGGGCATCCTGGGCTGGAGGAGCTGGCTGCCCTGGCCGAACAGGTCGCGGCGCTCCCCGGGGTGATCGGCGAGAACCTGATGCTGTCGGACGTGGGGGTGCGCCACATCCTCCTCGTCGACGCCGACGACCGGTGCCGGTCCGCGGACGCCGCCCGGGTGCGTGCCCACCTCGCCTCCTGCGAAGAGTGCTACGAAGTGTTCCTCGAGACCGTGCAGCTGCTGGAGGAGCTGGAGGAGGTAAAGGGCCAGGTCGCGGCCCGCCCGGCACCTGGTTCGGGGAAACCATCCGGAGAGATGGGAGGCGGGGACGTTCCCCGGGTCGAGCAGGAGCTTCCGGAGAAGAAAGGGGAGCCCGGAAGGGTCCTGCCGTTTCCCTTTAACGAATACATGAAGCCGCACTACCAATGGGCGGCGGCGGCGCTCGTGGTCGCGGCCCTGGGGGCCGGCCTCTACCAGAGCGGCTTGATCCCTGGGTTTTCCCGGTCCAGGTCCGCCACCCCTTCGGTGGCCGGCCTCGCCGCGAGCGCCGGAGCGGTCCCCCGGGTCGGCGATCTCGCCTGGGGGGAGAGGGTGCGGGGCGTGGGATCGCACGAGGGGGACCCGTCGTTCCGGCTGGGGGTCGAGCTGCTGAACCTCCAGGTGGCCTTGAAGTCGAAAGACCCAAGCTCCGCGGACGCGGCGGCGGCGGCGACCAACGGACTGCTCGATTCCATCGCCTTCCTGGACCCTAAGTCCAAGGACTTCTATGTCCAGCTGCGGACGCGCCTGCCCAAACAGCCTCCCGAGCGCCTGGGCGACGAGACGGCGAAGGAGGCGAACGTCCTCTATAAGTCCGAGTCGATCGACAAGCTCTACTTCGAGCTGGGGAGCTGGGCTGAAGCAGGGCGATTCGCCGCCTATTCGAAGAACCCGGCCTACTTCGCCGAGACCGATTCGGGCGACTTCCTCAGCCGATTGCGCAAGGACGGGGAAGTGGCCGCCGAGGTCAAGACCGCCCTGGAGACGATCGACGCCAAGCTCGCCGCCCCCGGCACCAAGGACTACCCCGCCCTCGCGCGCGCCTTCGATCAGATCCTCAAGGCGTACTACGCGGAGGGGGAGAGGGGCGGCCTGTAGCGGCGGGAGCCCGATACGCCTCGACCAACGCCGTCACCGCTCCGTAGACCGCCTCCCGCTTCGCCTTGAGCTCCGCCGTCGCCCGCCGCCTCGTCCGCAGCACCAGGTAGGCCCTCGCCTCCCTCACGAAGCGCTCCCGCCGCTCGTCGAAGAGCATCGCCACATAGCCGGTGGGCAGGCCCAGGAGGAAGGTGAGCACCCCCAGCCGCGCGCCAAGCCCCCCCGCCGAATACCCGACCGCCAGACCCTCGATCAGCCAGCAGAGCGGGTAGAGGACCAGGGAGGGGAAGACCTTGAGGGTCGCCTTCTGGTCGGCGTCCTTGGAACGGCTGGCGATCACGCGGACGATCTGGTAGGGAACGAGGTTGAGGAGCGTGCCCACGAGCGCCACCGGAAGATAGACGAGGAGGCGGAAGAGGGTCCTGCCCACGAAACGGGCGACCGGGGAGACCGGGTAGGCGGCGGCGACCTGGTCGTCGCGCAGGTCGAAGGCGCGGAGGAGGCGGTCGTAGTCGCGGACGGCCAGGGCGGCGGCCTCGACCTCCTCGGGGCAGCGGGTGCGCATCTCCTGGTAGCCTTCGAGGAAGGCGCGGTGGAGGTCGAAGGTCTCGGCGAGGGTGCGGCCGCGGGGGACGTCGAGGCCGGGGCGGGCGAAGAGGTCGGCGGCGCGGGCGATCAGGCGGGCGTCGTCCCAGGAGGGGTAGTTGAGCGTCACCTGGCGGAGCGCCTCGTCGATCCGCGCGGTCAGGGCGCGGACCGCGGCGACCGGATCATCCTTATAGATAGAGAGCTCGGCCGCCAGGTCGAGCGGCTCCCCCACCCGCACCAGGGCGCGGGAGCGGAAACGGCCACGTTCCTCGAAGGTGAGCCCCATGGGGAGGACTCCCACTCCCAGCGGGCCGAATTTCCGTTCGGCTTCGAGCGCAATCCGCGCCGCGCCGGTCTTCAAGGGCTGGAGGGCGGGCTCGTTGTGGCTCGTCCCTTCGGGGAAGATCGCGATCGAGCCGCCTTCGGCGAGCTCCTCGTGGCAGCGGGCGAAGGTCTCCTCGTTGCGGCTGACGTCCACCCCCTCGTCCTGCCGGCGGTAGACCGGAATGGCCCGGGCGAGGTTCAGGAGCTGGGCAAGGACCGGGATCTTCCAGAGAGTGCTCTTGGCGAGGAAGCGGGGCCGCACCGGGAGGAGCCCGAGGACCAGCGCCGGGTCGACCAGGCCGTTCACGTGGTTGGCGACGACGACGAGCGGCCGGTCGCGGGGGACCCGGTCCACCCCCACCACCTCGACGGCACGGAAGAAGACCCGAAGGACGAACCGGGCGAGGGCCGGGAGCAGGCCGCGCGAGGGAGGAGGGGCGGAAGGGGACACCGGGGGCGATTCTATCTCTGGCGGCATGGCGGCGGGCATGGCATCCCTCTGGCTCAACGCTCACCGCAGGCGATCCTGCCCCTCCTGGCGCTCTCCGGAGTGCAGGTCCGGCTGTGATAGGTTCGCCCCCCGTGCCCGATCCACCCACGGCCCCGCACCACCCCGCCGGCGAGCCGGCCCCGCGCGGCCATCCTGAGCAGCCGCGCGGCAAGCGACTCGCCCTCCTCTCCCTGGGCGCCCTGGGGATCGTCTACGGCGACATCGGCACCAGCCCGCTCTACTCTTTACGCGAGTGCTTCCACGGCGTGCACGCCGTGGCGCCCACCCCGGCCAACGTCCTCGGGGTCCTGTCGCTGGTCTTCTGGGCGCTGGTCATCACCGTCACCCTGAAATACGTCGTCTACGTGCTGCGCGCCGACAACCGCGGCGAGGGGGGCATCCTCGCCCTCCTGGCCCTCGTCCGCTCGGCCGTCGGGAAGGGCCGCCGGGGGACGATCCTCCTCGTCCTCGGCCTCTTCGGCGCCGCCCTCCTCTATGGGGACGGGATGATCACCCCGGCGATCTCGGTGCTCTCGGCCGTCGAGGGCCTCCAGGTCGCGACCCCCCTCTTCAGCCCCTACATCGTGCCGATCACCATCGCCATCCTGATCGGCCTCTTCACCCTGCAGCGCCGCGGCACCGGCGGCATCGGCGCGATCTTCGGGCCGGTGATGCTGGTCTGGTTCGTCACCCTCGCCGTCCTCGGCGTCTCCTGGCTGGTGCGCGAGCCCTCGGTGCTCGCCGCCGTCGACCCGCTCCACGCCGTGCGCTTCTTCGCTCGGAACGGCCGCCAGGGCTTCCTCGTCCTCGGCAGCGTCTTCCTGGTGGCGACCGGCGGCGAGGCGCTCTACGCCGACATGGGGCACTTCGGAGCGCGGCCGATCCAGATCGACTGGTTCTCGATCGTCGCTCCGGCGCTTCTCCTCAACTACTTCGGCCAGGGGGCGTTCCTGGTGTCCCACCCCCAGTCCTCCCTACATCCCTTCTATCACCTCGCCCCGGACTGGGCGCTCTACCCCCTGGTCGCCCTCTCGACTTTCGCCACGGTGATCGCCTCGCAGGCGGTGATCTCGGGCGCCTTCTCGCTCACCCGCCAGGCGGTGCAGCTGGGCTACCTGCCGCGGATCGAGATCGTCCACACCTCGCTGGAGGAGATCGGGCAGATCTACATCCCGGGCGTCAACCGGGTCCTCATGCTCGCCACGATCGGGCTGGTGCTCGGCTTCCGCTCCTCCGACCGGCTGGCGGCGGCCTACGGCGTCGCGGTCACCGCGACCATGGTCATCACCACCCTCCTGGCCTTCATTCTGGCGCGGCGCGTCTGGCGCTGGCCGCTGTGGCTCGCCGGCCTCGTCACCCTGGGCTTCCTGATCGTCGACCTCGCCTTCTTCGGCGCCAACATCGTCAAGGTGGCGGATGGCGGCTGGTTCCCCCTGGTCGTCGGATTCGTCGTCTACAGCCTGATGTCGACCTGGCAGACGGGGCGCCAGAAGATCGCCGCCGAGCTCTCCTTAGGCGCCCTCCCCTTCACCGAGTTCGTGGCGCACGCGCGGCCGGGCTCGCCGCACCGGGTGCCGGGAGCCGCCATCTTCATGTCCCGCGACCCGGTCGCGACCCCCGTCGCCCTGCTCCACAACCTCAAGCACAACAAGGTGCTCCACGAGAAGGTCGTGATGCTCACCATCCTCACCGAAGAGATCCCCCAGGTGCCGCGCCGGCAGCGGGTCCGACTCGAGGACCTCGGCAAGGGCTTCTTCCGGGTGACCGCCCGCTATGGCTTCATGGAGAACCCGAGCGTCGGCGAGGTGCTGGAGCTGACCCGCGCCCAGGGGCTCGACCTCCCCCCTATGAGCGCCACCTTCTTCCTCTCCCGCGAGACCCTGGTCGCCAGCCCGCGCTCGGGCTGGCGCGAGCGCCTCTTCGCCTACATGGCGAGGAACGCCGTGCGGCCCACCGACTTCTACCGCATCCCCCCCAACCGGGTGATCGAGCTCGGGATGCAGGTGAAGCTCTAGCTACGCTAGGGGCGAGAGCCGGCGATCCGCCCGGGTGTGATAGCTTTCCGCCTTGTGCCCCTAGAATCCAAGCCCGGGACCCCAGCTCTAGAGGGGCAAAGCGAAGCCGAAAAGAGCCACGCCGAGCATCCGTACGGCAAGCGGCTCGCCCTCCTCTCCCTGGGCGCCCTGGGGATCGTCTACGGCGACATCGGCACCAGCCCGCTCTATTCCATGCGGGAGTGCTTCCACGGGGTGCACGCCGTACCGCCCACCCACGCCAACGTCCTCGGGGTGCTGTCGCTCATCTTCTGGGCGCTGGTGATCATCGTCACGCTCAAGTACCACGTCTACGTCCTGCGCGCCGACAACCGCGGCGAGGGCGGCATCCTGGCGCTCATGGCCCTCGTCCGCAAGGCCCTGGGCGAGAAGAAGATGGGCTGGCTCCTCCTCGGATTGGGCCTCTTCGGCGCCGCCCTCCTCTATGGCGACGGCATGATCACCCCGGCCATCTCGGTCCTCTCCGCGGTCGAGGGCCTGAAAGTCGCGACGCCGTTCTTCACCCCCTACATCGTGCCGATCACCATCGGCATCCTGATCGGCCTCTTTCTCCTCCAGCGCCGGGGCACCGGCGGCATCGGCGCCATCTTCGGGCCGGTGATGCTCGTCTGGTTCGCCACCTTAGCCTTCCTGGGCGTCGTCTGGCTGGTGCGCGAGCCCTCGGTGCTCGCCGCCGTCAACCCGCTCCACGCCTTCCGCTTCTTCCTGCGCAACGGCGTCAAGGGCTACCTGGTGCTCGGCGGCGTCTTCCTGGTGGCGACCGGCGGCGAGGCGCTCTACGCCGACATGGGGCACTTCGGCGAGCTGCCGATCCAGATCGACTGGTTCTCCCTGGTCGCCCCGTCGCTCCTGCTCAACTACTTCGGCCAGGGGGCGCTCCTGATGCGCAACCCGCAGGCCTCCTTCAATCCCTTCTACCACCTGGCGCCGGACTGGGCGCTCTACCCGCTCGTCGTCCTCGCCACGGTGGCCACCGTCATCGCCTCGCAGGCGGTGATCTCGGGCGCCTTCTCGCTCACCCGCCAGGCGGTGCAGCTGGGCTATCTGCCGCGGGTCGGGATCATTCACACCTCGTCGCACGAGATCGGGCAGATCTACATCCCGGGGGTCAACTGGATCCTGATGGTCTGCACCATCGGCCTGGTGCTCGGCTTCCGCTCCTCGGACAACCTGGCGGCGGCCTACGGCGTCGCGGTCACCGCCACCATGGTGATCACCACCGTGCTCGCCTTCGTCGTGGCGCGGCGGCTCTGGCACTGGCCGCTCCCCGTGGCCCTCCTGGTGACGGTCGCCTTCCTCACCGTCGACCTCGCCTTCTTCGGCGCCAACATCGTCAAGGTGGAGGGCGGCGGCTGGTTCCCCCTGGTCGTCGGGATCGTCGTCTACACCCTGATGTCGACCTGGCAGAAGGGGCGCGAGCAGATCGCCGCCGAGCTGTCGCGCGGCGCCCTGCCGTTCGAGGAGTTCGCGGCGGCCTTAAAGCCCGGCGCGCCGATCCGGGTGCCGGGAGCGGCCATCTTCATGTCGCGCGACGCCGTCTCGACCCCCATCGCCCTCCTCCACAATCTGAAGCACAACAAGGTGCTGCACGAGAAGGTGGTGCTGCTGTCGATCGTCAACGAGGAGTTCCCGCAGGTGCCGCGCAAGGAGCGGGTGCGGCTCGACGACCTCGGCAAGGGCTTCTACCGGCTGACCGCCCGCTACGGCTTCATGGAGAACCCCAACGTCCCGGAGGTGCTGGAGCTGGCGCGCGCCAAGGGGATCGACCTCCCCCCCATGAGCTCCACCTTCTTCCTCTCCCGGGAGACCCTGATCCCCAGCCAGCGGCGGGTCCTCTCGCGCTGGCGCGAGCACCTCTTCTCCCTCATGGTGAGGAACGCCGTGCGCCCCACCGACTTCTTCCGCATCCCCCCCAACCGGGTGATCGAGCTGGGCATGCAGGTGAAGCTGTAACACGGGGAACACGGACGGACACAGACTCTCCACGGACCGACAAGGACGAGGGTCGGGCCTCTCGCAGTCCGGTCCGTGCTCGTCCGTGGCCCGTCCGTGTTCGTCCGGCCGGGGCGGCGGCCTACCGCACCCCGCCCATCAGGTTGCGGATCGGTTTGACCAGGATGATGGCGATCAGGGTGAACAGCATGCAGACGCCGAAGACGGCGCCGAAGATGGCGGGCAGCGGCAGCTTCTCGAACAGCCCCGCCACCCGTCCGCCCACGTAGTTGCCCACCGAGCTGGCGAGGAACCAGACCCCCATCATCTGGCTGGTGACACGGACCGGCGCCAGCTTGGTCATCGTCGAGAGCCCCACCGGCGACAGGCAGAGCTCGCCGATCGTGTGCAGCAGGTAGACGGTGACCAGCCACATCGGGCTCACCCGGTTCCCCGCCGGCCCCGAGAGCATGGCGCCGAAGGCGATGACGAGGAACCCCAGGCCGACGAAGAACAGGCCGTAGGCGAACTTGGCCGGCGAGGACGGCTCCTTGCCGCGGCGTCCGAGGGCCAGCCAGAGCCAAGCGAAGACCGGCGCCAGGAGCCAGAGGAACATCGAGTTGACCGACTGGAACCAGGTCGACGGATAGTGGAATCCCAGGATGGTGGTGCGGGTGAAGCGGTCGGCGAACAGGTTGAGCGTCGAGCCGGCCTGCTCGAAGGCGGACCAGAAGAGGGCGGCGAAGAGGAAGAAGAGGAAGATCGCCCCCAGTCGCTTCCTCTCGACCGTGGTGAACTCGGGCATGCGGAAGAGGTAGGTGAAGTAGACGAAGGGGATGATCACCAGGGCGTAGCCGACGGCGTTGGTGACCCCCTGGGCGGTGATGGCGATGGTGCCCGCGGCCTGGAGGGCGAAGAGCAGGGCCGCCAGGCCGACGATCGCGAGGACGATGATCAGAAGGTTGCGCTTCTGCCGCGCCCAGGCCGCCGGGTCCTCGGGACGGGTGGGATGGAGCCCCGCCTGCCCCAGCCGGCGCCCCCCCACGATGTACTGGATAACGCCGAGCGTCATGCCCACCGTGGCGGCGCCGAAACCCCAGTGCCAGCTGCTCGCCGGCGACACTCCGATCCCGGCGAGGAAGCCCTTGAAGGTGTCACTCTGGGCGAGGAAGCCGCAGACCAGGGGAGCCAGGAAGGCGCCGATGTTGATCCCCATGTAGAAGATCGAGAAGCCGGCGTCGCGGCGCGGGTCGTCCTGCGTGTAGAGCGAGCCGACCATGGTGCTGATGTTGGGTTTCAGCAGGCCGGTGCCGACGACGATGAGGAAGAGCCCGAGGTAGAACGTCGGCAGGCTGTGGAAGGTGAGCGAGAGGTGGCCGCAGGCGATCAGGATGCCGCCATAGAGGACCGAGCGGCGCTGGCCGATGAAGCGATCGGCGATCCAGCCGCCGGGCAGGGCGGTCAGGTAGACCATGGCGGTATAGAGGCCGTAGATCGGACCGGCCTTGGCGGTCTCCCAGCCGAGGCCGCCGGCGGACACCGCGGCGGTCATGAAGAGCAGCAGGAGGGCGCGCATGCCGTAGAAGCTGAAACGCTCCCACATCTCGGTGAAGAAGAGCGTCGAGAGGCCCAGCGGCTGGCCGAAGAAGGTCCGCTCGCCCGGTACGGCGCCGGCGACCGTGGGAGATGTGGGGTCCTGGGGCATGGCAGTCCGCTCCCTTCAAGGAAGATGTAGAACTCTGGCCTACGGGTCCGGCATCTAATGGCGCCGGAGCTTACCATGCGGGACCGTGGGCTCGCTCCGGGCGGCAGCAAGCCGGGTGCCATGGGGATTTTCCGGCGACCCGGGCCGCCGGGGGTTCCAGGTAGAGACGCCCAGCCGCTACCACAGGCTTTTCCTTGACCCCGAACGCCAGGGCGTCTCCAGCGCTGCGGCATCGTAGGCGTTCCCGGCCTGCTAAGACGCCCTGGCGGCGGTGGTTCCGGCGAGGTTCGTGGTAGCGGCTGGGCGTCTCTACCTCCCTATCCGGGGGCGGGCCGGGAGAGGGGTAGGGGGGTGAGGGCTCCGCCCCCTCCCGGTGTCTCCTCCGTCCGCAGAAAAGGACAGCCGCCGCTTCGCTACGCAGCCTCTTCCCCAGGCGAACGCCCTGGCACCCCCCTTGCTCTTTCCCTCTGGTGGGCATGGCCCGTGACTCTCCTCCCAAACGAGAGCCACCCCTCTACGGGTCCTTCCCACCGCGCCCGTCGTCGCCCCGGCCCGGCCGCCGGGGATTTCAACGGCGACGGGCGCATCTTCGAGACTCCTCGCTTTCCTCCCCCCCGGGCGGAGCCGGCTTTCCGGCTCCGCCTCCCTCCTCGCCCTGCCCCTCTTGGTATAAGGTCCTTCCCGGCAGGAGGACCTGACGATGAGCGAGAACGACCACGACGAGCTCTCCACCCTGCGCGACGCGATCTCCGAGGTCGACCGCGGCCTGCTCGAGCTGCTGCGCCGCCGCATGGACCTGGCGGCCGAGGTCGGACGGGTCAAGGCCGAGGCCGGCCTGCCGATCGTCGTGCGCGGCGTCGAGGACCACGTCCTCACCCGCGCCCGGCAGAAGGCCCTGGAGTGCGGCGTCTCGGAGGACATCCTGGAGTCGATCTTCCAGGCCATCATCCGTGGCTCGGTCGAGCGCCAGCACCGGGTCGGCATCGCGCTGCGCGAGCAGAGGGGTGAACGGATGCTCATCGTCGGCGGCGCCGGCGGCATGGGCAACTGGTTCCGCAGCTTCCTGGGCCTCGCCGGCCACAGCGTCGACATCGTCGATCCGTCGCTCGCCGGGCTGCCGCCGGCGCGCGGCCGCTTCGCCGAGATCGACCAGGTGGGGGATCTGAACGCCTACGCCGCCCTCCTCGTCGCCGTGCCGCTGGGGCGGATGCCGGCGGTGCTCACCGCGGTGATCGCGCGCCGGCCACGCGGGCTGGTGATCGAGGTGGCCTCGATCAAGGACCACCTCTCGGACGCCTTCGCCGCCGCCCGCGAGCTGGGGGTCCGGGCGCTCGCCCTCCACCCCATGTTCGGACCCGGCAAGAGCCCCTACGAGCCGCTCACCTTCGTCCTCGCCACCCAGGGCGACGCGGCGGCCGAGACGAGCGCCATCGAGCCGCTCCTCGCCCACCCCTACACCCGCCTGGTGCCGGTCCCCTTCGCCCACCACGACCGGCTGATGGGCTGGCTCCTGGGGCTCGCCCACCTGACCAGCATGATGTTCGGCACCGCCCTCACCCAGTCCGGCATCGCCGCGAGCGAGCTCCACGACTGCGCCTCGACCACCTTCCTCCGCCAGGCCGGGACCGCCCTCTCGGTGCTCTCCGAGGACCCCGACCTCTACCTCGACATCCAGCGCCTGAACCCGCACCGCCACGAGGTCTACCGCGCCGCGCGCGAGGGGTTGGAACGCCTGGAGGCGATGGTCCATGCGCGCGATCGCGAGGGCTTTCGCGAGACCCTGGGCGCGGCGCGCCGCGAGCTGGCCGGCGAGCCCTAGCCGGGGCGGGATCGGGGACGCGGCGGGGGGAAAAAAGCAGAGACGCCCCGGCGGGCGTCTCTCTCGGTGGCGTCTCTCTCGGTGAAACGGCGCCGACGCGGCGCGGCCCGCTATCGCGACGCGACCTCGGCCGATGCCGGCGCCTTCTCGGCGGACAGCGGCGCTCTCTCGGCGGACATCGATGCCTTCTCAGCGGTCATCGGCGCCTTCTCCGCGGTCATCGGCGCCTTCTCGGCGGTCGCCGGCGCGTTGCGGCGGCCACGGGCCGGCGCCTTGCGGGCGGCGGGCTTCTTCGGCGCCGGCTTGGCCGCCGGCTTCTTCGCCGCGGCCTTCGCGGCCGGCTTGGCGGCCGGTTTCTTCGCTGCGGCCTTCGCCGCCGGTTTCTTTGCCGCCGGCTTCTTCGCCGCCGCCTTGGCGGCCGGCTTCTTCGCTGCCGGCTTCTTCGCCGCAGCCTTCGCGGCCGGCTTGGCGGCGGCCTTGCCCTTCGCCGCGGGCTTGGCGGCGGCCTTCTTCTTGGCGGCCGGCTTCTTCGCCGCCGGCTTGGCGGCGGCCTTCTTCGCCGGCGCCTTCGCCGCGGGCTTCTTCGCCGTGGCCTTCGCCGCCGGCTTGGCGGCGGCCTTCTTCGCCGGCGCCTTGGCCGCGGTCGTCCCCGCCTTCTTTCGGCCGGCGGCCGGCTTGGTCGCCTTGCCCTTGACTGTTTTGCTCGTGGACGCTTTCTTGCCTGCCGCTGCCATGTCGCGCTCCTTTCGAAAAGGAAAGTGTTGCGGGCGATTATCGCGATCGCGGACCGTTTGTGTCAACCCGGAAAACCTTTGGCGGCAAAGGGACTTGCGGGCGAGCCGCCCGGTGGGGGCCGGAATGTGGCACGAAGGTTGATAAGGTACCCCCGCCAGGAGGCGCCCGATGACCCGAATGGTTCCCCGGTTTTTCGTCGCTCTGCTCGCCCTGTTTCCGGTCGCCGCGCCCGCCGCGAAGCCGGTCGCCGCCCCGTCGGCCGCCGCCGGTCCGGCGGCAGAAACCTTGACTTTCGGGCGTTTCGGCACGCTCACGCTCTACCGGAAGACGCCGCAGCCCAGGCACGTGGTGCTCTTCGTCTCGGGCGACGGCGGCTGGAACCTCGGGGTGGTCGACATGGCGCGCGCGCTCTCCGCGCTCGACGCCCTGGTGGTGGGGATCGACGTCCGCCACTACCTGAAGTCGGCCGCGGCGGCGCGCGACCGTTGCACCGGCGCCGCGGTCGATTTCGAGGCCCTGTCGCAGTACGTCCAGAAGAAGCTCGACCGGCCGGACTACACGCCGCCGGTGCTCGTCGGCTACTCCTCGGGAGCGACGCTGGTCTATGCCACGCTGGTGCAGGCGCCGCCCAACACCTTCGCCGGCGCGATCGGCCTCGGCTTCTGTCCCGACCTGCCGCTCACCAAGCCGTTCTGCGCCGGCCACGGCCTGACCTTCGAGCCGGGTCCCAAGGGCAAGGGCTACAACTTCCTGCCGGCGACGACGCTCGAGAGCCCGTTCATCGCCCTCCAGGGGACGATCGACGAGACCTGCCTGCCGGATGCGACCGCGGCCTACCTGAAGAAGGTCAAGAACGGCGAGATCGTCATGCTGCCCAAGGTGGGGCACGGCTTCTCGGTCCAGCCGCGCTGGATGCCGCAGTTCCAGGAGGTCTTCACCCGCCTGACGCGCCAGGACACCAAGCCCGCCGCCGCGCCCGCTCCGCCACCGCCGGCCGGTGCGAGCGCGCCGGGTGGGCGGCTCGATCCCGGCGTCGCCGGCCTGCCGCTCGTCGAGGTGCCGGCGGCGAAAACCGGCGGCGTCGCCGACCGGCTCGCCGTCATCGTCTCCGGCGATGGCGGCTGGGCGGGGATCGATCGCGACGTGGGCGGCGCGCTCGCCGCGCGCGGCATCCCGGTCGTCGGTTTGAACTCGCTGCGCTACTTCTGGCAGGAGAAGCCGCCCGAGGTCCTCGGCCGCGACCTCGAACGGATCCTCGTCCACTACTTCGCCGCCTGGCGCAAGCAGCGCGCCATCCTCATCGGCTACTCGCTGGGCGCCGACGTCCTCCCCTTCATGGTCAACCGCCTGCCGGACGAGCTCAAGAAGCAGGTCGAGCTCATCGCCCTCCTCGGTCCCGAATCGATGGCGAGCTTCGAGTTCCACGTCACCGAGTGGCTGGGCGGCGGCGCCAAGAGCGACCGGCCGGTCCTCCCCGAGGTCAAGAAGATCGGCGGCCGGACACCGCTCCTCTGCCTCTACGGCAAGGAGGAGAAGGATTCGATCTGCCCGCGGCTCGACCCCAGCCTCGGCAGGTCGATCGGCTTCTCCGGCGCCCACCACTTCGGCGGCGACTACAACGCGCTGGCCGAGCGGATTCTTCAGGCGCTGCCGGCCGGCAAGCGGTGAGGCGCTGGCCTCGGCGGCGCACCGCGCTCTTCGAGCGCCAATCTACTGGGCGCGCTCTTCGAGCGCTTTCTTCGCCGCCGCCTGGACCATGCCGACCATCCCCATCAGGCCCATCGACTTGCCCATCGAGAGCTCGTTGCCGAAGATCTTGTAGATGATGTCCGGCTGGACCGCCGCCACCTGCTCGGGCGGCGCGCCCGACAGGGCGTCCTCCAGGATCACCGCCAGCGCCTTGGCCGAGATCCCCTGCGGATTCTCGACCGCGAAGTGGAAGGTGAGCGTGCCGTCGGGACGGCGCTCCTCGAAGACGTGGGCCTCCGACTCGCAGGCCGGGACCAGGCTCGCGGGCGGGAAGGGCCGCCGGGCGATCCGCGGCGGCACCTCCTGGAAACGCTCGGCGATGTCGATCAGCGCCTGGATGCGCTCGGCGCGATCGGAGAGGAAGGAGAGCGCCTCCAACGTCTGCGACAGTTTTTCGGGAATCACCGCCGTATCCGCCATCGCTTGCCCCCTACTTCTCGATGGGGACGCCCACCAGGTTGCCCCACTCCGTCCAGCTGCCGTCATAGTTGCGCACCTGGCCGTAGCCCAGGAGCTGGGTGAGCACGAACCAGGTGTGGCTGCTCCGCTCGCCGATCCGGCAGTAGACGACGACGTCGTCCTTCGGGGTCAGCTTCGCCTCGCCCTCGTAGAGCCCGCGCAATTCCTCGGCGGTCTTGAAGGTGCCGTCGTCGGGGTTGACCGCCCGCGCCCAGGGGATGTTGGCGGCGCCCGGGATGTGACCGCCGCGGAGCGCCCCCTCGTTCGGGTACTCCGGCATGTGGAGCATCTTGCCGCTGTACTCGTCGGGGCTGCGCACGTCGACCAGCGGCCCCTTGGCCTTCAGGTGCGCGAGGACGTTGTCGCGGAAGGCACGGATCTTCGCGTCGTCCCGCTCGGCGGCCTGGTAGTCGCTCGCCGGGTAGTGCGGCACGTCGGTGCTCTGCGCCCGTCCCTCGTTGACCCACTTGATGCGCCCGCCGTCCATGATCTTCGCCGTGTCGTCGCCGAAGAGC
>DASQPA010000351.1:0-3666 GCA_035644215.1 Thermoanaerobaculia bacterium
CGCGCCGCCGCCATCTCCCTTCTCGCGGCCTGTGCCGCGCTGGCCTTCGCCGGGCCTGCCGCCGCGCCGCGGCGAGGGGTGTGGTTTTGCGGCGACTTCGAGACGGGGAGGCTGGACGGGTGGATCTGGGACATCGCGCGCCAGGAGCGAGCGGTGGTCGTCACCGAGCCTGTGCGCAAGGGCCGGTACGCGGTGCGCATCTCGCTTGCTCCGGGTGACATCGCGGCGAGCAAGGAGCGAGCCGAGCTCAAGGTGGGGAACAAGGAGATCGAGCGCACCCACGGCAGCCAGGGCGGCGAGATGTGGTACGGCTGGAGCCTCTGGATCCCGACCGACTATGCCGATCCTCCCGGCAATCAGTTCCAGATCCTCGCCCAGTGGCACCAGCGGCCCGAGGCCGCGCCCGCCGGAGAGCGTCCGAAGAAGATGGGCGCGCCACCGCTCACCCTGCACCTCGTGCGCAACGACGAGGGGCGGCACGTCCTGCTCCTCATCGGCCAGGAATCCTCGACCGGCCCTCCCCGGACGCTCGGGGCGCGACCGATTCGCCTGGGAACGTGGATCGACCTGGTGTTCCACATCCGCTGGTCGACCGGCAGGGATGGATTCGTCGAGGCCTGGCTCGGGGGCCACCCGTTCACCGGCGGGAAGAAGTACGGCCGGACCCTCTACAGCCCCCTCTCCAACTACCTGCGGCTCGGCCTCTACCGCGGCAAGGGCGTCCCGACCACCAACCACGTCTTCTACGACGAGGTGCGCCTCGGGGACTCCTACCAGGCGGTGACTCCCTGAAGGAGGGTCCGAGAGGCGGCGGACTCCGCCCATCCCGGCACAACCGTCCTCTTCTATATAAGGTCAGAGGCTGTGAAAAAAATTGGCCCGCTACCTCACGGGCATTCGTAGAGACGTCCCCAGCCGCCGTCCGGGACCTCGCCGGAACCACCGCCGTCGGGGCGTCTCCGCAGGCCTCGGACGCCTGAGATCTCGGCGGCGTTGGAGACGCCCCGACGGCGTGGTAACGGCAAGGATTTCGATAGCGCGAGGGGCGTCTCTACGGGAATCTCCGCGTGCGACCCGATTTTTTCACCGCTTCTCAGCCCGGCCGCCGCGCCTGCCCCAAGAGGTGCGCCGCCTCGGGGAGGATCAGCTTCTCCATCGCCAGGGCCACCGCGTTCGGCGAGCCGGGGAGGAGGAAGACGGCGCGGTCGCCGACCAGGCCGGCGGTGGCGCGGCTCAGCATGGCCGCCGCTCCCACCTGCTCGTAGGAGAGCATGCGGAAGAGCTCGCCGAAGCCCTCGATCGGCCGGTCGAAGAGGGGGGCGACCGCGGCGACCGTGCGATCGCGGGGCGAAAAACCGGTGCCGCCGGTCAAAACCAGGACGTCGATGCCCTCGCGGGCGAGCATCGCCTCCACCGCCTGGCGGATCGCCGGCGCATCGTCCGGCACCAGGTCCGCCGCCAGCACCCGATGCCCGGCGGCCGTCGCCATCTCGCGCAGGGTGTCCCCGCCCACGTCGTTCGCCACCTTGCGGGTGTCGCTCACCGTGATGACGGCGAAGCCCAGCTGCCGCGGTGCGGCGCGGCGGTGCTCTTCGGGGGCGTTCATGAGCGAAAAGGCTACCACGCGGCCGTACAATGACGCCCTATGCGCCGCCTCGTCCCCGGGCTCCTCGTCGTCGCCCTCGCCCTTCTCACCCTCGCGGCGCTCCCGGAGCGCGGCCTCACGCTGCGCGACCTGGGGATCGCCCAGTTGGAGAACGAGCGCCCGGCCGACGCCGAGAAAGCGTTTGCCGATCTCCTGAAGGTCGTTCCGGAGGACCCGCTGGGGTATGCCGACCTGGCGGTCGCCGCCCTGCGCCAGCAGCACTACCCGGAGGCGCTCGCCGGGGTGGACAAGGCGCTCGCCAAGGTGCCCGGCCGGGCCGACCTCCTCGCTCTGCGCGGCGAGGTGCTGCAGTGGATGGGGCGCCACGCCGAGGCGGTCCAGAGTCTCGACCGGGCGGTCGCCGCCGCCCCGGACGACGTCGAGATCCTCTATGCCGCCTACCGTCAGGCGACGGCTTCAGGCGCGGAGCCGAATCCGGACCTCGCCGGGCGGACCCTGGAGCGCCTGGCCGCACTGCGGCCGGAGAACCTCCTCGTCCTCCTCCAGCGCGGCGCGCGAGCCATCGCGGCGGGCGACCGGGCGGCCGCCACCGCCGCCTACCTGCGGGTGCGCGAAATCCTCTGGCAGCCCCCGCCGGCCGCCGGCCCGGCTCTCGCCGACCTCCTCGCCGCCCTGGAGAAGAACGACCTCCCCGCCGCCCGGGTCCCCGCCATCCGCCTGGAGAACGTGCTCAAGGCGACCTCCATGTACCAGGGCAGCCAGCGCGAGCTGATCCGCGGCATCCAGGGAGTGCCGGTGACCCGCTTCCAGAACGAGCCGCCCGCCGCCGAATGGGGGCCTCCGGCCACGGTCGAGCTGCGCGCCACCCGCCTCGACCCCACCGCCGCAGCGGGGGACGGGGTCGCCAGCCTCGCGGTGGCCGACTTCGACGGCGACAGGAAACCCGACCTGGCGCGCCTGGTGGCGGGAGAGCATCCTGGCCTGGAGATCCGCCTCGCCGCAAACGGCTTCAAACCCTCGCCCGTGCTCCCCGCCTCCGGCGCCACCCACCTCCTCGCCGCCGACTTGGACAACGACGGCGCCACCGATCTCCTGGCCTACGGCGAGGGCACGGTCCGGGTTTTCAAGGGGGACGGCAAGGGGGGCTTCGCGCCGAATGCGGACTTCGGTCTGGGGGGTGCCGGGAGGGGCGGGGCGACGGCCGCCGCGGTCCTCGACTTCGACAGCGACGGCGACCTCGACCTGGCGCTCGGCGGCCGAGCCGGGACGGATCTCTATCTCAACCCTGGCGCGGGAGCGCTCACCGCGGTGGGCGAGAAGGCGTTCCCCAAGCTCCCCGCCCGCGCCGTCCGCCAGGTGATCGCCAGCGATCTCGACCGGGACGGCGACCTCGACCTCCTGCTCGTCCACGACAGCGGTACCGGGGGGTTGACCTGGCTCGACAATCTGCGCCAGGGCCGCTTCGCCGATCGCACTGCCGCCGCGGGCCTGGACAAGGTCCCTCCCGCCCGGGCGGCGGTGGCCGCCGACTTCGACGACGACGGTCGGCCCGATCTCGCCGTGCTCTCCGCCAAGGGCGACGGTCTGACCTTCTGGCACAATATCGCCGGGAGTGCCGGGGGTGCCGGACGCTTCGAACGCTGGAACCTCGCCGCGCCGCTTCCCCCCGGCGGACCGTTCACCACCCTGCTCGCCGCCGACCTCGACAACGACGGCCACCTCGACCTGGTTCTCGGCGGCGAGACCGGCCTCGCCGTCCTCACCCGCCGGGGCCAGGGCTTCTCTCCCCTCGCCGTGCAGGGCGGTCCGGGGAAGGCGACGGCGATCGTCGCCGCCGATCTGGACGGGGACGGCGACCTCGATCTCGTCACCGCCGGAGCCTCGGGGCTCTACCGGATCGACAACGCGGGCGGCAACCGGAACCACTGGCTGGACGTCCGCCTGCGCGGCCTGGCCAAGGGGAACGGCAAGAACAACCTGGGCGGCCTGGGCGCCACCCTGGAGGTGCGAACGGGGGCGGCCTACCAGCTGCGCGAGGCGCAGGGGGAGGTCACCCACTT
>DASQPA010000352.1:0-2463 GCA_035644215.1 Thermoanaerobaculia bacterium
ACGGATTTCCGGAGGTCTCCTGCACGGGGGGACGGCTTGTCCTCCGGCACGCCGCGCCGGAGCTTGCGCTCTCCCCGGCGTCGGCCGCGGTCGCCCGGCTGCTCCGCGAGAGGAACGGCGAGTTCTTCACCGCGCGCGGGCGGCCGGTCCTGGCCTCGGGGCTCACTCCCTCTTTCCGCGTCACGCTCGCCGCGGACGAGACCCTGCGCCTCACTCCGGTCGTGCTCTCTGAGATCGGCGAGCCGGAGATCCTCGACCGCGGCGCGCTCGAAAGCCTGCGGTTCGGAGATTTCCTCTACCTGGAGACGGCCGGCGTCTTCGCCGCGATGACGCGGCCCGGCCCCGCCTTCGCCGAGCCGGAGGCCCCGCCGCAGGGGAGCCTCGGCTTCGACGCCGGCTACGCGCCCTCCCGCCTCGGCCTGCCGTTCGGCCGCGAGACGATCGTGCCGCGCGACCAAGTGGTCCGCTTCCTCACGCGCCATCGCGACGAACTGGGACGGATGCCCGAGGCGCTCCTCTCCCCCACCCTGCGGGCCACGGTGACGGCGAGCTGGTCGTCCGGCGCCACCCTGCGCGTGACTGGAGGGAGGAGCGAGCGGGGGGACCGTCTCCAACTCGGGCTCTTCTACGACGTCGCCGGCGACAGCCTCCCCTTCGAGACCCTCCTCCGGGCGCGCCGCGCCGGCCAGCCGTTCCTCGTCCACCGCGACCGGCTCGTCGACCTGACCGACGACGCGCTCGCCTGGATGGACGAGCTTCCCGACGACGCGGTCACCGGCCAGGGCGAGGCGGCGCGGGTCGACCTTTCGGCGCTCGAATACCTGCGGCTGCGTTCGCACCTCGAAGGGCCGGTCACCGTGGAAGGGGGGACGGCGCCGGTCGAATCGCTCCGCCGTCTCGACGAGCTGCGGAGCGAGCCGGAAGCCCCCGCGCCCTCGTCTCTCGGCGTGCCGCTCTACGACTTCCAGGAGGCCGGCTACCGCTGGCTCTGGTTCCTCTACCAGAACCGCTTCGGCGGCCTGCTGTGCGACGACATGGGGCTCGGCAAGACGCACCAGGCCCTGGCCCTCCTCGATGCCCTGGTCAGGACGGCGACGCCGGAGATCCTCAAAACCCGGCTCTTTCTCGTCGTCTGCCCCACGTCGCTTTTGCCGCACTGGGAGGAGAAGATCCGCCGCTATCTGCCGGACCTGCCGCTCGACGTCCATCACGGGGCGGCGCGCCGGGGGGCCGCGACCCGCGGGCTGGTCCTCACCTCCTACGGGATTCTGCGCAACGACGCCGCGCTCTTCGCCGACCGCACCTTCGAGGTCTTCGTGCTCGACGAGATCCAGACGCTCAAGAACCGCGGCACGGCGACCTACCAGGCGCTCGACACGGTGCGGGCGCGCTTCGCCCTCGGCCTGACCGGCACGCCGATCGAGAACCGGGTGAGCGACGTGAAGAACCTCCTCGACTTCGTGCTGCCGGGCTACCTCCCCGGCGAGGCCACCTTCCAGCGGCGGTTCGCCCTCCCCATCGAAGAGCGCTCCGACTGGGCGTCCCGGGTGCGGCTCCGGCGGCTCTTGAGCCCCTTTTTGCTGCGGCGCACCAAGGAGCAGGTCCTGCCGGACCTCCCCGCGAAGATCGTCGACAAGCGCGCCTGCTGGCTCTCCGCCGAGCAGCGGGCGCTCTACCGCGAGGTCCTCCGCGGCCAGGGCGTCGGGCTGCGGGAGCGCCTGGAGGAGGAGGTCACCATCCCCTACCTCCACGTCTTCGCCGTGTTGAGCCGCCTGAAACAGATCTGCAACCACCCGGCGCTCGTCGATCCCGCGGCGCACGGCGACTGGACCCGTCCGTCGGGGAAGTGGAGCCTCTTCGAGGAGCTTCTCGACGAGTGCCTGGCGAGCGGTTTCAAGGTCGTCGTCTTCAGCCAGTACGTGCGGATGCTCGACCTCTTCGCGGCCTATCTGACCAGCCGGGAGATCGGCTTCGCCGTCCTCAAGGGCGAGACGGTGGACCGCGCCGGCGCCCTCCGCCGCTTCCGCGACGACGCAGGCTGCCGGGTCTTCCTCGCCAGCCTGCGCGCCGGCGGTCTGGGCGTCGACCTCACCGCCGCCTCGGTCGTCGTCCACTACGATCGCTGGTGGAACCAGGCGCGCGAGGACCAGGCGACCGACCGCGTCCATCGGCTCGGCCAGACGCGCGGCGTCCAGGTCCTGAAGCTGATCACGAAGGGGACGCTCGAGGAGCGGATCGACGAGCTGATCGAGAAAAAGGCGCTCCTGGCGGACGATCTCGTGCCCGAGAGCGATCCCCACCTGGCCCAGACGTTCACCCGCGACGAGCTGAAGGCGCTCCTCGCCGACCTCGCCGACCCCGCTGACCTCGCCGATTGACGCCCTTCCGGGCAGCCGGTAGTCTTGCGCCCAATCTTCGCCTGACCCCTGGAGGTCCTATGCGCCGCCTGCCCTTTGCGCTGTC
>DASQPA010000353.1:0-6041 GCA_035644215.1 Thermoanaerobaculia bacterium
CTGCCCGGCTTCCAGCACGTCGAGAACGACGAGCTGCGGGGGAAGTTCGAGCGCGCCTGGGGGACGAAGATCCCGGCCCAAAAGGGCTGGCATCTCTCCGGGATGTTCGAGGCCATGGAGCGCGGCGACCTCTCGGCCCTCTACGTCATCGGCGAGAACCCGGCCTCCTCGGAGGCCGACCAGCACCGCGCCCTGCACCTCCTCCGCGGGCTCGACGTCCTGGTCGTCCAGGACATGCTCCTCACCCAGACCGCCGAGCTGGCGGACGTGGTGTTCCCCGCCGCCGCCGGCTGGTGCGAATCCGAGGGGACGGTGACCAACAGCGAGCGCCGGGTGCAGCGGGTGCGCCGCGCCCTGCCGCCGCCGCCGGGGGTGCGCGACGACATCGAGATCCTTCTCGACCTCGCCCGCCGCATGGGCCGCGACCTCGGCAACCCCACCGCCGAAGAGCTGTGGGACGAGCTGCGCGCCCTCTCCCCGGTCCACGCCGGCATGTCCTACGCCCGGCTGGAAGCGGAGGACGGGCTCCAGTGGCCCTGCTACGACGAGTCGCACCCGGGGGAGATGTACCTCCACGGCCGTCTCTGGGAGCGGCCGATCGTCGGGCCGCGGGCGCCCTTCGCGGTGGTGCAGGACGATCCGCCGAGCGAGGCGCTCTCTCCCGAGTTCCCTCTCCGCCTGACCACCGGCCGGCGGCTCGATTCCTACAACACCGGGGTCCAGACCGGACTCTATGCCTCGCCGAACCGCCGCCGCGAGAGCCTGGATCTTTCGCCCGACGACGCTCTGCGCCTCGGCGTGTCCGGCGGCGACATGGTGCGCGTGGTCTCCCGGCGCGGCTCGGTGCTCGCCCCGGTGCGCCTCGATCCGGGCCTGAAACCGGGCCTCGCCTTCATGACCTTCCACTTCCCCGACCAGGTGGCCGTCAACGAGCTCACCGTGGACGCGGTGGACCCGCTCTCCGGCACCTCCGAGTTCAAGGCCGCCGCGGTGCGGGTCGAGCGGGTAGGGGAGGGGGTGGCCGCCGCGGTGGAGGCCGCCGCCGCTCCCGAGCCCGCCCCGGTTTCAGCTTAGCTGGAGACTCCCGCATGGATCTGCATTTCACCGCCGACGAGCCGACCCCGGAGGAACGGGAGGCCGTCGACGGCTGTCTCACCGCCCTGCCCGTTTCGACCGAACCCTCAGACCTCCGGCAGTACCTCCTGCCGGTGCTCCATGCCGTGCAGGGCCGGGTGGGTTGGATCAGCCCGGGAGCGATGAACCATCTCTGTCGCCGGCTCGACGTGCCGCCCGCCGAGGCCTTCGGGGTGGCCGACTTCTACGCCCTCTTCCAGACCCGGCCCTACCCGCCGGTGACCGTCCACGTCTGCGACGACATCGGCTGTCGCTTCTACGGCGGAGAGGCCCTCTGCGGGGAGATGGAGCGGACCCTCGGTCCCCAGGGCGCGAGCCCGGACGGCCGGACCACCTGGCACCGGAGCCCCTGCCTCGGCCTCTGCGAGCGCGCCCCGGCCGCTCTGGTGATCGCGGCCGGCAAGCCGTCGCGCGAAGAGGCGCTGGCGCCGGCCACGGTGGAGGCGATTGCGACTGCCGTCGCGGGAGACCCGGTCCCCCCCATGGACCTCGCCCGCTCGGTGCCGCAGCTGGGGGAGCCCGGTCTCACCCTCCTTTCCCGCGTCGGCAAGGTGGACCCGACGAGCCTCGACGACTACCGCGCCGCGGGCGGCTTCCTCGCCCTCCGCCGCGCCTTCGAGATGGGGGCCGAGCGGGTGGTGCGGGAGGTGATCGACGCCAAGCTCGTGGGCCGCGGCGGGGCCGCCTTCCCGACCGGGCAGAAGTGGCTGGGGGCGCGTTCGGCGCCCCTCCCGCGCTACCTGATCTGCAACGCCGACGAGTCCGAGCCCGGCACGTTCAAGGACCGGGTGTTGATGGAAGGCGATCCCTACGCCCTGGTCGAGGCGATGACGATCGCCGGCTTCGCCACCGGCTGCGAGAGGGGCTACCTCTATATCCGCGGCGAGTACCCGCTGGCGACCGAGCGGCTGGCCCACGCCATCCAGGTCTGCCGCGAGCGCGGCTACCTGGGGGAGGACATCCTGGGCGATGGGGTGCGGTTCGACATCGAGCTGCGGCGCGGCGCCGGGGCCTATATTTGCGGCGAGGAGACGGCGCTCATGAACTCGCTGGAGGGCCGCCGGGGCGAGCCGCGCAACAAGCCGCCGTTCCCCACCCAGGTCGGCCTCTTCGGCCAGCCCACGGTGATCAACAACGTAGAGACCATGGTGAACGTGCTCCCCATCGTGACCTACGGCGGCAAGGCCTACGCCGCAGTGGGGACCGAGCGCTCGACCGGCCCCAAGCTCTTCTGCGTTTCCGGGCACGTGGCGCGGCCCGGGGTCTACGAGGTGCCCTTCGGCGTCACCCTGCGCCAGCTCCTCGATCTTGCGGGAGGCCCTTCCGGCAGCGGGCGCTGGCAGGCGGTGCTCCTCGGCGGCGCGGCGGGCGCCTTCGTCACCCCCGACCAGCTCGACGTGCCGCTGACCTTCGAGGGGACCCGTGCCATCGGCGCCACCCTGGGCTCGGGGGTCGTGATGCCGTTCGACGACACGGTCGACCTGCGCCAGGTGCTGCGGCGGATCGCCCAGTTCTTCCGCGACGAATCGTGCGGCCAGTGCGTCCCCTGCCGGGTGGGCGCCGTGCGCCAGGAGGAGGTGCTGGCGCGCCTCGCCGCCGACCGGCCGCTGGGCTCGGTCGAGCAGGAGCTGGCGCTCTTGAAGGAGCTCGGCCAGGTGATGCGCGATGCCTCGATCTGCGGCCTGGGCCAGACCGCCTCTTCCGCTATCGAATCGGCTTTGGCCCGGTTCCCGGTCTATCCGTAAAGACAAGGAGATGCAGGAAACGATGAGCTCGAACCCGATCCCCGCCGCAGAGAACGCTCCCGAGGCGAAGATCCCGGTCCCGCGGGGACCGATCCCGGTCGCCCCGCCGCCGCGGCCCAGAAACCAGGTGGAGCTGACGATCGACGGCCGGCCGGTCTCGGTGTCCGAGGGCTCGACTCTCCTGGACGCGGCGCGGCAGCTGGGGATCGAGACGCCCACCCTCTGTTTCCTCGAAAACCTGACGCCGGTCAACGTCTGCCGCATCTGCGTGGTCGAGGTCGAGGGCTCGCGCACCCTGGTCCCGGCCTGCTCGCGCAAGGCCGAGCCGGGGATGGTGGTGAAGACCGACTCCGAGCGCGTCCGCCTCTCCCGCCGCCTGGTCCTGGAGCTCCTCGGCTCCTCGGTCGACCTCTCGACCGCCCCGCAGGTGCAGGGATACATGAAGACCTACGGCGCCGAGCCCCAGCGCTTCGGCCCCCCGGCGCCGCCTGTCGGCCCCGGCGAGCGTGACGCTGCCCGCCCCGGTCATCACCACGCGCCGCACGCGGAGAACGCCGCGAATGCCGCGAACGTGGGCCAACCGGTCAAGGTCGACAACGACCTCTACACCCGCGACTACTCGAAGTGCATCCTCTGCTACAAGTGCGTCGAGGCCTGCGGCGAGGACGCCCAGAACACCTTCGCCATCGCCGTCGCCGGCCGCGGCTTCGACGCCCGCATCTCGACCGAGTTCGACGTCCCGCTCCCCGCCTCCGCCTGCGTCTACTGCGGCAACTGTATCGGCGTCTGTCCCACGGGCGCCCTGATGTTCAAGAGCGAGCACGACATGCGCCAGGCGGGAACCTGGGACGAAACCCGCCAGACCGAGACTGACACCATCTGCGCCTACTGCGGCGTCGGCTGCACGCTCACCGTCCACGTCCAGGACGAGAAGATCGTCAAGGTCACCTCACCGATCGATAACGACGTCACCCGCGGCCACCTCTGCATCAAGGGGCGCTTTGGGTGGGAGTTCGTGAATCTACGGGGGTAGGCTGGCCTTAGCGGCTCTCACTCGGCAAGCTCATAAAGAAGGGCGTACGAGTGATTGATCAGAGGGCGCCGAACCTCCAGGCTCAATGTTCGTTCCCCGTCTTGAGCGTTCTCCTCGAGCCGCAGGGCCTCGCGGTTGTTGCAGCGGTCCGTTTCTCCCTTGTTGATCTGCCTGGCGCCGTAAGGCAACGCGAGGGCGCGCAGGCCCGCTAGTTTGACCTTCCAGGGAAAATGGAAGACGAGCAGTATGCTGTCCATCTCGAAGAGCACGTCGTAAGAATCGCCGTAGTACAGCCTTCCATCCTGTCGATACTGCTCGGGAAACCCCTCCTGCCCGGCCCGCGCCTCGAGCTCCGCTCTCGTCAAAGGAAACCAGTTTTGAAGCTCGAACTCGCGGCGATAACCATACTTCTCGCCGGCAGCGAGACCAGGCTTGACATCGACGAAGTACTCGATCTCTTTTGGCGTTCTTTTTCCGAACCGCACAACAGGGCGGTGAAGCTCGCCACCCAAGGGTGCATCGATGTCGACCTCGTCAGAGACGAGTTGAATTGTAGCGCTCTCGCTGTGGTCGAGGCCTGTGTCTAGGGCATGGTGGAAGGATTCCCAGGCCTGCCGGACTACAGCCTCATGGTAGACCTGGACGAAAAGGGCAGATCGCTGGACGCGATTCCGTACGACTCCTTTGGTGAACACGAAGAGCTGGTTGCCCGGCGGCAGATCGAACTGTCGCCTCAGGTCTTGCAAGTGCTTGACGACGTGATGGACACTGCTCTGGAAGCTCGCGGGGTCCCAGAAGTCGAAGACCGCGGGAGTCTGGAGGCCCGAGGCGATCTCGGGCAAGCGAGTATGGAGGTGGCGGAAAATCGCCAGAGGCTTTTTGAGGGTCAGTGCGTAGATGCACTCCTCGTTGGGCCAGCGGGCAGGCTCGAGAGAGCCGCCGTTCGTGCTCCGCTCCGCCGGTCCGAGGAGGACCACGACCGCGTCGGCCGCAGCGATCCGGCTTTGCACGATATTGGCCGACGTGCGCTCGAGGTCCGGCTCATCTGAGAGGTCGACCTCGAACTCCAGGACTTGCAGGAGACGACGCACTGGCTCGACGAGATGTCGATACGCAGATCCGTAGGAGAGGAAACATTTCGGCATGGCACCCTCCAAGTTGAAGATTTACGGCGCTGAAGATTGAGACACGAGAACTGTGGGAATGTTGAGGAAGGCATTGACAAGCCCACGTCGCTTGTGGTCTCCTATCCTCGCTATGCGACGCTTCCTCTCATCGAGTTCGCTTCTGCTTGCCACCGCAAGGGGGGCCGTCGTGTAATTTCACGAAGGCAGAGCACGGAAACAACCGAGCCCCCCAGCGATGAGCTGCGGGGGCTTTTTGCGTTTCAGGCCGTTTCTGGAGGGCGCCGCTGCGTTGGGCTGGCAACTGGTCCCGAAAACCAGGGTGTCGTGGGAGATCCTCGGCAGGGGTTCGACTCCTCCACCCTCCGCCATTGTTCTTTGCAAGAATTGCCGACGTAGCCCAACTGGAAGAGGCACCAGGTCGAGAGCCTGGAGGTTGTAGGTTCGAATCCTACCGTCGGCACCATGGAGAGGTGACCGAGCGGCAAGGTGCTCGATTGCTAATCGAAGGCCAGCCGTGGCGACACGGCTGCGGGGGTTCGAATCCTCCTCTCTCCGCCAGACCTATCACGTTTGGCATCGGTCGTACGATCGGTGCACCGTCAGGCCACGAGCAGCAGCCCCACGACTCCGGCGCCGACGACGATCCAGGTCGGATTGATCCGCGTGCGGAGCAGCAGCGCGAGCGCGGCGAGCAGGATCGCGGCGGTGGGGAGGTCCACGAGGGCCGCGCGGCCGAGCTGCAGGCCGACGACGAGCATCAGGGCGAGCGCGCCGACGTTGACGCCGTCGAGGAGCGCGGCGGCAGCCTGCGAGTTGCGGAGGCGGGGCAGGAGCGGTTCCAGGGCGGCCACCATGACGAACGAAGGGAGAAAGATACCCAGGGTGGCCAGGACTGCTCCGGCGGGGCCGCGCAGGAGGTAGCCGACGAAGGTGGCGGTGGTGAACACGGGGCCGGGGGTGATCTGGCCCACGGCGACGGCGTCCAGGAGCTGGCGCTCGGTC
>DASQPA010000354.1:0-3394 GCA_035644215.1 Thermoanaerobaculia bacterium
TGCCGATGTTGAGGAGCGCATCATACTGGGTGGGGTCGAGCGCCACCGACTTCTGCCAGGCGGACAACGCCGCGGCCGGCCCCTCCAGCCGGTAGAGCGCCACCCCGAGGGTGTTCCAGGCCGAGGCGCTCTTGCCGTCGAGGTCGAGCGAGCGCTGCAGCTCCGTCCGCGCGTCGGCCGGCCGTTCCTGGCGTAGGGCGACCATCCCCAACAGCTCGTGAGCGCGGGCGTTCTCCGGCTGGCTCTTCAAGAGCGTTTCGAGCCGGGCCTGGGCCTCCGGGTTGCGCCCGCTGTCCGAGAGGGCGGTGGCGAGCGCCAGGATCGCCTCCGGGTCGCCGCCGTCGGCGAGCGGCTGGAGAGCGGCGATCGCCTGCTGCGGCTCGCCCTCGCCGGCAAGGCCGGCAAGCAAGAGGACGTAGCGCCGGCGGAGCTCCGCGCTCGCCTGGCCGGAAGCCACGGCGCGCTGCATGATCTCCTTCGCCCCCTTCACGTCGTGGCGGGCGAGAGCCACCTGGACGAGGATGTCGTTGGCTCCGGCCGGATTGCCCTTCCTCGCCAGGCCGGCATGCGCCGCGGCCTCGTCGAGCTTGCCCAGAGCGAGGAGATTGGCGGCGGCGGCGATGGCGACCGAGGGGGCGCCGTTCGAGAGCTGGAGCGCGTGCTCGAAGGCGCCGCTCGCCTCCTGGTGGCGCCCCAGCTTCTGGAGCGACATGGCGAGATAGCCCCAGATGTCCGCCATCTCGGGGTTCTGGGCGACCAGGCGCTGGAAGCCCTCGATGGCCGCCGCCGTCTCGCCGGCCTGGAAGTGGGTGAAGGCGTCCTCGATGCCGGCCAGGGCCGGCTTCTGGCTCTTGGGGTCGGGGAGGGTGCCGCGCCTCAGGGCGGAGGTGCCGCCCAGGTAGCCGAGCGAGGCGAGCTTCCGGGCGGTCTCCGGATCGGCGGCGTGCGGCGGCTTCAAGTCCCGATCGTACCCCTTGAGGTCGCCGCGCAGGGCGGCCAGGGTCCGGCGGTCCTGATCGCGCAGGTCCGCCCGCTCGGCCGGGTCCTTTTCGAGGTCGTAGAGCTCGGGATCGGGGCCTTCGATCAGGTGGTAGCGGCCGCCGATCAGCGAGGCGAGGTCGCTCCAGCCGAGGTGGAGGCGGGGATAGAAGGTCTCGGCGTAGAGCTGCCGTTCGGGCGTCTGGCCGCTCTGCAGGTCGAGGAGCGAGAGGCCGGTCAGCTCGCGCGGCTTCTCGATCCCGGCGATCCCCAGGAGCGTGGGGGCGACGTCGGCGAGCGCGACCGGCGCGGCGATCGTCCCCCCGCGCCCCTCGCCGCCCGGGAGCTTCAGGAGGAGCGGCACCTGCAGGGTCTCCCGGTAGAGGAAGATGCCGTGCTGCCGCTCGCCATGATCGCCCAGCCCCTCGCCATGGTCGGAGAGGAGGACGATGGCGGCGCGGTCGTAGATCCCCAGGCGCTTAAGCTCCCCCAGGAAGTCGCCCACCACCGCGTCGGCGGTGGCGATCTCGCCGTCGTAGGGGTGCTCCCGGTAGCGCGACTTCCAGGGCTCGGGTGGCGTGTAGGGGGCATGCGGCTCGTAGAGGTGGAGGAAGAAGAAGACCGGTCTGTCCGCCCGGCCGCGGAGCCAGTCGAGGGCCAGGCGGACGGTCTCGGCGCCCGGGCGCTGCAGGTCGTCGAGCCGCTCGCCCCCCTTCATCGCGATGCCGTCCTCGTAGAAGTCGAAGCCCGAGGCGATGCCGGTCGCGTGGCGCAGGACGTAGGTCGAGACTGCCCCGCCGGTTTCGTAGCCGGCGGCCTTCAGGCGGTGCGCCAGGGTGGGGAAGCGGTCGCCGTCCAGCGGATAGCCGACGTTGTCGCGCACCCCGTGCTGGGGAGGGAGGAGCCCGGTCAGGATCGAGGCGTGCGAGGGGAGGGTCATCGGGTAGTGGCTGTAGGCCCGTGCGCAGAGAATGGAATCGCGGCGCAGGGCGTCGAGGGCCGGGGTTGCCACCTCGGTATAGCCGTAGGCCGGCAGGTGGTCGGCGCGCAGGGTGTCGATCGAGATGAGGACGATCGGCGCCCCCTTGTAGGAGGTCCGCCCGGGCCGGCAGCCGAACGAGAAGAGCAGCAGGGCGAGCAGCCCGGAGAGCACGAAGAGAGATCGGCGCCGCATCGTCTTCTCCCTCTAGCCCCCGAGATGGGTGAGGACCTCACGGGCGCGGGCGATCTCGTCGTGGAAGCGCTCGGGCGGCGCGGTGCGCAGGAAGCGTTCGAGGGCGTTGCGCGCCTCGGCGGCCCGCCCGGCCTCCGCCGCCACCAGGCCGAGGTTGTAGAGCGCGTCGAGGAGGCGCGGGTCCAAGGCGAAGGCTCGCTGCCAGGCGGTGACGGCGCCCGCCCAGTCGCCCCCCTGGTAGAGGGCGACCCCCAGGGTGTTCCAGGAGATGGGGAGCTTGTCGTTCAGGGCGAGGGCCTGGCGCAGGCGGTCGCGCGCCGCCTCGCGGCGCCCCATCCGCAGGAGGACGATCCCCAGGTTCTCTAACGTCTTGGGGTTTTCCGGCGCGGCTTGCAACGCCCGTTCGAGCGTCTTGACCCCCTCGGCGTGCCGGCCGGCGTCCGAGAGCGCGATGCCCAAGGCGTTTTGGACGTCCACCGATTCGGTGCCGCCGCGGCCGGCCAGGGGGGTGAGCACCGCCACCGCCTCCTGGGGCCGGCCGGCCTCGGAAAGGGCGAGGCCGAGCTGGAGCGACAGCGACTCGGGGTCGCCGCCGTGCGCGAGGCCGGCCCGCAGGGCCTGGATCGCCTCGCCGGGGCGCTCCAACTGGCGCAACGAGAGGGCCAGGTTCTCGTAGGCCTCCGCGAAGTCGGGTCGGGCGGCGATGCACTCGCGGGCCAGGCGGACCGCGTCCTCGTAGCGATGGCGCGAATAGGCGTCGATCACCTCGTGCAGCTTTCTGTCGACGCCGATCAGGGTCTTGGGATCGTCCGCGGCGGTCCAGCTCCGCTTCCCTCCTCCCCCGCCGCCGCTACTGTAGCCGAGGCTCTTGAGCCGCGCCGCCTCTTCGGCCGACACCGCCCCCGGGCGCGGCGGCCAGACCGATTCGGCCGGCAGGAGGCGGGCGAGGGCGTGGGCGGTCGGCCGGTCCCGGTCGTAGAGGTTGTTCGCCTCCTGGGGATCGGTGTCGAGGTCGTAGAGCTCCGGGAGGGGGAGGTCGATGAGCTTCCGGCGGGCGCGGAGCATCCCGCGCAGGGGGGCCCAGCCGCGGTTCAGGGTGGTCGAGAGGGCCTCGAAGTAGGAGTCCTCCCGCGCCGCCGGCAAGAGCAAAGAGCGGCCGGGGAGCCCGCCGGTCCCACCGGTCCCCGTCACCGCGGGCGGCGCGATCCCCAGGGCGGAGAGAACCGTCGGCACGACGTCGAC
>DASQPA010000355.1:0-15071 GCA_035644215.1 Thermoanaerobaculia bacterium
TAGGGCAGGCTCCAGTAGACCCCGACCAGCACTCCGGAGAAGAACAGCAGCCCTCCCCCCACGACGAAGCCGCAGATCAGGAGGGTGAGCGATTTTCGATCGAACAGGAAGCTGTACATGGCCGACATGGAAAACTCCTCCCTCTAACCGCCCCCGAAGTGCTTGATCGCCATCTTGTTCAGGAAAGGCTGCTCGCCGGGCTTCTTGGGCTTCTTTTTGGGCCGACCCTTGGCATCGTAGGCGACCGGTTCGCCCACCGGCTGGCCGAGGCGAAAGGCCGCCTTCTCCCGCACCCCGCCGTCCTTCTCGTAACGCACGACGGTGCCGTGGAGGAGCCCCGCCTCGTAGGGCGCCCGCTCTTCGAGCTCGCCGGTATCGTAGTAGGAAAGCACCTCGCCGTGCAGGAGGTCGGCCCGGTACTGGGCCCGCCGCACCACCCGGCCGCCCGGTGCGTAGGCCACCGACTCGCCGTCGAGCTTGCCGGCGCGGTAGTGAAGCTCGGAGGTCAGCTGCCCGGCCTCATCATAGGCCTGGGTGGGGCCGTCGAGAAGCCCGTAGGCGTAGGAGGAGCGGCGCAGCACCTTCCCCGCCGCGTAGACGGCCAGCTCGCCATGCATCTGGCCCAGCCGATAGGCGAGGCGCTGGGCGACCCAGCCGTTGGCGTCGTAGAGCACGGTCTCGCCGTCCAGCTGCCCGGCTTTGAAATGGGAGCGCAGGGCCGGCCGCGGTTCTCCCGGGGGGCCTTCCGGAGCGTAGCGCACGAACTCGCCGTCCAGGAGGCCGGCCCGGAAATGCGCCACCGAGGCCAGCCGGCCGACCTCGTCGCGCGTCTCGACCGTGCCGTCCAAGGCCGGGGCCGGGGCAGCGGAGGCCGGCGGCGAAGCGGGAAGAGCCGGCTCAGGCATGCAGCCTCCCACCCGTCATCCTGAGCGCAGCGAAGGATCTGGGGGACGGTGCGTTGTCTCCCCCGCCCAGGTCCTTCGCTGCGCTCAGGATGACTCTCGGCAAAGTTGCCTCTCTCTGCATGAATTCCATTTCTGACCGGCCTCAGTTGATTTTCACCAGGCCGCCCTTGACGGTCAACATGCCGCCGCCGTCCACGGTCTGGCTCGCCGAGGCCTTGTTGGTCAGCGAGATGCCGCCGTCGTTGGTCATCGAGGTGGTGGCCTTGTTGGTCAGGTCGGTGCCGGCCTTGTTGGTGAGCGCGGTGCCCGCCTGATTGGTCAGCTCGGTCCCCGCCTTGTTGGTGAACGACGTCCCGGCTTTGGCCGACATCGCCTGCCCGGCCTCCATGGTGAAACCCTTCCCCGCCTTGATCGTGATCGCTCCCGTCGCCTCGATCGAAATGTCGCCCGAGACCTTCAGGGTATAGTTTTTCGTCACCGTGTGGGTGAAGTCGTCCGCGTCGTCGTGGGTCTCGGCCTTGGTCACCTTGACCGCGCGGGTGCCCGCCACCTCGTGGGTTTCGTTGCCGGTGCTCACCTTGACCGTACGGTTGCCCTTGGCGACCGTCAGGCTCTCGTCTTTTTCCTCGATCGTCGCCGTGCGGTTGTTCTTGATCGTGATCGTCTCGTCGTTCAACACCTTTTTGGTGCGGTCGTGCTCGACGACGATGTTCTCGTCCTTCTGGGCGTGGACGTAGATCTCCTCGCTGTCCTTCTTGTCCTCGAAGCGGATCTCGTTCGAGCCGCCGCCGCCCTTCGACGAGTTGCTCTTCACCGTGCTCTTGGTCTGCTCGCCGGGCAGGGCGTAGGGGACGGTCTGCTCGGCGTTGTAGACCGAGCCGGTGATGAGCGGCCGGTCGGGGTCGCCCTCCAGGAAGGAGACGACCACCTCCTGGCCGACGCGCGGCAGGAAGATCTGCCCCCAGCTCTTCCCCGCCCAGCCGTGGGCGACGCGGATCCAGCAGGAGCTGGTCTCGTCGTTCTTCCCCACCTGGTCCCAGTGGAACTGCACCGTCACCCGGCCGTACTTGTCGGTCCAGATCTCCTCTCCCGACTTGCCGGTGACGATCGCCGTCTGGGTGCCGGGGATGATCGGCCGGGGCGTGACGCGGGGCGGCCGGTAGGGGACAGTCGAGGGGAAGGCCTCGAACGAATTGCCGTAGCCCTCGGGGGTGCCGGAGTGGACCACCCGCGACAGCACCCAGTCGGCGTTGATTTCGTTGCGCGCATGGCCGGAAAGGGTGAACTTATAACCGGTTGCGAGCGTCCGCGAGTTGCTGTCGCCCAGGAGGAGCTTCGCCGGCACCTCCTGCCCCTCGATGCGGAGCTTGCCGCGGGCCTCCCCCTTGTCTTTCTTCAAGAACCCGCCCGGGTACTCGTAGAGCCGCCGCTTGGCGCCGTCCTTCGCCACGGTCGAGTCGACGCTCGCGATCAGGTCGGTCGACGGGGTCTCGAAATTGAAATCGTCCATGGCGTACTTGCCGGGGATCACCCGCTCCTCCAGCCGGCAGCCGGTCGCGACCTCCTGCTGCACCCAGGTGGAAGAGGCGCCATAGGCGAGCGTGCCGCCCGAAGGGCAGGCGGTGGCGGCGGTCGAGTCGTCGGCCAGGACCAGGGTGTGCTTGCCGTCCGCGTGCTCGAAATAGTAGAAAATCCCTTCGTCTTCCAGCAGCCGTGACACGAAGGCGAAGGCCGTCTCCTGGTACTGCACGCAGTACTCGCGCGGGTCGTAGGTACCGGTCAGGCTGCGCTTGAAGTCGGTGAACCCCATGTCCGTGAAGACCTGCTCGACGATGTCGGGCACCGATTTGTTCTGAAAGATTTTGCTGTCGGTTTCGAGCGTCAGGATCCAGAGCCAGGGGACGAGCTGGGCGTGGTAGATGGCGAAGCCCTTCTCGGTCCCCGGCTGGTGGCTCGTGCCGGCGTAGGTGAAGCTCGCGACGAGGCCGTTCAGGTAGCGCTTGCCGTCGTCTGACAGATACAGAGTGATCGTGGCGCTCTTGCCGACGATCTGGCTGAAGTCGACGTCCGGGTCCTCGGAGCGCATCTCCAACTCGAAGTGGAAGAGGCCGGAGATCTTCTCCTCGCCGGAGAACGAGCGCAGGAGGAGCTTGTCCTTGCCGAGCGGGGTTTCTAGCGTGGCCTGGAGGGCCGCCTGCGCGTAGGTTGCCATCCCCCTAGCCCCGGACCGTGTAGACGAAGGCGCCGCCCGGCGTGTCGCCGGCCGAGACGTGGACCCCCGAGAAGCCCTCGCCCAGGGCGATGCGGCCGAGGAGGGCCGAGGCGAGCTCGGGGAGGAGCGTCTGGGTGAGAATGTGATCGATGTTGCGGGCTCCGCTGTCGACCTCGGTGCAGCGCGAGGCGATGGCGTCGACCAGCTCCTCGCCGTAGGTCAGCTCGGCGCGGTGGCTGTCGCGCACCCGCTGGCGGACCTTGGCGAGCTTCAGCTCCACGATCTCGCGGATCTGCGCGTCGCCCAGCGGGTAGTAGGGGACGATCACCAGGCGGCCGAGGAAAGCCGGTTTGAAATGTTTCAACAGCGCCGGCCGCACCTCCTCGACCAACCGCCCGGGGTCGGGCCGTTGGAGCGGGGCGCCGTTGCCCTCCCGGCAGAGCTGGGCGATGGCCTCGGTGCCGGCGTTGCTGGTCATCAGGATGAGGGTGTTCTTGAAGTCGACCGTCACTCCCTCGCCATCTTCCAGGGTCCCCTTGTCGAAAACCTGATAGAAGATCTCGGCGACGTCCGGGTGCGCCTTCTCCATCTCGTCCAGCAGGACGACGCTGTAGGGTCGCCGCCGCACCGCTTCGGTCAGGACGCCGCCGCTGCCGTAGCCGACGTAGCCGGGGGGCGCTCCCTTGAGGGTCGAGACGGTGTGCGCCTCCTGGAACTCGGACATGTTGACGACCACCAGGCTCCGCTCGCCACCGTAGAGGATCTCGGCCAGGGTGAGCGCGCTCTCGGTCTTCCCCACCCCCGAGGGGCCGACGAGGAGGAAGACGCCGATGGGCTTGCCGGGATCGTCGAGCTTCGCCCGTGAAGTGCGGATGCGGCGGGCGATGGCGTCGAGCGCCTGGGGCTGGCCGACGATCCGCTCGCCCATCTTCGCTTCCAGCGAGAGGACGGCGCGGACCTCGTCGAGCTGCATCTCCCCGGCGGGGATGCCGGTCCAGGCGGAGATGACGGCGGCCACGGCGCGGGCGTCGACGGCGACCGGCACCATCGCCTCCTCGCCCTGGATCTCGGAAAGCTCCTCGCGCAGGCGGGCGAGCCGCTCGCTCTGGCGCGCCGCCCGCTCCGCGGCGGCCGGATCGGGGAGGGCGTCGGCCTCCTCTCTCTCCCCTGCCTCAGCGCGCTCGGTCAGCTCGTCCTCGATCTTGCGGATCTGCTTGACCAGCTTGAGCTCCCGCTTCCAGCGCGCGGCGAGCGACCGGTGCCGCGCCTCGAGCAGCCCGAGCTCGGTGGCCAGGGCCTCGGCGGCACCCGGGTCGATCCCTGCGCCGGAATGCCCCACCGCCCGCTCGCGCTTCAGGCTCGCTCGCTCAATCTCGATCCGCTGCATCTCGCGGGCGACCGCCTCGATCGCCTCGGGGGTGCCGTTCTGGGCCAGGGCCACCCGGGCGCAGGCGGTATCCAAGACGCTGATCGCCTTGTCCGGCAGCTGGCGGCCGGCGACGTAGCGGTGGGAGAGGGCGACGGCGCCGCGCACCGCCTCGTCCTGCACCCGCACCCCGTGGTGCGCTTCGAGGTGGGAGACCAGGCCGCGCAGCATGTCGACGGCGGTCGGCTCGTCCGGCTCGTCGACCTTGACCACCTGGAAACGGCGGGCGAGGGCGGGGTCCTTCTCGAAGTAGCGCTTGTACTCGGCCCAGGTGGTGGCGGCAATGGTGCGCAGCTCGCCGCGCGCCAGGGCGGGTTTCAGGAGGTTGGCCGCGTCCCCCTGCCCGGCCGCGCCGCCCGCCCCGATCATCGTGTGGGCCTCGTCGATGAACAGGATGATGGGGGTGGGCGAGCCCTTGACCTCGTCGATCACCGTCCGCAGCCGGTTCTCGAACTCGCCCTTGACCCCGGCGCCGGCCTGGAGGAGACCGAGGTCCAAAAGCCGGAGCGAGACGTTCCGGTGGGCCGGCGGCACGGCCCCGGCCGCGATGCGCAGGGCAAACCCCTCGACCACCGCGGTCTTCCCCACCCCCGCCTCGCCGGTCAGGATGGGGTTGTTCTGCCGTCGCCGGGTGAGGATGTCGATCACCTGGCGGATCTCGGCGTCGCGGCCGCGGATGGGGTCGATGAGCCCGGCCCGGGCGCGAGCGGTCAGGTCGACGGTGTAGAGGTCGAGGGCCGGGGTGGCATAGGTCCCCCCGACCGGTCCCCCTCCCTTCCCTTCGCCCTCCCCCTGCACCATCGCTCCCGGCGCTCCCGAAGCTCTCCCCGCTCCCCCGCCGGTACCGGTGCCCACGCTTCTCAAGACTCCCGCCCCGTCCTCGCCCGAACCGCGGGCCAGCTCCCGCACGTCGGCCCGCAGGGCCTCGCGCGGGATCCTGCCCAGGCCGGGGACGGACTGGAGGACCAGGGCGCGGAGAACGTCGTTGTCGAGGAGAGCCAGGAGCAGGGCGCCGGAGCGGATGGCGCCGTCTTTGAAGTCGAGCGAAGTGCGCAGCCATGCCTCGCGCAGGAGCTGAACGACCTGGGGCGACATGGCGGGGGTGCGGCTGTTGCCGCGCTCGAAGGTCCGCAGGGTCGCCGACAGCTGATCGGCCAGGGTCCGGGTATCCACCTCGTAGTAGCGCAGGATGCGGTGGAGATCGGTCTCGGGAGCGGGCGGCAGCTCCAGGAGGCGGGTGAGGAAGTGCTCGATCTCGACGTTGTAGTGCGTCTCGGCGACGCACAGCCCCGCCGCGGCCTCGAGTGCCTTGCGGCAGATCGGGTTCAGCTTTTCGATCAGGCCCTTGAGGTCGACGTTCACGGCAAACTGCTGATTCTGAAGATGAAACGGGGGGGCATCTTAGCAGCCTTGAGAGGAGGGCCGGGGCGCGGGGGGTGGCTCTGGATCTTTTTTAGTCCTCGGAGGCAGTTCCCGGGCGCGCGCCGCACCGCATACTTCCCGACGACAAGGGAAGGAGATTCGACCTTGGGTTTCGCCGCACGACTCGGGGACATGGTTCGCCAGGACTCGCCCCACTGCCACGCGCCGATCCATCCGCCGGCGCCGGTGCCGACGCCGTCGGCCCATCCGGCGCTCCCGCTCGCCATCATCAAGGGAGAGCCCACGGTGCTGATCGGCGGCCAGCCGGCGGCGCGCCTCACCGACACTACGGCCCCCTGCACCCTCCCCGGCTGCGTGCCCGGCGGCCCGGGGATGATCGCCCTGGGTTCGGCCACGGTGCTGATCGGCAACCTCCCCGCGGCACGGGTCAACGACATGACCGCCCACACCGCCTGCGTGGCGCCCATCCCCGGCCCGGTGGGCAAGGTCCTCCCGCCCGGCTGCCCCACCGTGATGATCGGGGGCTAGCCGCGGTGCGGCACCGCCACTTCGAGACCCTCGCCCCCCTCTGCCCGGTCTGCCGGGCGCGCGGTGCGGAATCGGGCCTCGGCCTGGCCGGTATCTATAGAGAGGAAGGAGAGCACGTCGTGGAAGGTGCCCTCCGCTGCACCGACCCGGGGTGCCTCTCGGAATTCCCCATCCTCGACGGCATCCCCCTCCTCCTCCCCAATCTGCGGGCCTACGTGGCATCCTCGATCGGCCCGATCCAGGCCCGCGACGACCTCGCGGCCGAGACCGAAAGCCTGCTCGGCGACTGCTGCGGCCCCGGCTCCCCCTTCGACGTCACCCGCCAGCACCTCTCGACCTACGCCTGGGACCACTGGGCCGATCTGGACCCCGACGAGGTGCCCGACGAGGTGCCAGGCGATTCGCCAGGGTCAGTCGTACGAGTCCTGAAGCGAGCCCTGGAGCTTGCGGGAGATCTCCCTGCCGGCCCCATCCTCGATCTAGGATGCGCCACGGGAAGGACGAGTTTCGCCTTGGCAGCTCAAGGGGTTACCAGGTGCCAGGTGCTTGGCGTGGATCTGGGATTCCCGATGATCCGCCTCGCTTCCGCCGCCCTGCGCCAGGGCCAGGTGCGCTACCCGCGGCGCCGAGTGGGGGTGGTCTACGACCGCCGCGAGTTCCCGGTCCAACTCGCCGGAGCCGAAGCCGTCGACTTCTGGGGCGCCGACGCCACCGCCCTGCCGTTCCGGGATGGGACCTTCGCCACCATCGTGGCGCTCAACGTCCTCGACTGCGTGGGCTCCCCCTACGACCTCCTGGCCGCCCTCCCCCGCCTCCTCGTCCCCGGCGGCAAGGCCCTCCTCACCTGCCCCTACGACTGGTCCCCCGGCGCCACTCCGGTCGAGGCCTGGATCGGCGGCCACTCCCAGCGCGGTCCGGCCGCGGGGGCGAGCGAGCCGGCCCTGCGGGCGCTCCTGACCGCGGAGGCGCATCCGGCGGCGATCCCCGGGCTGCGGATCGTGGCCGAGGACGAGGCGGTGCCCTGGCGGGTGCGGCTCCATGACCGGAGCGCGGTCGAGTACCGGGTGCATGTGGTGGTGGTCGAGAGTGTCGAGGAAGAAGCCCAGTGATCGACAGCCTGCGCTCCAGCGACCTGCCTCGCCTTCCTCTCATCGCGGATTACGAGGGCCGCTGCGACTCCTCGGCATGCCGCCAGCGATCGATTGCCTCGGTTCAGCTCTGTTTCCACTGATGGATGGAACTACCCAAACTTGAGGAGCGCTCCTGCATATAAGGCAATTACTGAAGCCCAGAGACTACGGGCTGAATCGGAGTGCAGCTTAAATCTATCTCTTTCTTCCTTCAATTCCGTTGCATTCGTATATTTCTTTGCGCTCCAGTCGAAAAATGCGGACGCCTCCACCCAAAGCCACCAGAGAGGTCCGACGGTGACAACTAGGAAGCCATAGAGAAGCACCCCGGCGCGGGGCCAGCCAGGACAAGCCAGCCAATCCCTTCCAATTCCGGATTTAGCGTAGACAATCAATGGGCCGAGGCTGAGCGCCAGATATACTATCGCTGCAATGTTGTCATTACGACCGACACCCTCATCCCACCAATCCTTCCGGTCCCAGTTGTCGCACTTGAAGACGATATTCTTCAGGATTTTCATGTCTCTCTCCATTTGCGGAACTCCATAAGCTAACGGCCGATGAGCAGTAGTTTCAACGAGCTGTTCGACTGCGGATAGACACTGGTTGAACGAAGCCACGGGGAAGTCGGAAGGCGATCCTCAGCCAGCGAATGGTTCTGTGCATAGACTCCTGAACCGCGATTCGTCTCGCCGATTGTACCGCAGTTGCGTGCGGAAGAGGTGCCAAGGCGATCCCAGCCACCTTCCGCCCTTGCGGCGAAAGAGGAGGGGGAACGGCGCCCCGTCCCCCCCTCCCGGGCTCGCCGTCAATCGGTGGGCACTTCGGCGGCGAGGAGCCTTCCGGCGCTCGCGAGGGCCACGGCACCGCTCGCCTCCATGAGGCGGGCGAGGCTCTCGGGAACACGCGCGAAGACCTCCGCCGTGTGCATGGCGGCCAGCAGCTCCGGGTTGTACTGCTCGAGGTGGCCGACGACCTCGCCTCCCGAGAGGACAGCGTAGCCCTCGGGGCTCCGCTCGTGCTGGAGACGGAAGAGGCGGTCGAAGCCGGTGCCGGGGAGCACCGCCGCGGCGAGGAGCGCCCGCTCCCGATCGCGGAACACCGCGGTGGGCCGGTCGCCGGCCGCCAGGCTCTCGCCCCGACGCAGGACCGCCCAGCCGGGGCTCGGGAGGATCTGGACGATCCACGGGCCGGCGGCGTCGGCCTGGGCCGCGGTCAGGGGCTCGTCGCGCTGGTTGAGACGGGAGAGGAACTCGGGGGTGAAGACGTTCAGGGAAAGAGGGGTGGTACCCTGTTCGGGATCTCGCATGGAACTTTACTCCTTGCGGGGTCTGGCTCGGGTGAGCTCGCAACTCGCCCGGGCCGCTTTGTCGTTGGGCCTCGCCGGACACGCGCCGGGACGGCCGCTCTGAGGGTTGGGGGCCTGCGGTCGGGTTTCTGGGCGGACACCTCCTCGGGGGAAGGACGTTGGATTTGCGCCCATGATCCTAGTGTGGAAGGGGGGCGGGAGTCAAGCGAGAATCTATACCACCCTATACCACCCGGAGGCCACCCCCCTCCTGTCCTCCCCCCATCCCCAACCCTCCACCGCCCAGGGGGGAGGAACCCGCGCTCGAAGCGTTCGTGGAGCGACCTTTTCCCGGAAATCGGTAGGAGAGGCGGCCGCCACCGCTCTGGTGCCGCGGCAGCAGAGGCCAGTCTGATATTTTACGGCTATGAGCCGCCCTGGCGTTCACGCCCAAGACTCCACAGTTGCCCGCACCTTCCGCTTTCCCTCGGGCCTCGGCGACAAGATCATGGCTGACGCGGAGCGCTGTGGGCGGAGCTTCGAAGGGCAGGTGATCGCCCTCCTGCGCCGGCACTATGGGGAAGACCTCGACATCGCTACGAGCCCTGCAGAGACCCTCGCCCTGGCAGCCGCCAGTTTCGCAGAGATCCCAACCGCGGAGTTGCGCTCGCTGACCCACAGACTCCGAGAGGCATCTGGTGGTGGTCGAGAGGAAGGGCTCGGGGAGCCTGTCCTAGCGATCGAGTAGCGAGGCCAGGAGTTTCGGATCGACGCGGAAGCTCGTCTGGCGAAGCCGGTCAAGGACCTCTCGAAGCTCCACGAGGCCACGCTCCGCAGCATCGACGAGAAGTCCCAGAAGCCCAGTGATCGATAGCCCGCGCTCGAGCGCGACCTGCCTCGCCTTCCTCTCGTCGAGGATCACGAGGTCCGCTGCGACTTCCTCCGCCAGGGCGATGGCTTCTCTCTCGCCAGCGTCCAGCCGGCGCAGTTCGGCTCCTGTTGGAGGAGCTTCCAGGATTTCCAGCCAGGCGGGCGGCATGGCGATCCATTCCCGCAGCTTCCTGTCTGCCGCGGTATGAGCCAATTCGGCAGCAACGGCCTTGGGGATCAGCACTCGCTCGAAGAGCAAGGGTAGGAGATCGATCTGGTCGATCAGAAGCAGATAGCAGAGGGGTGAAGTATCGGCGACAACTCTCACCGAGGGGAGAGCCTGCTCAGAGTCGCCAGATCCTGCTGGAGGTCCCCTTCTGAATAGTGGAGATAGGCGCCGGCGCGCTGGAGGACCGCATCGGTCTCCCAGCGAGAGGCGAGGCCCAGCATTCTCTGCACCTCGGCGGCGGTGAGGATACCGGCTCGATAGGCCTCGGCGGCCAGGGCCTCAAGCGCATGATGCGGCAGGTCGCCCCACTGTTCCTGAAGCTTCGCGAGGATGTCATCCGGGACGCTGAGCACGACTTCCATGAGTCTCTCCCTCTCTTCAGTATAGTAGCAGGGCGCCCCCCAAAGGGCGCTCGGTAGCGCTCAGGAGCTTGGGGGCAGGTAATTCTCCAGGAGGAGAACCCGTAACCCTGGAACGCTGGGGATCCGGTCGTCGTTGGTCAGGAAGATAAAGCAACCCGCCGCCATGGCGGCCGCCAGTTGTATGGCATCCGGAGTCTTGGCTCGTTTGGCGGCCCGAACCTGTGCCACGGAGCGGAGGAAATCTCGGTCGAGCTCGACGAGTTGCAGGCCCTGGCTCTTCGTCAGCAAGGTCTCATAGCGGTCGATGAGAGCCTTGTTCGCGGACCGGAACGGAACCACGAGCACCTCGAGGAGCGTCAGGCTGGAGGTCACCGCCTCGAGCTCACCTCGGTCGATCGCCTCGAAGAGAGGCTCGACCAGAGGGAGGTAGACGGGATGCTCTTCGATGAAGTAGATGAAGATCGAGGTGTCGAGAGCGACGGGGCCGCTGCCGAGATCGCTCAGGAGTCCCAAGAGTCGCGCTCCGCCCGCACATGCGCGACGGGGTCCACGTCCTTCCAGAGCTCCTTGCCCAGGCCACGGAGCTCAAGGATCGAGTGGAGCTTGGACTTGCCCGCCGACTCTTCCAGGAGATGAGTGACCTGCTGGGCAAGGGAGCGGTGCTCGCGCTCGGCGCGCTCCTGAAGCTGCTGGTAGAGATCGTCCGGGAAGTTCTTGATGTTGAGCGTCGCCATGACTGCGTCCTCCATATCGCCTCCATTATGGAGGATGACGGGCACCGAAGTCAACGGTCGAGCCGCCAGAGATCACGCTGGGCTGGCTCTGGCCCCTCCAGTGCGCCCTCTGGAGAGGACATTCGACGGTGAAGATCCCCCAGGAGCCCCTCGAAATGGCACGGCGGGAACTCCAAACTCCTTCCAAGTGACTCGAAACTCAATTCGAGCGGCTCGAAATTCATTTCCAGTCGCTCGAAATGCATTTCCAGTCGCTCGAAATGCATTTCTTCCCCTGCCAAATCTAAATCACGCGGCTCCAAATCCATTTGGAGTCACTCCAAATGCATTTCGAGCCACCCGAAATGCATTTCCCGTCACCCGAAATTCATTTCGAGCCGTCCGAAATGCATTTGGAGCCGCTTGGGGGAGATCCACGGGGACTCCGCCGGTGCTCCGAGGGGGCGGCGCGGCCGCCGGAGGGGCTCCTCACTCATTCCGAGACGGAAAGAGGATAACCGCAGGGGCAGCTCACCGCCATACCGCCCCTTGGAGACGCCTTCGATTAGGTAAGAACATAGATACTCGTTAATATAGCTCGGTCATTCTTACCCACCGCCGCCTCCGGGCGGCTCGATCGAAGGAGACGCGTCCATGGTCGGCAGAACCAAGATCCGCAACGGCTCCCTGTCCCTCCTCCTCCTCGCCGGGCTCCTCTTCGGCACCCCTGTTGCCTATGCGCAGTTCAACGACCTCTACCTGGGCACCGGCGCCGGCAACCCCGGCGTCTCGACCGGCAACCGTAACACCGCGCTCGGGGAGTTCTCCCTCTCGTCGAACACCTCGGGATCGGACAACACGGCGGTCGGCTCGGATGCCTGCCTGGCCAACACCATCGGCGGCGCCAATACGGGAGTCGGCTCCTTTGCCCTGGTCTCCAACACCAACGGCACGGCCAACACCGCGGTCGGCGCCAGCTCGATGTCCTCCAATGTCAACGGCGCCGGCGACACCGCCCTCGGCGGCAGCTCCCTGGCCTTGAATACCAGCGGGAGCAACAATACGGCGCTCGGCTTCGACGCCCTGTTCGGCAACTCGACGGGAGGCAACAACACGGCGGTCGGCTCGAACGCCCTGGTCGGCGTCTCGACCGGCAGCAACAACATCGGCGTCGGCCTGTCGGCCGGGAAGTTCATCACCTCGGGCTCGAACAACATCGACATCGGCAACATCGGCCCGGGGAACGAGTCCAACACCATCCGCATCGGCAACACGCAGACCGCGACCTTCCTCGCCGGGGTCAACGGCGCGACCGCCACTTCCGGCGTCGCCGTGTTCGTGGACGCCAACGGCCAGCTGGGCACCCTGACCTCGTCGCGGCGCTTCAAGGAGGACATCGCCGACATGGGCGAGGCGAGCCGGGACCTCATGCAACTGCGCCCGGTCACCTTCCGCTACAAGGCGGCCTATGACGACGGCTCCCACCTCCTCCAGTACGGCCTGATCGCCGAGGAGGTGGCGAAGGTCTACCCGGACCTCGTCCAGAACGACGACCAGGGCCGGCCGTTCACCGTGCGCTACCACGCGGTCAACGCCATGCTGCTGAACGAGGTGCAGAAGCAGCACGGGACCATCGCGGCGCAGGCCGCCCAGGTGGAGGAGCTGCGCTCCCAGGTGGCGGCGCAGAAGGCCCAGCTCGAAGCGCAGGAAGCCCGGCTGCAGCGGCTGGAAGCCCGGCTCGGCCGGCCGGCGGAGACGCCCAAGGTTCCCTGAGCCCAAACTCATACCCCCCCGGCCCCGGGCCGGGGGGGAGGGGAAACGGGGCACGCGGCTTACAGCTGGCGGTGGATGTCCCGCGGGCGCTTGACGCGGGCGCCGGGGAAGGGGTCGACCCGGGCGGCGCGGGCGACGTCCAGGGCGAAGGTCGCGCACTGGCGGCATTCGAGGTTGAAGCTGTAGTTGCGCGACTTGTATTCGGAGATCTTCGCCATCGCGGCCTGGGCCTGGTCGCGGCTCACCTCGTAGGTGCGCAGCTTGACTCCCGGCTTGCCGAAGGCGTTCTCGTCCCGGTGCACCCGTCCCGGCACGCCGGCGTGCATGCGCCCCAGGTCCTTGGCCGGCTGGAAGGAGCCGAAGTTGGCCGGCGAGAAGCCCCAGGTCTCGTTCTTGCCCGCGGGGGTCTGGACCGAGACGAAGGTATGCCCGGCCACCTCCTCGGGAAGCTTCGCCGCATCCTCGCCCTGGTGCATGTAGGAGCCGAGGACGATCTTGTAGCCCTCCGAACGCGGCTGGACCGAGCCGCGACCCGGCGCGGCTGCCGGGGTGACGGGCAACGCCAGGACCGCCTGGACGTGGGCGGCCCGGCCGTGCGCCACCGGGGTGGCCGCCGCGGCCTTGGGCTGCGCCGGGGTGCCGAGTGCGGCCTGAACGTGGGCCGCGGGTGTGCGCACGAAGGCGTTGGCCATCTTGGGCTGCGCCGCGGCGAGCATCCCCAGACGCTCCGCCTCGGCCTCCAGGTTGGGGTCCTGGACCACCGCCACGCCGCTGCCGAAGGGGTTCCTCACCCGCCCGGCGCGCTGCTGCACGACGTGGGTCAGCTCGTGGCCCAGGAGGCGCTGGCCGTGGGTGGTGTGGGGATTGTACTGGCCGGAGGCGAAGTAGATGTCCGAACCGTGGGCGAAGGCCAGGGCGCCGATCGACGACGCCTCGGGGCCGACGTGGATGCGGACGTCCGAGAAGTCGGCGCCCAGCGCCTTCTCCATCTTCTGCCGCACCGGCTCGGGGATCGCCTGCCCCATCCCCCGCCGCGAGCGCAGGAGGGTGTCGGGAAGCTGCATCGAGTAGCCGTCGGGAGAGCGCTGCACGGAGCCCCGGGTCTGGAGGACGGCGACCTGCGGCCGGCCCCCGATGAAGGCTCCCTGGATGACGTTGGCGGTCATGGCTTCGTCTCCTCGAATCTCCTGTCGAGAGATCTGGCGAGTAGGGGTATCTTAGAGCCACGGCAACCCCCCCGCCTGCGCGGCGGGATGATTTAGATCCTTTTTGAATCGCGTGCGAGCCCTGGGGGCCCCGTGACGCCCCTATAATTTTTGCTGGAATCCATACCGATGCCCGGCCCCCGCCCTCCCCTCGCGCCCCACGTGCAAGCCGCGATTGCCCGTGGCGCCGGGCAGGCCGGACACGCCGGGCAGGCTGCGCCGGCCGCCGCTCAGCCGCATGCGGCCCTCCCGGCCCGGCCGCTCGCACCCCATGTCAAGGCGGCCCTCGGCCGCACCGCGCCGCCGCCAGCCGCACCGCGCCAGATGCCAGCCGCCCAGCGCCAGTCGGCGGCCAACCCGGCAATCCCCGGCCGCGACGCCTCGGGTTTCGTCACCTACACCGACCAGAAGACCCCGACGACTCCCCCGCCGCCGCCGCGCCGGCCGATCTACTCCCTGCACTGCAGCGACGGCGCCGGCTGCCGCATCCAGGACGTGCGCACCGGCCGCTGGCACGAGGCGGGGTCGATGTACGCCGGCTTCGTACGCATGCAGTCGGGAGGCACGGTCTATGTCTCCCCGCGCGCCGACCCCAAGGTCCTGGGCGACAGCCACCCGACGATCGCCGCCGGCACCCCCGAGGGCCAGGCCGGCCGGCGCGCCCTGGTCGCCGCCGGCGAGGTGGGGATCGTCGACAACCGGATCATCGGCCACAACGACAAGACCGGCCACTACCGGACGCGCAAGAACTACTGGCAGTCGGGCATGCCGCCGGAGCTCTTCCACCCGTTCACCGAGGACCCGGGGAACTGGTACAAGACGGGGCACCGGCCGGGAGAGCGGCGGCAGACGGCGGCAGAGACGGAGCCGCCTGTGCCTATTTGACTTTGGACCAGGAAGCCTCTCCGACCCCCGCCTGCTAAGATAGGCCGCGCGTTTCCATGCGCTGTGGAGGAAGAGGTTCAATGAAGATGAAACGACCGGCTGTCCCGGCCTCTGTGACCGCCCTCCTGGCCCTCGCCCTGCCGCTCCTCGCGTCGCCGCCGG
>DASQPA010000356.1:0-30466 GCA_035644215.1 Thermoanaerobaculia bacterium
TAGGCGGGGGCGAAGTGGAGCGTATGCCCCATCCGGCGGCCAAAATGGGGAGCTGCACGGCAGAAATGGGGAGCTGCACGCCGGGAGAGGGGGATTCTGACCAGAAATGGGGGGCTCCCACTTCAGAAATGGGCAGCTCCAGGCCGGGAGAGGGGGATTCTGGCGCCGGGCTCCCCATTTCTGGCCACAAATCCCCCGCTCCTGGCTCCCAGCTCCCCATTTCTGGTCTCAAGCTCCCGATTTTCTCGCGCCGGGCTCCCGCGCAGGGCAGGCACAGGGGCTCTGCCCCTACCTGCCCTGCTGCTGACCCCCGCCTGCTAAGATTAGGCCGCGCGTTTCCATGCTCCGTGGAGGAAGAGGTCCAATGAAGATGAAACGACCGGCTGTCCCGGCCCCTGTGGCTGCCCTCCTGGCCCTGGCCCTGCCGCTCTTCGCGTCGCCGCCGGCGCCGGCCTACGCCGTGACCGACCGGCCGCTCAAGAGCCTGACGGTCGAGCTCAAGCCGGCCGAGCCCACCACCGAAGTGACGTTCGTCGTCGCCGGCGACAACCGCCCCTCGGGCCGGGGCGCGCCGCAGCCGCGCGTCGTCGGCACGATCTTCGACGAGATCTCCCTCCTGCGTCCCGATCTGGTCCTGTGGTCCGGCGACACCGTCTACGGCTACTGCGACACGCGCGCCGAGCTGGAGGCCGAGTACGACGTCTTTGCCGCCGCCGCGAAGCGCGGCGCCGTGCCGCTGTTCAACGCCCCCGGCAACCACGAGATCCACGACGGCCAGATCTGCAACGATGCTCCCGCCGAGTCGCTGTGCGGGCCGCCCTGCTCGGAAGAGGTGTTCCGGGGCCACTTCGGTCCGACCTACGGCTCCGTCGACTATGCCGGGGTCCACTTCATCAGCCTGGACACCGCCGTCCCCGGCCACGCCGACGAGGTCACCCCCGAGCAGCTCGAGTGGTTGAAACAGGATCTCGAGAAGAACAAGGGGGCGCGCGCCATCTTCGTCTTCTGCCATACCGAGTTCTACTCCTCGCCGATCATCGATCCGGACGAGGGCACGAGCCATCCGGCGGTGAAGAACCGCTGGGAGCTGCAGGACCTCTTCCGCCGCTACCCGGTCAAGGCGGTGTTCGCCGGGCACGAGCACGTCTACTTCCGCGAGGGTCCCGAGCTGCACGACGGGATCACCTACTTCGTGGCCGGCGGCGCCGGCGCCCCGGTCTACGCGCCCCCCGAGCGCGGCGGCTTCTCGCACTACCTGGTGGTCCACCTGACCAAGGAACAGCAGCTGACGTATGACGTGGTCGAGCCCGGGCGGCTCTACGTCGAGCCGGCGGCGGCCAAAACGTCGGGCGAGGCGCGGTTCTGGATCGTCAACAGCAACCACATCGGGCGGTTCACCGTCGCCGGCATCGAGGTCGAGGTGCCGGCGAAGCTCGGCGCCTGCGCCGACTTAGCCGTCGCGACCGAGCTCAAACGGTACACCGGCCAGCCCCGGCCGGTGCCGATCGAGATCCTCTCCTGCACCCCGGGCAAGACCACCCACAAGCTCCGCCTCCGGGCGACCGACGTGCCGCAGGGCTCCTCGGTGCCGGTCGTGGTGCGCCAGAAGGGCGGCGCATGAGCGGCGAGGACGAGATCGACCCCGGTCCGGACGGGTGGAGTCGCCGGACGTTTCTCGGTGCCTCTCTGGGGGCGCTGCCGATCGTGCACGCCGCGAGCGCCGCGGTCAAGGCGGCGGCGCCGGTCGCCCCACCCGCGGCAGGATCTGCCGGGGGGGCCGCGCCGGCCGGGGCGGACGCGGGCCACGGCCTCCTCCCCGTCTCCCTGACCGTCAACGGACAGGAGCACCGCCTCAAGATCGATCCGCGAACGAGCCTGCTCGACGCCCTGCGCGAGGCGCTGGCCCTGCCGGGGACGAAAAAGGGGTGCGACCACGGGCAGTGCGGCGCCTGCACGGTGCTGGTCGACGACCGCCGCGTCCTCTCCTGCCTCACCCTCGCCGCCATGGCCGCCGGGCACCGGGTGACGACCGTCGAGGGGCTCGGTGGGGACGACCACCTCCACCCGGTCCAGGTGGCGTTCGTCGCGCACGACGCCTTCCAGTGCGGCTACTGCACGCCGGGGCAGATCGTCTCGGCGGTGGGGCTATTGAAAGAAGGGTGCCCGGCCGACGCGGCGGGGGTCCGCGAGGCGATGAGCGGCAATCTCTGCCGCTGCGGCGCCTACCCGAACATCGTCGCCGCCGTCCTCGCGGCGCGGGGAGGGCCGGCGTGAACCCCTTCTCCTACACCCGCGCCAGCCGGCCGGAGGAGGCCGTCACGGCGGTCGCGGGCCACCCACGGGCGAAGTTCCTGGCCGGCGGCACGACCCTGGTCGACCTCCTGCGGCTGGGCGTCGAAACCCCCGAGCTCCTGGTCGACGTCAACCCGCTGCCGCTGGCGCGCATCGAGCCGCTGCCGGACGGTGGGGTGCGGATCGGCGCCCTGGTGAGGAACAGCGACCTGGCGAACGACCCGGCAATCCGCCGGCGCTACCCGGTCCTCTCCCAAGCCCTGCTCGCCGGGGCGAGCCCGCAGATCCGCAACATGGCGACGGTGGGGGGCAACCTGCTGCAGCGGACGCGCTGCCCCTACTTTCGCGACGCCGCCTCGGCCTGCAACCAGCGGCTGCCCGGCGCCGGCTGCGCCGCCCTCTCCGGCTACACGCGGAGCCACGCGGTGCTCGGCACCAGCGACCGCTGCATCGCCACCCATCCGGGCGACATGGCGGTGGCCCTGGCGGCGCTCGACGCGGTCGTCCGCACGCGCCGGGCCGGCGGCGGTGAACGTGCCGTCCCGCTCGCCGACTTCCACGTCGCCTACGGCGAGGACCCGGCGCGGGGGAGCGTGCTCGAGCCGGGCGAGCTGATCACCGCGATCGAGCTGCCGGCAGTCCCCTGGTTCGCCCGCTCGTGCTACCAGAAGGTCCGCGACCGGGCGAGCTACGAGTTCGCCCTCGCCGCCGCCGCCGTGGCCCTCGACCTGGACGGACGGACGATCCGCGCCGCCCGCGTCGCCCTGGGCGGTGTGGCGACCAAGCCGTGGCGCTCGGCCGCGGCGGAGCGGGCGCTCACCGGGGCGCGGGCGGAGGCGGCGACGTTCCGCGCCGCGGCGGAGGCGGCGCTCGCCGGCGCCCGGCCCCAGAAGGACAACGCCTTCAAGATCGAGCTCGCCAAGCGGACCCTCGTCCGCGCCCTGGAGACGGCCGTGGCGATCGTGGAGATAAAGATATGAGCCCCGGCGGTCCGAGCCCGACGACCTCGGCAGGCACCGCAGTCGGCCGGCCGGTCGACCGGGTGGACGGGAAACGGAAGGTCACCGGCAGCGCGCCCTACGCCGCCGAGCTCCGGCACGACCGTCTTGCCTACGCGTTCCTCGTGCGCTCGACGATCGCCCGCGGCCGGATTCTCGCCATCGACGCGGAGGCGGCCCGCCGTGCCCCCGGCTTCCTCGCCATCCTCACTCACGAGAACACGCCGAAGCACAAGAAGCCGGCGAGCGGCGATCCGGGAGAGGACCGGATGCCGCTCGCCGACGACGTCGTCCACTATGCCGGGCAGAACGTCGCCGTGGTGGTGGCGGAGACCCTGGAGCAGGCGCGGTATGCCGCCGCGCAGGTCGAGGTGCGCTACCGAGAGGAGACGCCGGTGCTCACCCTGTCGGGCACCGAGACCGTCGCCCCGGAGCGTTGGTTCACCCACGCGCTCCAGGTCCGGCGGGGCGACGTCGACGCCGCGCTCCGGGCGCCCGGGGTGATCAAGGTCGAGGCGACCTACACCACTCCGGTCGAGACCCACAACCCGATGGAGCCCGGAGCGACCGTCGCCCGCTGGGAGGGCGACCGGCTGACGGTTGCCGACTCGACGCAGGCAGTGGTCGACACCCGCGACTTCCTGGCCGAGGTCTTCGGCCTGCCCAAGGAGAACGTCCGCGTCCTCTGCCTGTTCACCGGCGGCGGCTTCGGCTGCAAGGGCACGCAGTGGCCGCACACCCTGCTCGCCGCCCTGGCGGCGCGGGTGACCGGCCGGCCGGTCCAGCTCAACTTGACCCGCGAGCAGATGTTCACCGCGATGGGGCACCGCCCGCCCACAGTACAGGCGATGGCGCTCGCCGCCCGGCCGGACGGGACGCTCACCGCCCTCCGCCACGACACCCTCCACGCCACCTCGACGACGACCGATTTCATCGAGCCCTGTGGCCTGACCACCAGCCAGATCCTCTACGCCTGCCCGAACGTCGCCGTGCCGCACCGCATCGCACGGTTGAACGTCGCCCCACCGACGTTCATGCGGGCGCCCGGCGAGTGCACGGGCCTCTTCGCGCTGGAGTCGGCCCTCGACGAGCTCGCCGACGCGCTCGGCATGGACCCCATCGCGCTGCGCCTCAAGAACGACGCGGAGCGCGATCCGGCCGAGGGGAAGCCCTGGTCGGGGAAGCACCTCCAGGAGTGCTACGCGCGCGGCGCCGAGCGCTTCGGCTGGTCGCGGAGAGACCCCGCGCCGCGCTCGATGCGCGACGGCGACCGGCTCGTCGGCTGGGGCATGGCGACGGCGTCCTATCCCGGCTACCGCACGGCCTCCTCGGCGCGGGTGCGACTGACGGACGACGGGCGGGCGCTCGTCGAAGCCGCCACCCAGGACCTGGGCACCGGCTCCTACACGGTCTTCACCCAGGTCGCGGCCGACGCCTTGGGCCTCCCGGTCGAGCGGGTGACCTGCGAGCTCGGCGACACCGCCCTCCCGGAGGCGCCGGGCTCAGGCGGCTCGGTCACCGTCGCCTCGGTGAGCGAGGCGATCCTGGGAGCGGTCGCTGCCTTGAAGTCGAAGCTCGCGGCGCTCGCCGCCGCCGACCAGGAGTCGCCGCTCGCCGGTCTCAAGGCCGAGCAGGTCGCCCTCTCCGGCGGCCGGCTGATCGCGGCGGGAGATCCTTCCCGGGGGGTCGCCTACACCGACCTGCTGCGCCGCGCGCGCCAGCCGGCGCTCGCGGCGGAGGCGCGGGTCGAGCCCGATTCCCGGCGGGATGCCTACGTCATCCAGTCCTGGGGCGCACAGTTCTGCGAGGTGAAGATCGATCCGCTCCTGCCGCGGGTCGAGGTGACCCGGTGGGTCTCGGCCTTGGACGTCGGGCGGGTGTTGAACCCGAAGACCAGCCGCAGCCAGGTGATCGGCGGGGTGACGATGGGGATCGGCATGGCTCTCCTGGAGCACACGGTCTACGACCCGCAGACGGGTCGCCCGGTGACCGCCAACTTCGCCGACTACGCCATCCCGGTCAACGCCGACGTCCCCGAGATCGAGGTGGAGCTCCTGGACCATCCCGATCCGGTGATCAACACCCTGGGTTGCCGCGGCATCGGCGAGATCGGGATCACCGGCGTCGCCGCCGCGATCGCCAATGCGGTCTACCACGCCACCGGGCGGCGGGTGCGGGACCTGCCGATCACGCTCGACAAGCTGCTGTAGAAGCCCGTCGCCAGGACGCCTGCCAGCCGCCGGGTGAATTTCTTTACCCGCGATCAGGATAGATTCAAGGACATTCTTGCCGAACACCCACCCTGGCGGCAGACCTCGCCAGGGGGGCCTTCCGCGACGTGCGCGGCTCCGTCCCCTTGAGCCTGTACAACTTCAGCATCTGGAGTCTGCCCTATCTCCTGTCCAAAGGCGCCACCATGCAGGAGCTGGTCGAGTTCGGGAAGATCACCCGGAAGATGCTCGTCGCCGGCTTCGACGACGTGCCAAGGGATTTCAGCCGCGAGGAGAGAGTCGCCGCCGCGGAAGTGCGAATCCAGAAGCCGATGCCCGGATCGAGGGCCGTAAGCGTATTGGCGCCCGCGGGTGACGCTGATCGCTGTAAGTTATTGATTCCAATGGTATCCCCAATGGGGGCGAGTTCGAACTCTCTCTTCGCCCTCTTGACCGAGCTAAACCAAATCCGCTCAATGGGTTGGGCTGTCTAACCCATGGCGCCCTCACCCGGCCAGCGGGCCTCCCGACCCGGATTTCAGCATTGGCGTACCAGCGCCACGAAGCTTCCCCGAAGGGTTGAACCCGACTCTTCCGGCAACGCCCTCGGGACCATGGCCCCCGCTCCACCTTCCCTGCTCCCCCACCCGACCCTGACACCGGCCGTCGACCCGCCCGACGACCCCAAGGCTCTCCTCCTCGCGGCCAAGGCGCTGGTCTTCTGCGGCTTCCCCTACCAGCGAAGTTCGCTGACCACCGTCGTCCGGGAGGCCCACCTCGGCGCCGACACCCACCTGACTGTCTACCTCGCGACGACTGAGCCAGGCATCCCCACCCCCTACGGGGCCGACCGCGCTCTCCTCGCCTGGATCACCACCCTCACCTATGATACCGTCACCTTCACCAGCCTGACCGACTTCTTCGACGCCTTTCGCCTCGCCCGCTCCGGCGTCCAGTACCGCCGCTTCGAGGAGCGCCTCCATCGCCTCTTGAGCTTCTCCCTCTCTCTCATCCTGCGCACCCCGGGCGGCGTCTCCCGCCTCAACATGAGGCCCCTCCAGAGAGCCCACACGCCGAGGGATGGCGTCGAGGCGCGCCGGCTCCTCGCCCTAGAGACCCGCTCCCAGCTCTCTCTCGGCGCCCTTTCGGCCACCGCGGGAGCACTTCCGGGTCTGACTCTCTGGAGGCGGGTGGGTATCCAAAACGTCGGGGCTTGGCCATAACTCCCGACAGCGTCTGCCTCGTGCTACCTGGACGCGAGTCACGTCGAGCGCGTCTCACCAGGTCCGCACTTCTGGAGACTCTCCTTTCGCGGTTTTGTCGATGTCCTTTCCCCGGGTGAAGGACATCGAAAAACCCGAAAGGAGAGCCGACGTTGAAGACCGTCTCCAACCGCCTCGGCAGGACCCCGAGCGCCCGCCTCCTCCGGCGCCCAGGGTTCCTCCAGCACGATGGCGAGCGGCCGCCGCTCCGGCGGGAGGAACGGCCCCAGGTCCGGGAGGGCCGCCCAGGCCTCCGTGAGCGCTTCGTGCAGGCTCTCGACCGCCGCCCGGGCCGTCGCCGCGTCCGGCCCGCGCTCCGGGCGCAGGTCCAGCCGGCAGCGGCCCATCCCCTTCGAGCGCTTGCCGCCGAGCCAGACCTCCTGGCCGTCCAGGGCGGCCAGGAGCCCGGCGCTCGCCGGGTCGAGGCCGCGCACGGTGGCGACCAGGGTGAGGGGGAGCGGATCGGCGCCGGAACGGTCGGCGAGCCGCGGCTCCAGGACTTCCAGGGAGTAGAGCTTGCGGTCCATGGCGGTGCCGGTCTGGCGGTTGAGCGCGGTCCTGGTGCGCACCCGCACCACCGGCTCCCGGGTCCCCGGGCGGTGCGGCGCGGCGAGGAGCTTGGTCGAGGCGCACCCCGGCTGGAGGCAAAGGTGGCCGGGTCGGGCGGCGAGGGCCAGCCCCCGGCGGGCCGCGGCGCGGCGGACGAGCTCCCCCACCAGGTCGTCGAAGACGTGGCGGCCCGGCCGGCAGCGGCGGCGGGTCTCCGAGGGAACCTCCCCCGGGAGCCGCGCCGTGCCGAAGGAGGCGCCGCCGCCCGCCGCGAGGCGGCGGAAGCCGGGGTCGTCGGCGCCGCAGAGCCCCGCCTCCAGGAGGGCGAAGGCCAAGGCGCCGCGCACGGTCGAGCCCGGGGCGTGGCGCAGGGTGGGCTGGAAGAAGCCGATCGGGCGGCCCTGGCCGAGATGGAGCGGGGCCTCGGCGGTGAAGCGCAGCTCGCAGGCGGTGGCGCCGGCGAGCGCCGCGGAGCGAGCCGGAGGCGTTTCCGGCTGAAGAACCGGAGCGAGCGAGCACTCGACCCAGCCCAACCCCCGAGCCTTGCCGCCGCCCAGGGCGTTGAGCGCGGCGCAGGCGGCGCGGAGGTGGGCCTCGTCCTCGGCGAGCCGCGGCTCGTCGCCGGGGCCTAAGGGAACGAGCCGGGCGGTGGCGCGGAAGAGGTGCCCCTCCGGATCGTCGCCCAGGAGGTCGCCGGTCTCGACGAAGCCCAGGAGCTTCTCGACCACGGTGCCGGTCTTGCGGCTGACCCCGATGTGGGGGCGGACGGCGACCGCGGTGGCGGGCTCGTCGTCCGCGCCCGCCCAGAGGGCGTCCTCCAGGCGCAGGGTGCCGGTCGCGCCGGCCTCCTCGCCGAACAGCCGGCAGACCGGGCAGACGCAGGGCCGGTCGAGGTCGGCGGTCGCCGCGCGATTGGCGCCGCAGGCCGCCCCCTCCCCGTCCCGCCCGCGCAGCAGCCGTTCGAGCTCGATGCGGAGGGCGCCGCGGAGGGCCGAGGCGGGGATCACCAGCCGCCCCCGGTCGTCCCGGGCGGTGGCCTTGTCCGCCCCCGCGCCGGGCGAGGTCTGGCCGCCCAGGGCGAGGGCGGAGAGCGCCGGACGGACGGTGAGCACGAAGGACCTCATGATGCGGCCTCCGGAATGGGCTCCAGGGAGAGGAGCTCGACCAGGCGCTCGATCCGCCGCACCCCGGAGGCGCGGAACCAGGCCGTGACCGGGTCGGCGGGAGCAGCAGGCGCGGGTGCGATAGCCTGCCACCAGGCGGCGAGCTCGCGGTTCCGAGCCAGCTGGTAGCGGAAGAAGTTGGCCGCGAGGAGCGCCAGGACCTCCTCCCGGCCCCGGCCCGGGGCGAGCGAGCGCAGGCCGGCGTCCTCCTCGCGCGCCTGGCCGACCAGCCGATGGAGGGCGGCGCCCGGCACCCCGGCCCGCTCTGCCGCCGCGGCCTCGGCGAGCAGGGTCTCGAAGCTCGCCAGGCCGGCGTCGGCGCGGTGGGCGCGGCGGCGGCGGGGAGGACGCAGGCGACCTCGTCTCCCCCCGAGAGCAAGGAGAGGCTGGCCTCCTCCGGGCGCCAGCCGGAGGCGAGGAAGCCCTGGCCGAGGACCGCCTCGATCCGCCCGCGGGCCGCCTCGTAGATGCGGGTGGTCTCGACGCTGAAGATCCTTAGCTGGAGGAGGTTCTGCAGGCCCTGCACCACGCTCCCCATGCCGTTGCCGTCGATCGCCACGAAGCCCAGGTACTGCCGGCGCCGGTTGGAGGCCTGGGCGAGGTCGGAGAAGGTGAGCTGGCGGCCGTTGCGGAAGAACGGCTCCTGGCGCGCGTGGGCGTGGCTCAGGCAGGCCTCGCGCAGGGTCCGGCACCAGGCGCACCAGGCGTCCGGGCCGTCCTCGGGGGACGGCGCGGCGCCGCGCGGCCGGCGGCCGCAGGAGGGGCAGCGCTCGCTCGCCGTGCCGGGGCGGATCTCCCAGCGGACCTGCGGGCCGCCGGAGCGCGGCCGGGCCTCCTTCTCCTCGCGCTGGCGGACCTGGAGGCGGGCGAGGGCGCCGCGCAGGCCGTCGACGAGCTCGAAGCGGTCGAGCGCCGCCAGGCCCCCCGGGCCGAGCGGCCGGGGCGGCGCCGAGGGCTGGAGGTCGCGGCCGGCGAGCCGCTCGACGAGGACGGTGAAGGTCAACTCGTGGCTCGCGCGCTCCAGCCAGCCGCGCACCGCCGCCTGGAGCGCCGCCGGGTCGGCGGCCCCGGAGGCGACGAGCAGGCCACCGCCCCCGGCCGAGTAGATGACCCCGTGGAGCCCCGGGACCTCGCGCACCATCCAGGGGACGTGGAGGTTCAGGAACTCCAGGGTCTGCGAGGCGCCCTTGGCGACCTGCACCCGCTCGGAGGCGAAAGCCCAGCGGTGGATCTGGTCGGCGTCGAAGCTGACGAAGGCGCAGGCCGGCTCGTCGCCGAGCGCGGTTGTGAAGGCGGCAGGGAGCGGCCCGCCCAGAACCACGGCCCGCGCCGCCTCGGCCGCCGGCTCGGGGCCGATCCGGTCGCCCGCGGTGGCGCGGAAGGCCGTGGCGAGGTGGCTCGCCAGCTCGTCGCGATGGTCGGACAGTCCGGCTGGGGGCATCGTCGTCGTCTCTCCTCGGTCGGCGGCAGGCCGGCGGACCCGGCGTCTGTCCTCTCCAACACGAGGGGGCGGCGGATTGTTGGACGGGCTCCGTCCTTCCGGCTTGGATGGCCGTCCTTCTGCCGCAGAAGCCCCGTCCTTTTGGTCTGGGGCTCCCTACTTCTGCCGCAGAAGCCCGGTACTTTTGGTTTGTAGCTCCCTACTTCTGGCGCGTAGCTCCCTGCTTCTGCCGCCGATCTCCCTATTTCTGGCCTGTAGCTCCCTTCCTCTGCGCTCTATCTGCCTACTTCTGCTTTGCAGCTCCCTATTTCTCGAGCGGAGCTCCCCTCTCTCCGGTACGTTGGGGCCGGCCCCTCACCCCCGGCCCCTCTCCCGGCCCGCCCTCCCACACCACCGGGAGAGGGGAGAGTCGCAGGACACGACCGTGCGCGGCTCCGCGAGGCGGGAGGGCTTCCTTCGAGGAGGAGCTGGGTGCTGGAGGCACGTCTCGGGAAGGCACGCCGCCGGCTACGGCGTCCCTCCCCCCGCAACCACCCTTCCGAACCTCGGCACCCATGGCCGGAGGGGGTAGAGACGTGCCCAGGTCCTGAACGATATCGACCCGCAGGCCCTGGGGACCGCGGGCCGTCTCCGGAGGGGCAACGCCCCGGCCCGGCGGCCGGGGGATCGCCACCAGAGCAGCCCAACAACGAGGAGATCTTGTCGCAGTCCCACTGCACAGATCAGGGCTTTTCCGCTGAGCTGAACGCCTACGGCCCCGGGTCGCCACGGCGCAGGCGAGCCAGCTCTTCCTCCAGGGCACGGACTCGCTGCTCGGCGGCCTCCGCCCTGCGGGTCTGCCGCTCGGCTTCGCGCTCAGCGGCCACGCGGGCCTCCACGTCCTCCTCCTGCCAGGGCAGCCGCTCGTCGGTCGCCGCGTCCCGCAGCCGCAGCCGCTTCCCCTCGGGTACCAGACGGAGACCCGTCGTCTCGCTCGACAGCGACCCGTCCCCCTGTGTCGCCAGCCTCTGGTACCTCCCGCCGACGAGGCGATAGCCCTGGAGCCGGGGCTTCAGGTACTCCCCCAGCGGATCGAACAGGAAGTACTCCTCGACCCCGAGTCTTTCGTAGACACGCTTCTTCGTGACCTCGTCCTCGTCCTTGGTGCTCTTCGAGGTCACCTCGCAGATCCAGGACGGCGCCCGGCCTTCCTCCCAAACCTTATAGGTCCGCCGCTCGTGCTTGTCCACGCCCCGCACCAGGAAGACGTCGGGCGCCACCGAGGCACTGGGATCCCCCTGCACGTCGTAGAGGAGCATGTTGAACCAGGCGTAGACGTCGGGCACCTCGGCATAGCGAAGCGACAGCGCGTGGTGCAGGTCGAACATCACCTGGAGGTGAACTTGGGTCTCCGCCATGGGACGGCCGTCCGACTCCGGGTACTCGATCGTTCGCGAGAGAGGGATCGCGGTCATCTCAGAACCTCCGGCTGCGGCGGGCGGGTTGCGTAGGGTACGGGTGCGCGGCGAAGCCGTCCTCTTCGGGAGAAGTCTAGCATCGGAGGGGGACGCCCAGCCCCGAAGAGCAGAGCTCCAGGCAGCACTGGCCGCGCTGATGCCCACCGCCGCCATAGCCGCGCCGACCGTCGAGTCGCAATCCCACCGTACAGATCAGGCTCTGGGACCAAGAGTACCTTCCCCGCGTCCTTCTGAGCGCAGCGAAGAATCTCGGCGGGGGACGGCTCGATCGGCGACGCCAGCCGCGATCCCAGACTTCCCGCCCCCAGATTCTTCGCTGCGCTCAGAAGGACGATAGGAGAGGACGTCGCCAGTCTTTGCGAGATGACGTTCGCGCGGGCGAAATCGCTCCCGCCAAGGCCACCCTACCGGCGGGTCATCCTGGAGCGAAGCGAAGGATCTGGGCGGGGGGAAGCATCGCCTGTTCCTCATGGTCCAAGTCCGGTCGCAATCCCACCGTACAGATCAGGGCTCTTCCGACAATCAGGGCGACAGCACGGGCAAGGATCGCCAGGAGCTCGTCGCAATCCCACCATACAGACCAGGGCTCTTCCGACGCGAGCCGGCGCCAACGTCCGCATCGATTCGATCTAGAAGTCGCAACCCCACCGTGTAGATCAGGGCGTTTCCGATCAAGAGATCTACACCGGCTTGACCGGCCGACTGACTAGGTCGCAATCCCACCGTACGGATCAGGGCTTTCCCGACGTAGGACTCGTAGTGATTGCCATCAGCTTCCTTCGTCACAATCTCACCACACAGATCAGGGTTCTTCCGACCAACCTGTTGGGCCTCGCCCGCGGTACCCTGCGCCTCGTGTCGCAATCCCACCGTACAGATCAGGGCTGTTCCGACTGACGGACGCGATCAATCAAGGGACATGGCTGTCCGGGTCGCAATCCCACCATACAGATCAAGGCTCTTCCGACGCAAGTCAGTGGGCCCCCCAGCCCGCACTGTATAGAGTCGCAATCCCACCATACAGATCAGGGCTCTTCCGACGTAGCCCATGCCCCTCGCCACCGTCAACCAGCTCGAGGAGTCGCAATCCCACCGTACAGATCAGGGCTCTTCCGACGCGAACTCCAGTCAACGACTGACTGACAAGATCTTTCAAAGTCGCAATCCCACCGTACAGATCAGGGCTCTTCCGACGGTCTCGGTCTCGTCGCGCTGGCGCCCATCGCTGAAGCGTCGCAATCCCACCATACAGATCAGGGCTGTTCTGACAGTCGAGGCCGGCTACTTGGTCGGGCGCCTCCAGAAGTCGCAATCCACCGTACAGATCAATGCTGTTCCGACGCGCTGATCCAGGCCGACTACGGCATCCAGAAGTCGCAACCCCACCGTAAAGATCAGGGCTCTTCCGACTACCGCCTCGAACACCTACAAGATCAATATCATCTGCTTCCAGCGGTCGCAATCCCACAGCACAGATCAGGGATCTTACGACTTCGAGTACAAACTCTCGCAACTTCGCAAGGCATTCGGGTCGCAATCCCACCGTACAAATCAGGGCTTTCCCGACGAAGAAGATCGGGATCATCCACCGAGGATGACGAGGCGTTCGTCATCACGACGTACGACCCATTGACAGCCGCAATCCCACAGTACAGATCAGGGCTTTCCCGACGCCTATAAAAGGATCGGAAAAGTCCAAGAGCAACTCAAGAAAGTCGCAATCCCACCATACAGATCAGGGCTTTTCCGACCGGGGCTCTTCTCGAAGGTCCCCATCTGGATCGAGAAGTCGCAATCCCACTATACAGATCAGGGCTTTCCCGACTCGGCCTGCTCCTCGATGCTACGGCCATGGCGACGAGTCGCAATCCCACGGCACAGATCAGGGCTTTTTCCGATAGGGCGAACAGACCTACGAACCCCGGGGGCCATGGAGGTCGCAATCCCACCGTACAGATCAGGGCTCTTCTGACTCTCCGTCTCGGGTTCCCTCTGGCTATCCGGCTACACCGGGCTGTCGCAATCCCAACGCACAGATCAGGGCGTTTCCGACGATCTGCTCCTCCAGCAGCCAAGATGAATGTCAGAAGTCGCAATCCCACCATACAGAGCAGGGCTTTCCCTCTGTTGGTTGGCTTTCGTCTTCGATGGCACTCTCGTTTTGCTGCAATCCCACCTACAGATCAGGGCGTTTCCGACACAGCGTTCTGCCTCAGCGCACACCGTTTCAAGGTCGAGTCGCAATCCCACCGTACAGATCAGGGCTCTTCCGACGACATGGGTCTCTACGTCAAGGTGACCGCCGACTACGAGAAGTCGCAATCCCACCGCACAGATGAGGGTTCTGGGACCAAGAGTACCCAACGTCATTCTGAGCGCAGCGAAGAATCTGGGCGGGGGGCGCGCTTCGATAGGCGACGCTGACGCGAACCAGGGACTTCCCTCCCCCAGATTCTTCGCTGCGCTCAGAATGACAATAGGAGAGGGCATCTTTTGCGCGGCAGGTGAAGCACGCCAACCAATCGTAATCCCATAGCACAAATCATGGCTTTTCCGACTCAGGCCACGTCGGTCATCACCGTGCGTGAAGGCTATGTCGCGTCGCAATCCCACCGTACCGATCAGGGCTCTCTTCCGACATGGCCCAGGAGGAAAAACCCGACCTCATGAAAGACATCATCGCAATCCGTCATACGAGACAGATTTTTCCCTGGGAACGCTGGCGTCCCCGCCGGCCGGACCGGGAAAGAAGAAGCCGGCGAGGACGCCAGCGCTCCCAGGGATACTCCTCGTCGATATAAGTCGAAGACTTCCGGCGCGTCCCACCCGGCCGGTGCCGGGCTCCCTCGCACACCATGGCGGCGACGCCCGAGACCAGGCGATCCGCGCTCCTCCCCCACCCAGATTCTTCGCTGCGCTCAGAATGACATTGGAGAGGGTGTCTTGTACGGTCCCTTGGGGCCCCGGGTGGATTGACCGGTTCAGGTCGGCCGGCCGGGAGGGGTGGGGCCGGTCGCGGCGGTGCCCGAAGGCGGCGTCGAGACACCACCACGGCGAGTCGAGACACAACAGGACCGCTTCGAGACACGAGCGGAGGCTCTGGAGACACAAGAGGCCGCCGTAGAGACACTACGGACCCCCGCCGTAGAGACACTACGGACCGCCGTCGAGACACTAGCGAAGGCCGTCGAGACACAAGAAGGCCGGCTGGAGACACTACGCAACGAGTTGGAGACACGAGGGAACGGTGCGGAGTGTCTCCAGCGGACTTTCTTGGGTCTCGACCCGAGTTTCTGGTGTCTCCAGCCGACTTCCTTGTGTCTCTACCCGACTTCCTAGTGTCTCTACCCGACTTCCTAGTGTCTCCAGTCGACTTCCTAGTGTCTCCAGCCGACTTTCTAGTGTCTCTACGCCCGTCGCTAGTGTCTCTACGAGGAGGTTTTGTGTCTCTGCGAGGCTCCGGAGGGCCTGTACGCCCGGCGGTAGTGTCTCCAGCCGCCGTTCTTATGTCTCAACGCCCGTCGTTTGTGTCTCGACGGGGCCTCCGAACCTCCTCGCGGACCCGGCTGGTGTCTCCACCGCAGAACGGAGGCCCGGGGCGGCGCCTCTCGCCACCGGGCCTCCCGGCGGTTCTTGCGCCGGCTTCCCCCAACGTTCACACATCTGTTGTCAAAGAGCGAAAGCGGCGTCAAGCCAGTGCGAGGCGCGAGCCCGCCTCACCTCTCCGGCGGCTTCTTGACCTGATCGTTGCGGTCCCCTTTGGGTCCCTGGTTGGTATCCGGATTCTGGTCGGGGTCAGGCGGCGGAGGGGGATCGGCGAGGAAGGCATCGTTCGGAAGCGCGACGGCAACGTTCATGGCGTTCTCCTAGTCTCGCCCGGCGGATCGGCCCGCCGGGCAGCGTCTACCCTGGCAACACCGTCCGGCCCCGGATTGTTGGCCGCCCGCCCTACCGCCAGTCCCCCTGCAGGCAGAAGCCGGCCCAGAAGTAAGGCGACCGCCACGGCTCCTCGCTCGCCAGCGAGAGCTGGGCGGCGCGCAACGCCGCGGCCGGCGGCTGGCGCTCGACGAGGAGGTGGCGGTAGAAGCGGGCCATCAGCTGCGCCGTGGCCTGGTCCCGCACGTTCCAGAGGCTCACCACCACCCGCCGGGTCCCGGCGCGGAAGAAGGCCTGCGGCAGGCCGACCAGCCCCTCCCCCCGCACCTCCCGGCCCAGGCCGGTCTGGCAGCCGCTGAGCACCGCAAGCTCCGCCGGGAGGTCGAGGGCCGCAACACTCGGCGCCGAGAGGAAACCGGGGGTGGGGTGGCCCTGCGCGTCGAACTGCGAGAGGACGATCCCCGAACGCTCCGGCAGGACCGGGTCGAGCAGGCCGTGGGTCGCGAAGTGGAGGATGCGGTAGCCGCGCAGGGCGCCGCCGACCACCAGCTCCCGGCGCGCCGCCGGCCCCAGCGCCACCAGCGCCTGCCCCCGCGGCACGAGCCCGGCGATCGCCTGCGCCTCCTCCGTCGTGGAGGGCAGCCGCTCGAAGCCCCCGAGAGCCGGCTCCCGGGTCCCGGCAATCCCTCGGCCACCCCGCCCGCCGTCCGGCGCCCGCGTCGCCCCGGCGAGCCGCGGGTCGACGGCCGAGAACACAGGGTCGGCGAGCACCGCCAGCGCCCCCGGCGCCGGGGGCCGCCCGGCGAGGTGCTGACGCTGCCAGAGGAGCACCGTGGCCGAGGGGAGCATGGCGATCTCGTGTGCGGCGAGGAGCGGCGCGCCTTCGCCCGGCGCTCCGGCGGGGAGCGGGAGGACGGCGAAGGGGACCCGGTGCAGAGCGCCGTCCGCCAGGATCGCCAGGCAGCGTCGGCCCTGGAGGCGCGGCGCGAGCGGGGCGAGGACGGCCTGCGACAGCGCGCCGAGCGCCGCCTGCACCGTCGCCCCGGAGGCCGTGGCGGCGCTCTGCGACAGGCCGGCCGCCACCTGGCGCGCCAGCCGCTCGATCCGCTCCCGGCCGGGCAGGACGTGGGCCACCACCCCGTTCCGGTCGACCGTCCAGGCGAAGCTCGCCGGCTCGGCCAGCAGGTAGACGACGAAGAGAGTGCCCTCGTCCGCCAGCGCCTCGAAACCTTCGGCGGACAACGGGGCGAGGGCGGGCCGTGGAGCGGGAGGCGCCAGCCGGTCGAGCTCCAGCCGGCGGGCGCGGAGCGCCGCGTCGAGCCCTGGGAGGTGGGGATCGCGGGGGTCCTCGTCCGCCAGGGCCAGCCGGCGCTCGGTGAGCGCGGCGATCTCCGCGACCAGCGCCGGCCGCCGCCCCTCCCCCGCGCCGCCGGTCTCCCCCGCCCCGCCCCCCAGCGCCTCCAGGAGAGTCCGCGCCCGCGCCCGCTCCGCCCATCCCAGGGCCTCCTCCGCGTGCCCCTTCCCCGGCTCGCGGCGATCGAGGTCCAGCAGCAGGGCGACCCTCTCCTCGTAGGCGTCGAAGCGGGTGGCGAGGAACTGGCCGCGGGAGGCCGGCCCGCGGAGGGCGGCGCGCAGCGCCTCGACCCGGCGGACCGCAAGCTCCGCCTGCTCCCGGGCCAAACCGTAGACCCCCAGCCCCCGCTCGGCCCGGCTGAGGCCGACCCGGGCGTAGACCTCGCCGTTCGGATCGCCGCTCCGCGCCAGGAGCTCCGCCGCCCGCGCCAGGCGCTCCCGGGCGCGCGCCACCGCGCCGGTCTCCAGGTCGAGCCAGCCGAGGTTGGCGAGCGTGCTCCCCTCGGCCGACCGGCTCCCCGCCGCCCGGCCGCCGGCGAGCGCCCGCTCGTACGACGCCGCGGCCTCCCCATACCGCTTGAGGGCGCGGAGGACCGAGCCCCGGCGGTCCCAGATCCCGATCTCGGCCATCCGGTTGCCGGAGCGCCCGGCGAGCGCCAGCGCCTCCTGGAAACGGCCGAGGGCGCGCTCCGGCTGGCCGGCCAGGTACTCCGCCCAGCCGAGGGAGACCAGGACCGACATCCGCTTCCCCGGGTCGGTCTCCTCGGCGAGGAGGACCAGGGCCTGGCCGAGGAGATCCAGGGCCTCCGCGTCGTGCCCGACGAGCGAGTCGAGGCCCCCCAGGTTCTCCAGCGTCGCGGCCTCGGCCGACCGGGCGCCCAGCCGGCGCCAGAGCGCCAGGGCCTCCTCATAGCGGCCGAGGGCGCCGTCGTGATCTCCCTGGGCCTCGAGGACGAGGCCCAGGTCGTTGAGCGACGAGGCCGTCCCCGAGAGATTGCCGGCGGCGCGGTAGAGCGCCAGGGCGCGCTGGTGGGCGGCGAGCGCCGGGCCGGTCTCGCCGAGCCGCCGCGCGGTGGTCCCGAGGTCGTTCGCGACCCGAGCCTCGTTCACGGGATCGGACAGGCCGCGGAACCGCGACCCGGCCCGGGCGAGGACCGCTTCCGCCTCGGTGAGCGCCCCGGTCGCCGCGAGCGCCTGGCCGAGACGCCACTCCGCCTCCGCTTGCCGTCGCACGTCACCCAGCACGGCGAGCGGGGGCAATGCCTCGCGATAGGCCGCAGCCGCCGCCTCGAACCGGCGGCTCGACCGCCGCCGCTCGGCCCGCGCCAGGGGTGCCGCGGCCGCCGCTCGCAGCCGATCGTCCGGCCGCGCCGGCCGCAGCTCACGCACCCGGAGGGCGAAGGCTCCCTTCCTCCCGCGGTGGAACGGCGCGACCCGCAGCCGGTACTCCCCGGCGACCGGGGTGACCACGAGGACCGACTCCGCCCCCGTGGTGCCGGCCGCGTCGTCGGCCTCGTACAGCTGCCGGCCCACCGGGTCGAAGAGCAGGACGACGACGTCCACACCGCGCTGCTCGACCTCCAGATGCAGGACCTGGCCGGCCGCGGCCCGGAAGCGGAAACGGTAGGGCGCGCCGCCGGCGAGAGCCCGGGGGTAGACGGCGCCGGGGACGAGGGAGACCGTCTCGGCGCGGGAGCAGGCGAGCCCGAAGACGGCGAAGAGGGCCAGGAGGACAAGTGGGGCGGGCCGGGTGGAAGCCGGATTCATCCGGCGCAACGCATAGCCCGGAGATTTATCTCCGGGCGGGGCCGCGCCCGCCGCGGCCCTCCTCACCGGGCCTCGCCGCGCTCGGCGAGCCGCAGCTCGTAGGTCGCGAGGCGAACCCGGCTCCCCCGCTCCACACCGAAAAGGTCGATGCGGTAGCGTCCGGGCGGAAGGTCGGCGCGCCGGAAGGAGAGCGGGAAGGTCCCCAGAGCCGTGGGATGGAGCCCATGGCGCGCGGCGACCCGGCGGCCATGCCGGTCGACCACCTCCACCTCATAGGACGGGAGCTCCCGCTCCGCGCGCGCCCGGCCGCCGAGCACCAGCACCAGCGCCTCCGCGCTCTCCGGCAGCTCGACCGGGGAGGGCGCCGAGCGCAGGCCCTCCTCCACCGGCGCGAGCTCGGCGATCTCGGTGATCGCCGGCGTCGCCGGCATTCCCGGGGCCGCCGGGCCGGGGTGGTCCCGCCCGGCGCGCGCCGCGTAATCCGCGGCCCACCCGACCCCGAGCCCGAGGAGCGCCGCGGCCACCAGGCGTGGTGCCGCCCCCCAACGCCGGCCCTGGCGCACGGCGGGCGCCGGGAACGTGACCGGCTGCTCCGGCAGGCGTTGGCGGAAATCCTGCCAGCGGGCGTCGATCTCCTCCTCCGACAGCTGCGGCGTGCCCGGAGCCGCCTCAACCTCCGGGAAGGCGAGGAGATCCGCCAGGGTCCGCGCCGCGTCCGGATGGCAGGCGATCTGGGCCGCGATCCGCTGCAGCTCCTCCGGGGCGAGAAGCCCGTCCCGGTAGGCCAGAAGCTCGTCCGGGGTGGGTGGCTCGCCCAGACCTTCACGCCGGGCCGCCATGATAGCCTTCAGAGAGCTGTTGAGATCGTCCTGTCCGCCCACGCGAAATCCTCAGAGATCGGCGCCCTGGAAGTAGGAGTCCAGGACCGGCTTCAGGCGCTGCCGCGCCTCGAAGAGCTGCGAGCGTACACTGTTGAGGCCGATCCCTGTGAGATTCGCGATCTCCTGGTACTTGAGATCGGCGAAAAGGCGTAGCTCCGTGCACCGGCGCATTCCCGGAGGCAGGCTCTCGAGAGCTTCCTGCAGTACCCGAGTGCGCTCGTGCGCGAGCAGCGCCTCCTCCGGGTTGGGTCTCTCGTCCCGGGGCGGATCGACTGCAGGGCGCCGGTCCGCGGCCAGTGCGGCGGAGACTTCGCCACCCGGCTCTCCGACCGGCAACCCGGCGAGATCTCCGGGTGGCGACCGCTTGGTCGCCACCCGCTCGCGGACGGCATTCTTCCAGACGTTCTCGGCGATCTTCCGGAGCCACGAAGCGAAGCTCGCATCCTCCTCGGGCCGGTAGAGGCCGATCCGTTCGTAGGCGCGCAGGAGGGTCGCCTGCACGAGGTCCTCGGCCTCGTCGCGCAGGCTGGGACGGTTGGCGAAGAACTTGTAGAGGGGATCGTAGTACCGGCGGAAGAGGACCTCGAAGACGTCGCGCGAGGCACCCCGCTGCAGGGCCTGGACGGCGGCAAGGATCTCCTCGTCCCCGGGGGAGGTTTGGGTTCGGCTGGGCGGCATTCCGAGCATAGCTTTCCATAGAAATCTCCCCTCCGCCAGTCGGTCCAGTCCCGTCCGCTCCCGCCGCCACTACCAATCCTCCTGCACACAGGTGTCCTCGCCGGGAGGCGGCAGCTCGATCGACGGTTGGTACCGTCCGTAGGCGTCCTTGGCGCGAAACGGATACACGTAGAAGACGAGCTTGCCCAGCGACTTCGAGAGCTGCCCCAGATAGAAGAAGACCAGGGCGTTTGGAGAAGCGCGTCGTTGGTCGGAAACCGGAGGCACACCCGGAGTCCTTGGTAGTCCTCGCAGACGGCGTCACGGCAGCACCGGAAGTGGGCGCTTGGGCGATGCTCGCCTCGAAGCCCCCGCCCTCCTTCGACTGAAGATCGATCGTGAGGTCCTGGTATTCCATGTCTTGCGCCTTTCCTGTCATTTCAAAGAACACGCTTCGCAACCAAGATGTTGGACGTGGCGCCTACGCCCAGCAAGAACGACAGCGAATAGCTTCCCCTGTTGATCGACCTCTAGAATTCCGCGAGGGTGTGCCGCGCAACGTCCGAGCAGACATATTCGAAGGAGCACCAGGCCTACAGCCGACCAAGACCCCGTGCCAGGCGAGGCAGGACGGCAATGTTGCAGCGAAGATGCTGCGGTTGAAATCAGAGACTCCCGAAGTATCCTCGCGTTCCCCGATGCGGGGCCGGGACATGGTGCCACCGCTTCTGTCCGCCCCCGTTGAAGAACACTCGCCAGTCGAGGAGAAAGCCGGGTGGGAGATCGACGGCCGATAGGTAGACCGTTTGTCGTCACCAAAGGCGACTCAAAAGGGGCTGATTGAACTTCCCGTAAGAGGCTCCTACCGTTCCGGGCTGCGAGGAGGCCGAGTACTGGTCCCGATTGTCGACGTAATACTTGACCTGAAAGTCAGGCTCCGGGCCACTCGGCTCCTGCTCAAATGCGCAGCCTCTCGATCCACTTCTCGGCCGCCGATATGCGCTCCACGAAATTCCGTACCTGAGCGTTGTTGTTCACATATGTGACACCATGAGCCACCTTGTTCCGCAAGTCTCGGATGTTGTCGAGCGACTCTGTGAAGTCCTTCCCAAGATGGAGCAATTTTTCCACAATGATCGTCTTGTCATAGAAGTCGGTCAGCTCCACAAGGGGTGGGTCCAGACTCTTGATCTGAAGTCTCCTCTGCCTCTCCCGTACTTTCTTTCGCCGCATGTCACCCAGAAGCGCTAGCCAGTTATCGGATCGGCTGTGTGTCCGGATGACGTCCGCCATCACGGTTTCCAAGTGTGTGACCATTGTGAAGATATGGAGCCTCACCGGCAGCTTGAACAAGTCGCTACGCGTAACGATACCCTGGATCCCGGCAATCCGGACCACCAACCAGTATGGATTCTCAGCCACCAACGGGATGAATGCTCGGAGCGGGGCCTCAGCGGCTACTAGATATGATGGATCGATCTGGCGCATGTGACGCGCCACCGGACCGCTGCCGGGCCCAGCCTGCCGCTCAAGGAGACCAATAATCCTGGAGTCTTGCTGTACCGGGATGTGGTCAAAGCCCGCCAGCTCCGGGTCCTTAAGAGCGCTTTCGATGTCATCGCTCGCATTACATGTTTTAAGGTCAAACGTTGCGATGTGAAGCACTCTGAAGCCTGCTTCGAGACCTTGCATTGCGCCGTCGAAGACGTCCGTCGCTACTATGTTCATATTGTGATCCTCCGGCTCAGGCGCTAAGAGTGACCCAGCGAGAGATCAGGCTTCGCCACAACTACATGTGCCCGTCCACCTACAGCTTGCTTTATGGAACGAATGTCGTCAGGTGTTGTTCCGCAGCACCCACCAATGATCTGCGCGCCAAGCCTTGCCCACTGCGCCGCAAACGCTGCATATGCCTGCGGAGAGACCTCGGTCATTCGCGCCCATGGCCCGCATGGATCGACCTGACGCTCGACGTTCGCATATGCACCCATCGGCATGGCAAGGCCGTTAAGGTGTTCTTTAAGGTGCACGAGGGCATCGCTGATTACGTCCGGCCAGGAGCAGTTGAACAGCAATGCGTCCGGCAAAGCGTTGGCCTCATCGAGCAGCCTCGGTATATCCACAACCTCCGTTCCGTCCAACAATTGTGGCGGGTGGCATTGATTCATTAGGATGAACGATAGCCAAACTGGCTTGCAGACAGCCCTCGCCGCTTTGACTGCGCAGATTCCCTCAATGATAGTTGGCATGCTCTCGATTAAAATCAAGTCGCATCCCGCTTCTGCTAGGAAGAGAGCCTTTTCGCTGTGCTCATCCGAAGCCCCTTCTCCGGGAGAGCGGCCGGGGGAGTAGCAATCTTCGACGGCAGTAATGTTTCCGGCGACACAAATCTCGAATCCTCGGTGCAGGTATAACTTCCGCTTCACTTCATTCGCGAGGTTGACAGCAAGGTGGGTTAAGGGACGCGAGAGATCTTCAAGGCCCGCTTTGCGCAGGGCCGTCCTGTTAGTTCGGAAAGCTCCAGCTGTGATCACATCGGCACCAGCAAGCACATAGTCGACATGGGTTTGCAGAACGAGTGACGGGAAGTGTATGAGGCCCGGAGTTGACCAGATATCGGGATGATCGACCTCTTTCGCTCCCCTACGCTTGACTTCGGTACCGAGAGCGCCATCCAAGACTACTACCTGCTGGTTTGACAGCAGACGTGCCACGCGATCGTATGACATAAGCCTTGTCCTTTCGTCTTGCCCGCAGTCGTTGGGTTGGCCTGACTTCCGTCCTCTACAACACGGCGCAGCCGCGTTTTGTTGGGCGCCGGGCTAACAGCAATCCGCGGTTTCGGCGTCCCTTCGTTCTACCATCCGGGCGGCACCCGTTCAACCTCGTTGGGCGGAGGCAGCTCGATCGACTTTTGATAGCGCCCATAGGCATCTTCGGCGCGAAAGGGATATTCATAGATGACGACTCGCCCGAGGGTGGAAGCCAGCTGTCCCAGATAGAACATCACGGCGTTAGGGGCCGAGCAAAAGAAATGGACCCGACCGACACGTTCATGGGGACGCCGCAGTTGCAGGCGGGGAAGAAGCGCCTGAGCTAGCCGCAGGGCGTGCGCGCCGCCGTGGACCGAACGAACTCCCGGCTCGGGTGCTATAATGGCGCTCACGATACGGCCTATGGGAAGCCCTTCGTATTGGATGAAATGCCTGGCTTGCTCGGCCACGTTGCGCTGGCTGACCGACAGGGCCGCTGCAAGGTCGGGCGCTGTGGAATGGATCTTCATATCGGGACGATTGAGCCACAGGGCACCCTCGGGCTCCGAGCCATCATAGGGATGCCACTCGAACTCTCCGTCGCTGGTGCGCTGGCGCACCCGTACGTCGAGGCCGCTCTTCGGTTCCAGCAGCCAGCCGGCAGCGAAGGCGATCGATGAATGGGCGGCGAAATCGAGCCCCAGCGGCCGGCCCTCGACGACCCAACGCCTCAGGAAATCCCGCAGATCGGGGAAGACCTTCTCCTGCCACCAGGCTTTGTCCTTGATGTAGCGGCCATTGAAATAGGGGACGAGATCCAGGACGTGGTCGTTGCGGCTCTTCATATCGCGTCCATAGCCGTCGATGCTCCGCACGCCGAGCCGGATCTCCTTCGGTTCCAGACGAGGGGGACGGGAACTCGCCGTCCCTCTCTGGCCCTTCCTCCGAGGCACCTTCGGAACCAGAATCCGCCCTTCCCTTCCGTTGAGGAACAGGACGGGCGTCGCCCATTCGACTGATTTCCGCCAGAGCAGCAGCCGCGCCTCGGTCATAGCCTCCTCGACACCGTCGCCCTTCGCGAGGCGGCCGTAGAAGCGCTCGCTCCAGGCGATGGCCGTATCATCGGAGATCGAGTACTGGTTGGCGATGACCGCCGGCACTCGCGTCTGCTCCAGGAGGGCCGCGGCCACGCCATAGCTCGAGGGAGCGCCCTTGTGGCCGGCGTGGCGTGCCGTCTTGCAGGCGTTGAGCACCACCAGCCGCAGGTCGGGGCTCCGCTTGAGGAAGGCCGCCAGGGCCTCGCCGTCCACCTGGTCCTTAGTGCCGTCGTCTTGGATGAAGAAAATCGCCCCTGTTCCCGAGTCCCGGCTGTAGCCTCCATGGCCCATGAAGTGGAGGACGTGGATCCCCTCGTCGAGCACGGCGTCGCGGAGCCCCTCCGGGGTCACCTTCGCGAGAGGGATCAGCTCCACCTCGCCCTTGCGCACGAGCGGCCCCAGAGCCTCCTTCATGCGTTCGATCTCCAGCTTCAGCTCGAGCTCCTGCATCGTGGCGGGCGCCGCGTCGACGACTAGGATGCGCAGTGGCGGCTCGACTTCGAGGGTGGCGCGCCAGCGGGGAGCGGCGATCTCGCGCACCACCGGGGTGCAACGGTCCAGGGCCAGGTACTCGCCGGTCCGTCGATCCCACATCCATTCCCACGGTAGCGCGGCCAAGTAAGCGGCCTCGGTGTCGTCAGTCCGGAACCGGAGACGCACCCGAAGCCCGCGGTCGTCGTCGCGGCAGACGGCGTCGCGGCAGCGTCGCAGGTGCTCGCCCAGCCCGTTCTTGAACAGCCCGGCGAAGACCTGCTCTCCTATCTGTCGTGAAGAGACGGGCCGCGGGGAGGTCGCGGCCCGCAGCTGCGCTCCGGCCACGTCGAAGGAGCAGTGCACGAGTTCCACGGTCGCCTCGTCGAGGGGCGCCGGGAAGCGCACCAGGGGGTTGTCCCGTAGGGGCGCCTCAGCAATCCTCGCCTCGAAGCCCCCCCCTTCAGTCGACCGCAGATCGATCGTCAAGTCCTGGTATTCCATGGCACGCGTCCTTTCCTGTCATCTCAAAGAACACGATTTGCCCCCAGATTGTTGGACCTGGCGCCTGCTTACGTCAGGAGGAACGACGGCGCGTAACCCGGCTGTTGGTCCTCCATCACCTGGATCTCGCGCGCGACGGCGTTCAGCTGGTGCCCGAGGAAACAGGCGCCGCTCAAGGGGCCGTAGTAGTAGAACAAGAGGCGCCGGGCTTCGTGCTCACGCGCGAAGGCGCGCATCCGTTCCTTGGCGCCGCGCGCGAAGGCCAGCGGTGGGAGGAGGGGGGCTCCGCGGCAACCCCTGCGTCTTTGGTTGGGAATGGTGGGCCGTCAGAGACTCGAACTCTGGACCCGCAGATTAAAAGTCTGCTGCTCTACCAACTGAGCTAACGGCCCCGCCGGCGAGGAGTATAGCCCGAAGCGGGCCGGATCAGGCGCCCTGGCGCCCTTCCACCACCCGGCCGAGGCGGCCGGAGGTGAGGCGGGCGAGGTGGGGGTCCTCGCGCACCATCGTCTCCTCGCGGCGGGGGCCGGTCGAGACCAGGGAGACCGGCGCCCCGACCTCCTGCTCGATGAAGTCGATGTAGTCGCGGGCCGCCGGCGGCAGATCGGCCGGGTCGAGGATGCCCACGGTGTCCTTCTTCCAGCCTTTCATCGTGTGCAGGACCGGCTCCGCCCCTTCGAGCGCCCGCCGCTCGGGCGGCAGGTAGCGGACCGCCTCGCCGTGCAGGCGGTAGCCGGTGCAGACCGGGATCTCCTCGAACTGGTCGAGGACGTCGAGCTTGGTCAGGGCGATGGTGTCCACCCCGTTGATCATCCTCGCGTAGCGGGCGACCACGGTGTCGAACCAGCCGCAGCGGCGCGGCCGGCCGGTGACGGTGCCGAACTCGTTGCCGCGCTGGCGCAGGAACTCCCCCACTTTGCCTTCGAGCTCGCTCACCATGGGGCCGCCGCCCACCCGCGTGGTGTAGGCCTTGAGCACCCCGATGACGCCGTCGATGCGGGTCGGCGGAACGCCGGTGCCGGTCGCGGCGCCCCCGGCGGTCGAGTTGGAGCTGGTGACGTAGGGGTAGGTGCCGTGGTCCAAGTCGAGGAGCGTGCCCTGCGCCCCCTCGAAGAGCAGGCTCTTGCCCTCGGCGATCCAGCCGTTCAGCAGCTGCTCGGTGTCGGCGAGCGACGGCTTCAGCCGTTCGGCCCAGGCGCGGCACTGGTCGGCGACGGCGGCGGGCTGGGCCAGCGGCGTGCCGCCCAGGGAGGTCAGCTCGACGTCGATGCGGTGGAGCAGCACCCGCAGGCGGTCCTCCAGGTCGGGGGCGTAGAGGTCGCAGAGGCGCAGCCCGCAGCGCGAGGCCTTGCTCTCGTAGGCCGGGCCGATGCCGCGCGAGGTGGTGCCGATCCGCTCCTTGCCGCGCGCCGTCTCCCGCGCCTGGTCGAGCTCGGCGTGGCAGGGGAGGAGAACGTGGGCGCGGTTGGAGAGGAAGAGCCGGCCGTCGAAACGCACCCCGGCCTCGTAGAGGCGGCCGAGCTCGGAGAGGAGAGCGTCCGGCGCGATGACCATGCCGTTGCCGAGGACGCAGAGCAGGTCGGAGTGGAGGATGCCCGAAGGGATGAGCTGGAGCGAGAAGTGGCGGTCGCCGAAGCGGACCGTGTGGCCGGCGTTGTGGCCACCCTGGTAGCGGACCACGGCGTCGAAGGCCGGGCAGAGGAGATCGACGATCTTCCCCTTCCCCTCGTCCCCCCACTGCATTCCGATGATGATGACGTTGGCCATGGTCTTGGAAGTTGCCCGCGGGCGCGATCCCGGTCCAGAGGAAGACAACACGAAAAAGACGCCCGGGACAGTAGCAGATGAAGCCGGGAGGGGCAACTTCGGGGTGGCGCCCAACCCCGCCCCGCCGTGCTAGCATCTAGCCGGACGCAATCCTCTGAGGAGCCATCGTTTGCAGACCGTGCTGGGAGCCATCAACGTCCTGCTGCCGATCGCCTATCTGGTGGTGGCGGCGGCCTATGGGCTTCTCTTCTTCTCCGCCCACCCGCTGGCCGCCCGCACGGCGACCCCGGCCCTCTGCATTACCGTGCTCCTCCACCTGGTCTATCTCGTGGGGCTCGCCGCCCAGCACCGGCAGTTCCCGGCCGCCACCGTCTCCCAGGCGCTCTCCGTCGTCTCCCTGGCGGTCGCCCTGGTCTACGTCTTCGTCGAATGGCTGGGGCGGGAGCGCTCGACCGGCTTCTGGCTGGTCTCCATGGTCTTCTTCTTCCAGCTCCTCGCCTCGATTCTGGCGCGGCCCAGCGCGCCGGGCGTCGCCAATTTCAAGAACGCCGTCTTCGCCACCCACGTCTCCCTGGCGCTCCTGGGTTACGCCGCCTTCGTCGTCGCGGCGGTCTACGCCTTCCTCTATCTGCAGCTGTATCGCGATTTGAAGGCCGGCCGCTACTCCGCCTTCTTCGGCAAGCTGCCGCCCCTGGAGGTGCTCGAGCGGATGATGCTCTGGGCGCTCCGCGCCGGGTTCGTCGCCTTGACCGGGGCGGTCCTCGCCGGCGGCTTCTGGGGGGAGCGCAACTACGCGCCCGGGTTCTCGCTCCACGATCCCAAGATCCTCGTCACCCTGGCGATCTGGCTGCTCTACGCCGCCGCTCTCCTGCTCCGCCGCCTGCGCCGCTGGCAGGGCCGGCAGACGGCGCTCGCGAGCCTCGCTGGCCTCTGCGTCATCCTCTTCTCCCTGGTCGCCGTCAACTTCTTCTTCACCGGGTTCCACGGCTTCCGCTAGAGCCCTCCGGCAGTATGGCCTCGCCGCTCGATCCCCCGGGGCCTCGGCCCGATCCCCCTCTTCTCCTCGTGGGGACCGACTTCCGCTGCGCGCCGCTGGAGCTGCGGGAGCGGGTCTCCTACAAGGCCGAGGAGGGGGAGGAGCTGCTGGTCCACCTGCTCGCCCGGCCGGCGGTAGCCGAGGCCTTCCTGCTTTCGACCTGCAACCGGACCGAGATCCTGCTCCAGCCGCGCGACGAGGACGAGGCCTACCGCACGGCGCTCGACCTGGTGTTCCTGAAGCGGGTGCCGGACCTCGAAAAGCCGGGCCGGCTCTACGTGAAGCGCAACGGCGAGGCCGCCCGCCACCTCCTCGCCGTGGCGAGCGGCCTGGAATCCATGGTGTTGGGCGAGCCCGAGATCCTGGGCCAGGTCAAGCAGGCCTCGGCGCTCGCCGAGGCGGTGGGGGCGGAGGGGGCGGTGCTCCGCCGGCTGCTGCGGACGGCGGTGAACGCCGGCAAGCGGGCGCGCCAGGAGACCGCCCTGGGGAGCGGCGCGGTGTCGCTCGGCTATGCCACGGTCGAGCTGGCGAAGAACATCTTCAGCGGCCTGGGCGACAGCCGGGCGCTCCTCGTCGGCGCCGGGGAGACGGCGCGGCTGGTCGCCCGGGCGCTGGTCGAGCGCGGGGTGGGCCACCTGGCGGTCGCCAACCGCGGGGCGGAGCGCCGGGAGAAATTCCGCGAGGAGTTCCCGGAGGCCGAGATCCTCACTTTCGAGGAGCGCCTGGGAGAGATCGGCCGCTCCGACCTGGTGGTGGCGACGACCGGGGCCGACGAGCCGGTCCTGACCCGCCAGCAGCTCCAGGAGGCGATGAGCGGGCGGCCCAGCCGGCCGCTCCTCGTCGTCGACCTGGGCGTGCCGCGGCAGGTCGAGCCCGAGGCGCGGCGGATCGAGAACCTCTTCCTCCATCCCATCGACTCGCTGGAGCACCTCATTCAGCGCAACCTGAAAAAGCGCAAGGAGGAGGTGCCGCGGGTCGAGGAGATCCTCGATCAGGAGCTGGTCCACTTCCGCGCCTGGTACCGCGGGCTCTCGGCCGAGCCGCTCATCGCCCGCCTGCAGAAGCAGGCGGAGCGCATCCGCCGCCAGGAGATGGAGCTCGCCCTGGCGAGCTTCCCGCCCGAGACCCACGAGGGGCTGGAGCGGCTCACCCGGTCGCTGGTGCGGAAGATCCTCCACCACCCGAGCACCCGCCTGCGCGCCAAGAAGGGAGAAGAAGACCTGCCGCGCCTCGACCTGGTGCGCGAGCTGTTCCACCTGGACGACGAGGACCCGGACGGCGAATGACGGTCCTCCGGCTCGGCACCCGGAAGAGCGCCCTGGCCCTCGCCCAGTCCGGCCAGGTGGCCCGCGCCCTGGAGGCGCTGCACCCGGGCCTCACGGTCGAGTTGGTGCCGATCGTCACCCAGGGCGACGTGCTCCCCGGCGACTTGGCAGCGATCGGCGGCAAAGGGCTCTTCACCCAGGAGCTCGAAAGCGGCCTTCTGGACGGCTCGCTCGACTTCGCCGTGCACAGCCTGAAGGACCTGCCGGTCCGTCTGCCGGAGGGGCTCGCCATCGCGGCGTACCCCGAGCGGGCCGATCCGCGAGACGTCCTGGTGAGCGAGGTGGGGGCGAGCCTCGACGCGCTGCCCGCGGGGTCGGTGCTGCTGACCGGGGCGCTGCGCCGCGCCGCCCAGATCCGGCTGCGGCGACCCGACCTCAGGGTGGAGCCGCTCCGCGGCAACGTCGACACGCGTCTGCGCAAATGGCGGGAGAGCGAGGCGGCCGGTGTGATCCTCGCCGGGGCCGGGCTCGCCCGCCTGGGGCTCTCGGGCCTGCCGGTCCATCCCATCCCGCCCGAGGTGCTGCTCCCCGCCCCCTGCCAGGGGACTCTCGCCCTGGAGGTGTTGGCGGGATCGCCCGCCGAGGCGATCTGCCGTGCCTTCGACCACCCGGCCACCGCCCGCGCCGCCCGCGCCGAGCGCCAGGTGGTGGCCGCCTTCGGCGCCGACTGCACCCTGCCGCTCGCCGCCTGGGCGCGGGAGGAGGGCGGGCGCCTGCGCCTGACCGGCCTCCTCGCCACCCCGGACGGCGTCCACGCCGCCCGCGGCGACGCCTGGGGCGACAGCCCGGAGGAGGCGGCGGCCGCCTGTGTCGCCGCCCTGCACGCGGACGGCGCGGACGCGGTCCTCGCCCGACTGGGGAAATGAGCGCCTCCCCATCCCTCCCCCTCTCCGGCCGGCGGGTGGTCGTCACCCGCGCCGCGCACCAGGGCGAGGGCCTGATCCACGCTTTCGCGGCGGCGGGCGCGATCGTCGAGCCCCTTCCTTTATTAGAGGTCGTCCCCCCCGCCGATCCGCGGCCGCTGGAACGCGCCGCCGCCGAGCTCGCCCTCTACGACTGGCTCATTTTCACCTCGACCAACGCGGTGGACGCCTTCCTCCCCCTGACCGGCGGGGCGCTCCCCGCCCGCCTCAAGGTCGCCGCCGTGGGCGCCGCCACCGCCGCCGCCCTCGCCGCCTTTGAGATCGCGCCCGACTGGACCGGGGGAAACGATGCCGAGGAGCTTTTGGCCGCCCTCGCCCCCCACGTCACCCGCCGCCGCCGGGTCCTCCTCCCCCAGGCGGCCGACGCCCGCCCCACCCTCGCCGAGGGCTTGAACCAGGCCGGCGCCGAGGCGGTGGCCGTGGTCGCCTACGACAAACGCCTCCCGCCCGAGGCCTCGGCCCGGGCGGCCGAGCTGTTCGGCATCGCGCCGCTCGGCTGGGTGACCTTCACCAGCCCGCGCATCGTCCGCCACTTCGTCGAGCTCTTCGGGCAAGACTGGGAGAGGCGCCGCCCCGAGCTCCAGGCCGTCTCGATCGGCCGTGTGACCAGCGCCGAGCTCGCCCGCCACGGGGTCACGCCGGCGGCCGTGGCGGCCCGGCCGGGGGATGCGGAGATGGTGGCGG
>DASQPA010000357.1:0-14515 GCA_035644215.1 Thermoanaerobaculia bacterium
AACTGGCTGCCCCGGTGCTCAAGCTTGCGCTCGCCCGGGGCGTCGTCCGCCTCCGCCGCGAGCGCCGCGGCGAGCTCCCGCCCCACCGCCCGCAGCCGCTCCGCGGCCGCGGCCATCGCCGCGACCTCGTGGCGCGCGAAGAGGCCCTCGACGATGAGATACCCGTCGTCATGGAACTGACGGAGATCGGCCTGGGACAGGTCTCGGTGCATAGCGTGGCGGAATTCTAACCTGAAACGACGGGAGCCGGTGAAGGGGCGCAGGTCAGGCTACCCAGGGCTCGATGACGGGTGGTACTGCGTCGCGTTCAACAGCGGCACTTCCCGCTCTACGGGTCTACCGAGCCGGCCCTGGCACCTATCCGGGCAGCTGGCAATCGCACTGCCAGGTGACGTTGTCGGAGCACTTGTTGCCCAGAGACACGCAGTGTCCGCGATGGTTGCCGATGGTGCAACCCGCATTGAGCGGGACATTCTTGCAAAGAAGGACATTGCACGAGCCGCACATGTCCGTTGCCGTCGGCGACGCAACCAGATTGAAGAGCGAGCGAACGTCGACCGCTTTGGTGTCGCAGTCGATAGGCTCGGCCCAGGAGGGCGTCGTGGCCGGCGCGGCGGCTGACGCCTCCGGGGCGGTGCTCTGGGCCGGTGTGGCGCCGGCGAGGGCTGCCGTCACAAGGCCGGCGGCAACGAGAAGCAGGGTGACAGTTGCCTTCATCGTTTCTTTCCTCCAGCCGATGCGGAGGCGCTTTGGCCTCTAACTCTAACCTATAGGTGCCGGCCACCTCTCGCGCGGGACAGACGGACGGAGAGAGCCGATTGGCCTCGCCCCACGTCGGCAAAAGCGACACCCCCCAGCCTGAGCCGATAGGTGCCACCCAAAAGGCGAGACCCGCGGGCTCATTACGGTCCTCGACGGCGAGAAGGCGCCGCTTGGATCCAACAAGCGAATCATTCCGCTTGTTATATACTGAACAAGTGATCTTCACCCCACACCAGAGAGGACTCTATGGCCAGCCACCGCCGCACCTCCACCTCCGTGATCGCCGTCCTCGCCACCACCATCGCGGGCCTCTTTGGCCCCGCGCCGCGCCTCGCCGCTACGACCCTGACCGTCGGTGTAGCCTGCTATTCGCTGGGTCATGGACGGCTACAATGCGAAGCGGACGCCGCCGGCGGTACCGGCCCCTACACCTACGCCTGGAGCCCTACTCCTAGCGCCGGAGGCGGAAGCGAAGGCCTCGCCATCATCCCTTGTAGCCCGTATCAGTACAGAACCGTCAGCGTTACGGTCACGGACGCCAACAGCGACATCGCCACGGACTCCGGATCGTTCTACTGCGGCGACGCCGTGTAGCGAGACGACGCGGCGGCGGTCACTGCCGCTCGCGCAGACGTACGATCCGTCGCGAAAGCCTGCTTCAGGGCTTGGCTGTCACGAAGGGTAAGCCCAGGTGGGAGCTCCCCAACGGGAAGCGGGCTGTAAGGTCACCCGCCTTCAGGCTCTCGGCGGCCTCCCGGAAGGCGGCCAGGAATCGGGAGTAGGTCTCCTGGAAGAGCTTGCGGGCGTTCTTGGTGAAGGCATGGAAGATCGGGGCCTGGGACTTCTTGAGCGGCTTCGGACGGTCGTGGGGGTGTTGGTCTTGGATCGCCATCGGACCGAGCACGGGAACTCCCGACTCCATACGGACAACGGCGGCTCGGGCCTCGATCTGCTCGATCAGCCCGGCGACGAGCGACGCTGCTCGCGATGCAGGGCCTCCTGCTGCGCTTGGAAGGCCTCCTGGCTCCCGACCCGGGCGATTTGCGCTTCGAGATCGGCCAGGAGCTATGCGACGGAAAGATCGGTCATACCTTCATCCAAGGTTGCGACAGATCGCCAGCCGCCAACTCCCAATCCCGCGGCACGCTTCCAGTGCAGCGGGACGTTGCGGCAGATCCACCAGAGACGCAAGCCGGGCGCCATAGGCTGCGACACGATACCCTTCCCTCTCTCTGTGTCCGGTGGATATGCTGCAACGTACAGGTACGTTGCAGCATATCCCGCGGATCGGAGTCGATTGCCCGCCGCATCGCGCCGTTGCCACAGAATTCTGCGGCAAAATTTCGTCAACTTGCGTCAGTGACCGGTGATTTGTACCGACATCTCGTTGTTCTGCGGCATTCTGTTGCTATGTTGCGGCAAAATACCGCTGCGTTGGAATGATGTCGCGTCACTTCGCGGCGCCTTGGGGCTACGTTGCGGCATAGCTGCGGAGTCCGAAGCCGAATTCAGGTCTTCCGCGACTCTTCGCGACAGTGTTGCGACAGATTGCCGCTGCCACGAGCTGTTGCGTCGCAATTTGCCGCGACATCCATTGAAGATGCGGCAAGTTGGGTGCAAATCGAAGCGTCGCACCAGGATTTCAACGCAACGTACCGGTACGTTGCAACATATACATCGAACTTGCGTCAGCTTTCCGTGTGGTTGCGACAAGATTCGAGGAAACAGCAGCGGCGCGCTGGGAGCGCGGCGCGAGGCTGGCGAATCTGCGACAGGACGGGCGGCCCATTCCTGGGTGCGGTCGAACCACGTGCCCGTGTATCGATCGCCGTCTGCATGAGGCTGATCCCCTTAGAGATCACCAGTTGAAGGGCGTCTCATTGATCCAATGGAAGCCTCGGCTGACGAGCCGGTAGGAGCTTTCGTCCTCCCGGCGGAGGGTGAACCGCGTCTTGCGGCCGTCCATCGTCCCTGCGAGCGCGAGGAGACCGGGCTGCGTCTCTTTGTAGGCGAAGGAGGGCCGCCAGGCCTTGTCGTCAAACTGGGTCAGAGTAAGCCGGCGTTTCCCGAGAAGGAGGCCATAATTGCTCCGCGAGCCGTCCATGTGCTGGACGCTGAGGTAGTCGGGGTACTCGAAGACGACCCGGCGCCACCGGGTCGCATCGGTGAGGAGCGGCGGGCGGGCGACTCCGTCGACCTCGAGCTCTAGGACGGTCCAGATGCCATAGAACGGGGGCCGCGGGGAGAGGTTGCCTCCCTGCGTACTGCTGGCGTCGTAGGACTGGTACAGCAAATACCCGGAGTAGGCGGCGACCAGCACCACCTGCGCGACGAGCGCGGTGCGGCGGAAACGCGCCCGTGGTGGACGGGCCGCGACGGCCGCGACCGGCCGGTTGAGCACGAGCAGGTTGAGCAGCCGCCGCAGGTCGGGGAGAGTCAGGAAGATCCCCATCGCCAGCAGGTGGAGCGAATACAGCTTGACGGGGACGTCGTAGCTGAGATTGAGGGCGACCACGTGGCTCATGACGCCGATGCTCACGAGCGCGCCCAGCAACGCAGTGCGGCGGAAGGCGAGGAGCAGGCCGCTGATCATCTCCGCGGTGCCGGTGAAGATGGTATATCCCGAGGAGGCGCCCATGAACGTCCACAGGAGGCCCATCGGCGAGGCCTCCCCGAAGGGCTCGATCAGCTGGCTGGGGAAGGGCTTGGCGAACTGGGACGGGATGACCTTGTACGCGCCGTACGAGAGCATCGCCGCGGCGAGCGCGAACCGGATGTAGATCCGCAGCCCTACAGCCAGGCGAGTGTACTCCGGCCGTTTTCTGTCGAGGACCGTCCAGACCCCCGTCGTGACCACCGCGAGGATCAGGAAGCAGAGCACCTGCACGTAGTTGTAGGTGGTGTCTCCGCTGCCCGCGGGCCGGACGTGGATGTTGACCCCGAGCAGGTGCTTCCCGGCCCAAGGCACGAGCCGGTTCCATACGTCCTTGTACGGCTGGGTGAGGATCGGCCCAGCCCAGGGGATTCTCTGCAGAGGGAACGGAAGGTTGTAGATCACCAGGTAGCTGAAGGCGAAGCGGAACAGAGCCCGCTTGGCGGGGCTCCACGACGGGGAGCTATTCCTCGGATCCATGCGCCTGAACCTCCCTCCTGTTTTCCGCGGGTCGGTCGACCTCACGCGACCGTTCTGCTTATACGCCACTCTCCAACATTTGACGCTGATCCTGAACTGGGCTAGTTTCCGGCCACCACTGGTACCGCAGGGTTGGGAGGTGAACGTTGGCGAGGTTGATCGTCGGAGCGCTGCTCGTCCTTGGCGGACTGTGTACCCTCGCTTTCGGACCCGGCGCCACAGACAGGAGCAACGGTACCGAGGCGGCGATTTTCTGCGCCGTCGGCGTGGTCGTGGGCGCCTGGGGTGCCCTGGCGCGCCGACAGGGCGGCCCGACCCAGGTGCGCAGCTGGAGCATAGCTCGGGCTGTCCACGATCTGAGGGCCGGCGAGGTCAAGGCCTTTCAGCAAGTCCAATACCTGCTCGCCTTCCTGGTTCTCGAGATCTTCAGCTGGGGCGTCGACACGGAGATTTTCAAGTTCTCCTGGAATGACGTCAAGACCTACTCGGCCCCCGTCGGCGTTGGCATCTGCGTAGTGAAGCTCCTCGGTCCCTATGCCGCCTACTGGGCGAACGGGGGGCGCCAGGGCAGCGACTTCTTGAATCGCTTCCTCACCCTCTCGCTGCCGATTCGCGTTCGCTGCCTCGTTCTCCTGCTTCTTCTGGCTCTACCGGCTCGCGCTCTCGCAGGGTTCCTCCATGGCGTGCGGGGCACTCAGACCGGCGACGCCTTCGCCGGCGTCGGGGTCGGTTTGTTCTGGCTGGCGTTCAACCTCGCGCACTATGCCTGGCTCGCTTTCACCCTGCGCGGCCTCCGTGAATGAGTGACGGAAATGCCATCGAGACGGGACTGCGAAGCACGGATGCGGTGTCGAGCCTGTTCGATCCGAGGGCTGGCTAAACCGAGTGGGCTCCGCGTGCGGGGACGGTAGGAGCAAGGAGATCCACGGCAGAGATACCCAGCTTCAAACTGAAAGTACGGGGCTCCCAACCCAAAGTACGGGCTTCCAGATCAGAAGGACGGCCATCCAAACCGGAAGCACCGAGCTTCCAAACCAGAAGTACCCGGCTCCAAACCAAAAGTACGGGACTTCTGCGGCAGAAGTAGGGAGCTGCCAACCCAAAGTATGAAGCTTCCAGATCAGAAGGACGGCCATCCAAGCCGGAAGTACCGAGCTTCCAAACCAGTTCTCCCTCGGTCAGGACCGAACCCGGCGGGCGGGTGAGAAAATAAGGTAGGCCCCCATTGGAAGACAGCCCCGAAGGGGCGGAAGCATAGAGCCTGGGGCGCGAGCCCCAGGTAGGGAAACCCAACCACCAAAAGCCCCGAAGGGGCGACGGTCCTTCCAGCTCAAGTGCTCGCCCACCCGTGGCATTGGATTCGCAAGGGCCAGCCGACCGGAGGGAACTTCGATGAGCTGGTTGACTCTTCTCTGGATTGCTGCAATCGCGATCGCCGTCGTCGCCGTCATCGGAATCAAGCCCAGGGGGACCCGCCCTGTGGCGCAAACCCATCTCATGACGGCCGCCCGGATCGCGCTCGGGGTGGTCGCCGTGGTGCTGTTGCTGATCGCTCTCGGCATCGGGCACGGGAGCGGTCCACGGTAGCAGTTTTAGGCGGCGCATGTTGGAATAGCGCGGGTCCGCATGCGAACTGCGGCGAGGTTTCCAACCAAGTCCGTAGGAGGAGGTTTCCATGAGCCCCAAGAAGGCCACGCAGAAGTCCGCCAAGAGCACCATCGTGATCAACGAGAAGTCCGCTGGATTCACGGACGAGGAACGAGCTGCGATGAAGGAGCGCGCCCAGGAAGCGCGCCGCGGCCCGCGCGCGGACAAGGCGGACGGAGAAAGCGACGTGCTCGCGAAGATCGCCGAGATGCCGGAACCGGATCGCGCCATGGCCCAGCGGCTCCATGCTGTCATCAAAGCCAGCGCGCCAGCCCTCTCGCCGAAAACCTGGTACGGGATGCCCGCGTATGCCAAGGACGGCAAGGTCGTCTGCTTCTTCCAAAGCGCGCAGAAGTTCAAATCGAGGTACGCGACGTTCGGCTTCAGCGACGAGGCGAACCTCGACGAAGGCGCCATGTGGCCGACCGCCTACGCGCTGAAAGAGTGGACCGCCGCCGAAGAGGCAAGGATCGGCGCGCTCGTGAAAAAAGCGGTGAGCTGAGGCCGGATCTCTCCACGATAGAGTCTTCCGTAGCTCCGACGCGCCGGCGCGCATTTACGCGCCGCTCACGTCTTCCGCATCCACACGCCCCATGTGCCCGGCCCGACCTCCTCATCGGCCAGGGGGTGGCCCGCCAGCTTGAGGGCCAGCTTGATCTGGCCGTGATGGTAGCCCTCGTGCCAGACCATGTGCTGGAGGAGGAGGATCGGGTGGTCGTAGTGCAGGTCCATGGCCCGGCCGGCTTCCAACCGGCCCTTGACCGCGTCCCGCACCGCCTGGGCGCTCTCGTCCAGCCTCTGCGCGAGGCGGTCCGGGTCCCGCTCGCGCCGCCATTCTGTCTCCGGCAGGTCTCGGGCAAACTCGGGAGCGTCCTCGGAGACAAAAATAAGTCGAACATAGTGGATGTGCGTGAACAGCTCCCCGATCGAGGGGCTGCCCGCCATCGCTCGGACCTCCAGGCCACCCTCCGGGAGGGCGCGGAGAAGGTTCCGCAGGATGGTGTTGTTGCGGTCCCAGGAGTCCAGCAGAGCTTCCAGCAGGCGTGGGTCGGGAGCTTCCGACATCTCCATCCTCCGTGGGTGGATTCGATCTAGGGCCGCGAGACGCGGTCGGTCGGGAGAGGTGGCGTGCTCTCGGGCGGCCGGCGATGGTGCGTCGCCTGCTCGAAGGCATAGGCCAGACCGAGCAGGATCGGCTCGGAGAACGCCCGACCGGTGAAGGTCACGCCCGAGGGAAACGGATGGGCGATCGGCGCGGTGGGCGGCACGAAGCCGCCGGGCACGGTGATGCTCGGGTAGCCCGCCTTCGCCGGCGCGGCCGCGAAGTTGTTCGCCGAGGAGAGGATGGCGACGAAATCGTCCGCCGTGCCGCGGATGCCGTCCGGACCGTTGAAGACCGCGTCGAGAGCGCCGCGTGAGCGAGCTCGATCCTCGGCGAGATCGGCCAGGTAGCGCAGCGTGTCGGGGCTGCCGGAGGTGATGTCAAGTTGCTCCGCCGCCCCGAAGAGCGCCTGCCCGTACTTGGGCGGCGGCAGGTGGGTTTGGTTGAAGGCGATAATCTCGGCGATCGTCTTCCGGGGAGCGCCGGGCGTCGCCGTCAGGTAGGCGTTCAGGTCGCGCTTCAACCCGTAGAGGAGGACGGTCGAGCAGCCCGTGGGGGGAGGAACGCTCACGCAGGTGCCGAGCTGGGCCGGAAACGGCTCCGGCAGGAGCTCGACCTCGGCGCCCTGGGCGTAGAGAACGTCGATCGCCGCGTTCATGAGGTTGGCCCGGTTGGCCGGAATAGGGGTCACCACGGCGATGCGCGCCCCGCGGAGCGCCTGCGGGTTGAGGAAGGGCGTGTAGTCGCGGAAGCAGCGGTGGGGGAGGAGGCAGGGGACCGTTGCCGGGTCGGCGAGGTCGAACCCGGCGAGGACACCGAGCAGGAGGGCCGCGTCGGTGACGGTCCGCGCGATGGGGCCGGCGGTGTCCTGGTCCGCCGTGATCGGGAGGATGCCGTCGCGGCTGACCAGCCCCAGGGTGGGCTTGAGGCCGACCACGCCGTTGGAGCTCGCCGGGCTCAGGATCGACCCGGAGGTCTCGGTGCCGACCGCCACCGTGACGAGGTTCGCGCTGACGCCGATCCCGGGACCGGAGCTCGAACCGCCGGTCTGCAGCACCGGACGGCCGTCGCCCCCCGGCAGCGGGCGCGGATCATAGGGGTTCCGTCCGAAGCCGCCGAGCGAGCTGTAGCCGGTCGGCATGCCGATGGCGAGGAAGTTCGCGAACTCGGTCAAGGTGGCCTTGCCGAGGAGGATGGCGCCCGCCTCGCGCAGCCTCCGGGTGAGGAAGGCGTCGTCGGGCGGCAGGGAGCCGGCGAGGGCCAGCGAGCCCGCGGTCGTCGGCATGTCCGCCGCGTCGACGTTGTCCTTGAGCAGGACGGGGATGCCGTAGAGCGGACCCGGCGTGAATCCCGGACGGCGCCGGGCGTCGAGCTGCCGCGCCGCCGCCTCGGCGTTGGGGTTCAGGTAGAGGAACGCGTTCACCTTCGGCCCCGCCTGGTCGAAGGCGGCGATGCGGGCGCGGTACAGGCGGACGAGCTGCTCCGCGGTGAGGAGCCCGCTCTGCATCGCCTGCTGCAGCTGGGGAATGGTGGCCTCGACGAGCTGCAGCTCGGCGGTCTCGGCGGTGCCGCCTGCGGGCTCCGTCGCGGCGACCGTTCGCGCCAGGGACACGCTCGCCAGCGCTGCGAGCACCGCGATCGCCAACCGCACCCTCTTCGTCTGTTTCATGGCTGGGTCTCCATAGGCGCCCCATCCTACACGAGGGGAGTTGCCGCTTCCGGAGACCCAGCCCTACATCCTCGAACCGTCGCGCTAGGACGCGCCGTGCAAGCTCACCTTCGGGGGCCGTACCTTCTTGGCGGTCTGGCCCCCTTTCGTCTCCTCACCCGACGGGCGGCTCAGCAGACCCTTCACCGCTCCCGAAGCGACGAGGAGAGCACACGCGGCCCCGAGGCCACCGATCGTGCCCGCCTGCTGGTCGGCCACCCCTCTCAATTGCATGAATGCCAGCACCAGGGTGGCGGCACCGGTGAACAGCAAGCCGACCGAGAACAGGACAAACTTGAGACAGGTGGCCGCGAAGGTGAAGGCGACCAAGAGGGGCGGCGGCAGCTCCGGGAATCGACGCACGTAGTGGAGCTCACCCGCGTCCTCGACGACGTCGGCGAGGGCACAGAGGAGCGCTCCCAGCAGAGCCGGGAGCCAGGCGGATCGCTCGTGCGAGAGAAGCCCGACGGCGTCCCATGTCGGCAGACCGTTCTGGGATAACGACAGGGCGAGCCAAGTGCCGACGAAGAGGAGTACCGTGTAGGCGGGGATGAATCCGAGCAGGTCGCGCCACAGGGAGCGGACGACCGGCATGAGGGTCTGTCGGCCTGCGTCCGTCGCGTCGTCTCCGGCCCAGCCGAGGAGACACTCCTGGACCGCCTTGGGCGTGCGCTTGAGCTGGAGATCGACGATCGAGCCCAACCCAGCATCCTTGAACGGACCTCCGTTCCACGCCATGGCCGCCTGGAAGTAGATCCACAGGCCGGTGATCGCGAAGAGCCACAGCAGGGGTTGGGAGAGCGGCAGGTCGCGCCGGAGCCAGGTCCAGCCAACCTGGAACACGAGAAGGACGAGGCCGGCCGCGGCGGCGGTGATGGCGGCGAGACGGATGCCCAGGTACCAGTCCATCCAGGCCAGACGCTTTTCGGCTTGCATCCCATCCGGGTAGAGGGTCGTCTTGTGATTGAGGACGCTCTCGCGCCAGTCCACGAGGAGAGCAAGGAGGGGCACCGCCACCGCCAGCCAGCGCCAGGAGACGGTGCCGAAGGGCGGGGCGTAGCGGTTGTCCAACACACCGCCGAGCTTCCAGGCGGCGAGAGCGATCAGGGCCAGCCAGCCGGCGAGGCACGCCCACCAGCGCCAACCCTCCTCGCCGTAGCGGTGGGGGGGAGGCGGGAGGTCGCGATGCTGCGGGCTGTGATCCTTGAGATAGCGCCAGAGATTGGGGGGACGATAGGAAGGGTCCAGCTGGGCGAGCTCCTCCACGGAGCGATCGAGCGTCTCGTTCAGGCTCTGGACGACCTGGCCTTCCTGCAATTTGGGTGGCGGTCCGAGCCGTCGATACTCGCGCTTTGCGCGGATGAAATTCTTCCAGATCCCGGCGGCGAACTCGCTGAAGGAATCCCGGAGGGTCGGAGCCTGATCGGCGAGGCCGAGCTGGCTGGGAATCGGCGTCAGAAGAGGTTGGCAGTCGGGACAGGGTAACGGCTGGGCTGGATTGGGACCTCCCTTTCCGAGGGCACGGAAGTGGAGCCCCAGCTTGCCGGTCTCCTCCATCATCCACGCCAGCGCATGCTGGGAGAGGACGTCGTCCTCATACCCGCCGCCGATGTTCGAATGGGCGCCGACAAACCAGCGCTGTTCCAGGTGACCTTGGTTCACAGTTGTGCCGCCGGCGTTCGGGTCGCCGAACCAGGGAATGTGGGCGAAGCTCGCCCGGTGCTCGTCGATCGCCAGAGCCTGAAAGCCGTTGACGATCAGGCTGGTGAGGCTCGCATCATGAAACTGGGCCGTGCTATCCCGCAGCCAGGGGATCGCCAGGGCGTCGACTCCCAGGGCGCCGACGGTGTCGAACACGCCGATGCAGTGAATTGGAACGCGGCGCGACCAGGTGACCAGCAGCTTCTCGGCCCGATTCGCCGGTTTCTGGAGGGGGATCGCTCGGCTCTTCTCCCACGGCTCCCGCCGCAGCTCCTGGAGCTCCCGGAAGGGTTTCTTCGGTTTTCCCGCGATCCGTTCCCACCAGTTCGGGTCGGGATCCATGCCCGTTTTCACGTTGCAATGGCGGCCGAGGATCTGATAGGCGTGCCAGAGCTCGTCCGGGGGGATCGGCGCTCCCCGGCGGAGCAGGCCGCACTTGGCGATCAGGCCGACCAGGGAGCGGGCGGTGAAGGCGCCGCGGCTGAAACCGAAGACGTAGATCTCGTCGTCGTCCTGGTAGTGCTCGACCAGCCAGTCGTAGGCCTCGCGAACGTTGCTCGACAGCCCGAGGCCAAACGCGCCGCCGGTGACGCTGTCGAGCACGCCGGTGCCGACACCCTGCTGGTAATAGATGCATTGCAGGCACCCGTCCTTGGCCACTCCTTCGTAGATGAGGTTCGAGAGGTGATAGATGTTCGTTCCGGAATCTTGCTGGTTCCACGTTCCGTCGAGGCACAGCACCAACCGCTGTTTCACCGACTCGTCTTTCGCCATCGGTTCCTCCCTTCGGTCATCGGACGTCAGGACCCTCTGATATAGATGGACCTGCACGGCTTTCTCCGGGAGGGAGCCGGCTCGCGGCCGGGCGGCCGTCGTGCTAGAGTCCTCCCGTCAAACACTGTATTTACGATAACAGGAGGATAGCATGCGGAAGACGTTCCGTCTCGGACTGGCCGCCCCCGCCCTGATCGCCCTCGCGGCCCTGGCCGCGCTGCCGGTCCTGGCCCAGCAGCAGGACTTCTCGAAGGTCGAGGTCAAGGCCGAGCACGTCGCCGGCAAGGTCTACATGCTGACCGGCGCCGGCGGTAACATCGGCGTCTCGGTGGGGGAGGACGGTCTCCTCATCGTCGACGACCAGTACGCGCCGCTCGCCGACAAGATCCGCGCCGCCCTGAAGGGGCTGGGGGAGGGCAAGCTCAAGTTCATCTTGAACACCCACTGGCACGGCGACCACACGGGAGGCAACGAGAGCTTCGGCGCCGAGGCCCCGATCGTCGCCCATATCAACGTCCGGAGGCGGATGTCGACCGAGCAGCACATGTCGATGTTCGGCAACACGGTGCCGGCGTCGCCGGCCAAGGCCCTGCCGGTCGTCACCTACGACCAGAGGATCTCCATCCACTTCAACGGCGAGGAGATCAAGGTCGTCCACTTCCCGCACGGCCACACCGACGGCGACTCGGTCATCTACTTCACCGGCGCGAAGGTCGTCCACATGGGCGACGACTTCTTCAACGGCATGTTCCCGTTCGTCGACCTGGACAGCGGCGGCAGCGTCCAGGGGATGGCGGAGAACGTGGGTAAGGTGCTCAGGGACCTGTCGGCGGACGCCAAGGTCATCCCCGGCCACGGCAAGCTGTCGGACGTGAACGGCTTGAAGGCGTTTCATCACATGCTGGTGACGACGACCGACATCGTGCGCCAGGAGATGAAGGCCGGCAAGAGCCTGGACGACATCAAGAAGGCCGGGCTGCCTGCCGAGTGGAAGGAATGGGGAGCCGGCTTCATTGACACCCCCCACTGGCTGGAGATGGTCTACAACAGCCTGAAGGGCGGCATGGCAAAGCCGGACGCCCACCCCAAGCACCACTAGCCGAGGTCTCCCGTCCCGCTCCCGGCGCGCCCGGGAGCGGGGCCCCTCCCCCTGGACCCCGAACGGGTGTAAGATATCGACGTTTTACGTTTTTATCGTACTGGTCGGAGGGAGGTTCCCATGGTCGCTCTACGGGGCAGGCGCGGTGAGTCCGGGTTCACCTTGATCGAGCTGCTGGTCACCCTGGTGATCGGGCTGTTGCTCCTCACCATAACGCTCCCGGCCATCCAGCGCTTCACCCATCGGGCCACCCTGGAGATGATCGCCCGGCAGACCACCTCGTTGATCCAGGCCGCCCGGCTCGAGGCGGTGCGCAGCAACGTCACCGTCAACGTGGTGTTCGACTTCGGCGCCGCCACGGACCGCGGCCAGGTCTACGCCTACGCCGACAACAACAACAACAACACCGAGGACGTGGGCGAGCGCGAGGTGGGGCGCTTGCTACTCCCCCAGGAGGTCTACTTCTGGGGTGCGCCGCTGAACGGCGGCGCGGTCGACGGCGCGGCCAAGGGGGCCAACGTCCTGTCCAACTTCGGGACTACCACCTGCACCCCGGGCCCATGTCCGAACGGCGGGATCGCGGCGTTCCAGCCCAACGGCGCGGCGGCGAAGCAGTACGCCGTCGACTTTGGCGATGCGTACAAGAACATCTTGCAGGTCAAGGTCGCGAACAGCGCGATCTCCAAGCTCGAGCTGCGCAAGTGGGATTCCACCAGCGGCCTGTTCCTCCTGCGCGACGAGAACGGCGGCGCCGCCTGGAAGTGGTACCCGTAGCCTACCTCTGAGACCGCTCCTGCACCGCCCGGACGAAGGCGCGGGCGTGGTCGACCGGGACCGTGGGCAGGATGCCGTGGCCCAGGTTGGCGATGTGGCCCCAGCCCCGTTCGGTCGCCCCCTCCTGAAGCATCCTCTCGACCCGCCGCTCGATCTCCGGGATGGGGGCGAGGAGGGCCGCGGGGTCGAGGTTCCCCTGGAGCACCCAGTTTTTTCGGCCGCCGGGTCCGTCCGCCTCGACCACCCGGCGCACCTCGGAGAGCGGCTGGCGCCAGTCAACCGAGAGCACGTCCACCTCCAGCTCGGCGAGGCCGGGGAGGAGATGGCTGCCGCCGTTGATGTAATAGATCAGCGGCACCCGCGGAGTCGAGGCCAGGAGGCCCTTGACGACCTTGCGGAGCGGCGGGAGGGCGAGGCTCCGCCAGCGTTCGAGGTCGAGGAGGCCGCCCCAGGTGTCGAACAGCTGGAGCGCCTGGGCGCCCGCCGCCACCTGGCCTTCCAGGTAGGCGAGCGAGGTGTCCGCCACCCGGTCGAGGAGGAGGCCCAACCCCTCGGGGTCCTCGTAGCTCCAGCCGAGGAGATGGGAGAAGCTCTTCGAGCCGCCGCCCTCGACCAGGTAGGCGGCGAGGGTCCAGGGGGTGCCGCCGAAGCCGAGGAGCGGCACCCGGCCGGCGAGCTCTTTGCGCACCAGGCGCATGGCGTCGTAGACGTAGCCCAGCCGCTCCTCGGCGTCGGCGCGGGTGAGGGCGGGGAGGGCCGCCGCCTGCTCGCGGGTGCGCACCGGGGTGGGGAAGGTCGGGCCGTCTCCGGCCGCGAAGACCAGCTCCGCCCCCATGGCTTCGAGCGGCAGCAGGATGTCGGCGAAGAGGATAGCGGCGTCGACCCCCAGGATGTCGACCGGCTGGAGGGTCACCTCGGCCGCCAGCTCCGGGGTCTTGCAGAGGGTCAAAAAGTCGGCCTTCTGGCGCACCGCCCGGTACTCGGGCAGGTAGCGTCCGGCCTGACGCATGATCCACACCGGGAGCCGCTCGGTCGTTTCGCCGCGGCAGGCGCGCAGGAAGAGGTCGTTCACGGTGCGGGAGGATAGCAGGTCCGCAGGCTTGAGTGGCGGGACCCGCCGCGAGACTGTACACTGGAGGACTGATGCTGCGGCTGGTTGCCTACGCCCCCGACGGGGTCCGTCGTTTTCCCGTCCCCCACGCCGAGTTGCTGATTGGCAGCTGGCCCGAGTGCGACATCTACCTCCCCTACACCGGGGTGGCCCAGCGCCACGCCAAACTGAGCTACGACGGCACCGCCCTCCGGATCGAGGACCTGGGGAGCCGGCGCGGCCTCCTGGTCGCCGGCAAGAAGGTGCGCGAGGCGGCGCTCGAGGTGCTCGACGAGATCCGCCTGGGGGGCATCACCCTCCTCGTCGAGGACATCGCCCCCGAGCCCGAGAAGGCACCGCCGCCGCTGCCCCGCCTCGCGCCGAGCGAGCCGACGATCACCCCCGAGCGGATGGTCGACCACCTCTGCCGGATCAGCGAATGGGTGCTGGCCGACGTCGAGAGCCGCACCACCTCCGAGGCGCTGGTTTCGGAAGTCCTCGCCGAGTTCGGCGGCGGCGCCCTTTTCCTCCTCCTGGGCGGTCTCGAACAGCATGGGATCAAGCTCCTGGTGGCGACCGAGCAGAGCTGGCTCGCCGCCGGCGACGAGCTGCTCGACCAGCTGCAGGCCCGCCGCACCACCGCCGGCCGGCCGGCCCTGGAGACCGCGGAGGGCGGCAGCTTCCTGGGGACCCTGGCGGGAGCGCCGGCCTGGATCTGCCTCCAT
>DASQPA010000358.1:0-15837 GCA_035644215.1 Thermoanaerobaculia bacterium
CGATGAGCGCCCTCGCCCAGTCGCAGGCCACGACCGGGGTGATCGAGGGTACCGTCAGCTACGAGAAGGGGCCTCTCCCCGGGGCCTCCGTTACGGTCAAGAACACCGCCACCAACTTCGAGCAGCCGTCGGTGACCGATAAGGCGGGCCGCTTCCGCTCCCTGCTCCTCCCCTTGGGCCCCTACCGGGTGACGGTCACCTTGGACGGTTTCACCACCGTGATCCGCGACGGCATCCAGCTCTCGGTCGGCCAGAGCGTCAACCTGCAGTTCACCCTCCAGGTCTCCAAGGTCGAGCAGCAGATCGTCGTCACCGCCGAGGCGCCGGTGATCGAGACCGCCCGCACCGAGGGCTCGGTCAAGCTCGACCAGGCCACGGTTGAGGGCCTCCCCAACAACGGCCGCAATTTCATCGACCTGGTCAAGCTCACTCCCGGAGTCACGGTGGTCCAGGGACCGGACGGCGACGAGGTGTCGGTCAACGGCCAGAAGGGGATCCAGAACAACGTCTCGGTCGACGGCGCGGACTTCAACAACCCCTTCTTCGGCGAGCAGCGCGGCGGCCAGCGGCCGGCGTTCACCTTCAACTTAGACGCCGTGCAGGACGTGGTGGTGGTCGCCGACGGCGCGCCGGCCGAGTTCGGGCGCTCCTCCTCCGGTTTCATCAACGTGGTGACCAAGTCGGGGACCAACCAGCTCCACGGCAGCGGTCACGTCTTCTACAAGAACCAGAACCTCTCGTCTCGGGCGCAGAAGGCCGACGGCTCGCTCGCCCCCAACTTCGACTCCAACCAGGGACAGGCCGGGTTCACCCTGGGCGGCCCGATCCAGCCCGATCACCTGTTCTATTTCGTCGCGCTCGACACCCAACAGGCGAAAAGCACCAAGCAGACCGATCCGACGCGCATCGAGCAGCGGGTGGTCGACGCGCTGGCGGCCCTGGGCAGCCCGAACGAGAACGGGCCCATCGAGCGCACCAACGACGCCCGCGTCTTCCTCGGCAAGGTCGACTGGCAGCCCAGCGAACGCCACCTCCTGACGATGCGCTACAACGGCACCTGGTCGGAGCAGAAGAACGGCACCTTCGACGTCGACTCCTGGGGCCGCAGCGCCAACGCGGTCGAGAAGGACAAGTCGAACGCCGGCAGCGGCTCGGTGCTCTCGACGTTCCGCAGCGATCTGCTCAACGAGATGCGCTTCCAGTTCGCGCGCGAGGACCGGCCGCGCCCCTACGACGGCCCGCTGATCGCCGGCCAGGACCGCCCCCTGCCCGACACCGCCTTCGACTTCGGGCGCAGCTACCGCTTCGGCGAGCCCTTCTTCATCCCGGTCAAGTACTACGACACCCGTAAGCAGGTGAACGACAACGTCTCCCTCCTGCGCGAGGCCCACAGCTACAAGGCCGGCGTCGAGTACAACGAGGTCGACTCGGTGCAGACGTTCGAGGGCTTTGCCAACGGGCGCTACATCTTCGGCTCGACCGACGGATTCTTGAACTACTTGAAGAACCCGAAGTACGTCGAGTGCTCGGACGGCAGCTCGTCGCAGACCGGCGCCTGCCCGCCGGGGACGACGATCACCGGCCCCGTCCTCCTCTATCTCCAGCAGGCCGGCGTCGGCGGCCTGACGGCGGCCCAGGCCGGCACGCAGTCGATCGTGCAGAAGGAACCGGCGCTCTTCCTTCAGGACACCTGGCAGCCGCGGTCCAACCTGACCCTCCAGTACGGGCTACGCTGGGAGGCCGAGATCGAGCCCGACCCGATCACGCCGGCGAGCCGGGTCTTCTTCGCGCCGTTCATCGGCAAGACGGTGAACGGGCAGGCGTTCCCCTCGAACGGCAAGATCCCCTCGGACACCAGCATGTGGCAGCCGCGCCTGGGGATCTCCTGGGACCCCAAGGGGAACGGCAAGACGGTGGTGCGCGGCAACGCCGGCATCTTCTACGCCCGCATCCCCGGCCTGGTCCTCGCCTCCACCCGCTCGACCAACGGCAGCCTCGGCCAGAGCCTCCTGCGCAGCAGCGCCGGCGGCGGGGTGCCCGCCTACCCCAACCTGATCCCGGCCTCCCAGATCGGCGCCCCCGACCACCCCGACGTCTTCGTCACCGACCGCAATTTCAGCAACCCGCGGACGACGGCGCTCGGGCTGGGAGTCGAGCACGAGCTGTCCCCCGGGCTCGCCATGGTGCTGCGCTTCAACTATGCCAAGGGCGAGCACCAGACCCGCTTCGTCAACCGCAACGATCCGCTCCTCGGCTCGCCCTGGAGCAGCGGCCTGGGCGCCGACGGCAAGAACGGCATCGGCACCCTGACCACGGTCGAGTCGACCGGACGGAGCCAGTACAACGGCTGGACGATCGGGGTCAACAAGCTCGGCGGCTCGACCGTCGAGTTCCAGGCCTACTACACTTATTCGAAGGACCGCTCGAACGACGACAACGAGCGCGACCCCTTCTCCTTCCGCTACGCCAAGGTCACCGACCTCGCCTCGGAGTGGGGCTACTCGGACCGCGACCAGCGCCACCGCTTCAACGGCTGGGTCCTCTGGCATGCGCCCCACGGGGTCGAGGTCAACCTGCGCTACGCCTACCGCTCGGCGCAGCCGAAATCGATCACCGCCACCGGGGCCGACGCCAACACCCCGCAGGACCGGATCAACCCGGACGGCTCGGTCACCGAGCGCAACCTGGGGCGCAAGGACAACCAATTCTCCTCGCTCGACCTGCACCTGTCGAGGCTCTTCCATGTCGGCGGCCTCGGGGTCGAGGGGATCGTCGACGCCTTCAACCTCTTCAACAGCAAGAACCTGAAGACGCCCGAGGTGACCAACCTGATCTTCAACTTCGACGGCACCGTGCAGAGCGGCACCGGCGACCCGCGCCAGTTCCAGCTCGGCGTGCGCCTCCGCTTCTAGCGGCGGCAAGCGGCCCGGCGGATCGCCCCAACGATCCGCCGGGCTGGCGCGTCTTCCTGGTGTGAGCGCCATGCTGACCGCCACCGCAGCCGCCCTGGAGTCGACCGCCAGCTCCCCCCCGGAACGCCTGGCCCGACTTTTCGACACCCACCACGAACGGCTCTTCCGTCTCGCCCGCCGTATGGCCCGCGATGCCGAGGAGGCGCGCGACCTGGTGCAGGAGACCTTCCTGCGCGCCGCCCGGCGACCGGCGGCGGTGCCGCCGGGGGAGCCGGCGGGGGAGGCCTGGCTGGTGCGGGTGCTGGTCAACCTCTGTCGCGACCGCTTCCGCCGCCTGGCGGTACGGGCGCGGGCGCGGCAGGACCTCGGCCGGGAGCCGGGGGGGAGCCCCCATCCGGAGCCTGCCGCGGTGGCCCGCGCCGCCGTCCAGGCCGCCCTCGCCCGGCTCTCGCCGCGCCGCCGGGCGATCGTCGTCCTCCACGAGCTCGAAGAGGTCCCGGTCGAGCGCGTGGCCCGCCTGCTGGGGATCGCCCAGGTCACCGTGCGCTGGCACCTCGCCGCGGCGAGGAAAGAGCTCGCGACCCTGCTGCTCGGCGGCTCGGCGCGAAAAGGAGGAGCCTCATGAAATTCGGACGCGGCAAGAAGATGGACGGCGAGCTTGCGGCCCGGCTGCGCGACCGGCTGCGCGAGGGCGATCCCGCTTCCGGCGACGAGAGCCTGGCGCCCGAGCAGGTCCGGGAGATGCGATGGCAGATGCTGGCCGCCCTCCCCGAGCGGCGCCGGCCGCGGCTCCTCCTGGCCCTCGCCTCGGCGGCCACGGCCGCCCTCGCCCTGGCCCTGGGGCTCGCCCTCCATCACGAGGTGCCGCCGCCGGTCCCCGGTCCGCTTCCGGCACCGCCGGCCGCCGCTACTCCCATGGTTCGGCTGACTCCGATCGTTCCGGTCGCTCCGGTCGTCCCCGGCGCCCCCAGTGCCGCTCCGGTCCCCGATCGCGCCCCGACCCCGCTCCGCGCCGCGCACCGCTCCCATCGTTCGGCGCGGAGAGCGGTTGCGCCGACCCCTCCGACCGCCGCGACCGTGGCGGAGGCGACGCCCGAGCCGCCGCCTCCGCCGACAGCGCTCCAGATCCAGTTCGAAACCCCGGGAGGCACCCGCGTCGTCTGGGTGCTCGCGCCCGCCAGTCCCTCACGCACCGACTCTGAGGAGAAATAGCCCCATGCGCCCCACGACCTTGATCGCCCTCGGCCTGCTGGCCGCGACCCTCGCCGGGCCCGCCCGCGCGGAGTCCGCCGCGGAGAGCAAGCCCGCCCCCGCCCCCGCGGCCGAAACCCAGCGCAAGCCCCCCGAGCCGCAGGTGGCCGCCACCTATACCCGCTTCCAGATCCGCTTCCTCGACGCCCACGCCGCCGAGGTGCTCGCCTGGCAGCAGTGCCCACCCGATGCCGGGGAGAAATGCCGCATCGCCACCGCGTCCGACGACCATAGCAGCTATCTGGACGTCGTCGCCGACGCCCCCACCCGGCGCAAGATCGCGGAGGTCCTCGCCCGTGCCGACGCGGCGCCGCACACCCAGTCCTTCCAACTCGTCCTCTTGGTCGCCGACCAGCAGCCGGGCGATCCGTCCACCCTGTCGAAGAACGCCAAGAAGGCGCTCGACGACCTGCGCGACTTCCTTCCCTATAAGGGCTACCACCAACTCGACACCGCCTGGCTGCGCACCACGGGGGTGGTCCAGGCGCGGCTGGTGGGCAAGGACGGAATCAGCTACTCCATCCGCCTGAACTGTCGGGGCCTCGGCGCCGAGGACAGCAAGGACCTCTATGTCCGGAGCTTCGAGGTCTACGAGGAGCTCTCGGCCGCGATCCAGAAGGAGAACCGGGGGCCGCGCTCGATCCTCTCAACCTCCTTCGGCCTCAAGGTCGGGGAGACCCTGGTGGTCGGCACCTCGAAGCTCGACGGCGGCGACGCCCTCGTCTTCCTCCTCACCGCCCTGCCGCCCACCTGAAGCGGCCCCTTCCTCCTCACCCATAGGCGCTAACTTTGCGATCGGGAGGGGTTGTAGAGACGGCCAGCCGCTACCACAGGCATCACCATGACCACGATCACCAGGCCGTCTCCAACGCCGCCGGGACCCAGGCGTTTCGGGCCTGCGGAGACGCCCTGGCGGCGGTGGTTCCGGGGGCTTTCGTGGTAGCGGCTGGGCGTCTCTACGAAGACACCTTGCCGGTAGGTTAGCGCCTATGGGGGCGTTCCTCCTCGCCCACCGCCACCGCCTCGGTCGCCATCGGCCGCCACATCGCAGGGCTGGCGGTCGAGGCGCTGGGCTGGTATCTGGGCTAGTATCGGGTCCGCGAGGTGGAGAGGCCGCGATGAATCGCTCGCCGCCCTCTCGGAAGGCTCTCCCGGCGCCTGGGAATTGCGAAGAAGCCCCTCCGGCGGCTGTCCTTCCCGCTCTACGCCTCGCTGCCGGGCCTGTGGATCTCCCCAAAACGGCTCGAAATTCAATTCGGGTGGTTCGAAATGAATTTGGAGCGACCTGAAATCCATTTCGAGCCGCTTGAAATCGAATTCGAGCCTCGTGTTTTAGATTTCGCAGGGGGATAAATGCATTTCGAGCGGCTCAAAATTCAATTCGGGTGACGCGAAATTCAATTCGGGTGGCTCGAAATGAATTTCGGGTGACTTTTTTTGAATTTGGAGGCGCTCGGGACCTATTTCGAGGCGTCTGGGAGACGTTGGGAGCCGCTCCGCGGCGTTCCGGAGCCTCTTTTCTACCATTTGGGCGGTGCGGAATGGCTCTTCGTCCTCTTCTTGGGACGGCGAGCGCGGGTTTCCCGGGGTCGGCGTTGGTCTCGGTCGCACCTCCGCCCGGAGAAAAATCCACCCGAAGGGGCGAAGGCCTATAGCCTGGGGCGCCAGCCCCAGGTTGGGTTGCCTGGCGAAGCTGTATCTCGGTCAACTGGCGATATCCAACCCTTGCCCTCCCGCCCCATTCCTGCTACTGTCCCCCAATCGGGAGGATCGTCCTCCCGCCCAAACAAACGGGACCGGCCCGAGCTGCGAACTCGAACCGGCCCCTGACTCCGCAAGAGGAACAATCTCATGCGAAGCTCCCGTGATGGTAGCAGCACCCCCGCGTCTCCCCTCGACAACGCCTTCTCCCCCTCCTACCTGGCCCTCCTCCGCGAGCGCGACGACGTCCTGACCGCCGCCGAGGCCGAGCTCGCCGGCCCCTGGAAGATCGAACCCGTCCCGGGGCGGCCGGGCGCGGTCGCCATCCTCCGGCTTTGGGAGGATCTCGCCATCGGCGATCCGCCGGTCGCCGTCCTCTGGCATCTCGAAACGGCGCGGCTCCTTTCCGTGCTCCTGCCGGTGATCGACCGCGAGCCGCTCTTCCATATAGAGGAAGGGGCGGCTTCGGAGGGCTACCCGCTGGTCGCCGTGTACGGAGAGCAGGGTCCGCAGGCGGCCGGCTGGTTCGATCGGTACGAGCCGCGCTGGGCCGAGGGGCTCCACCTGCTGGAGGCGATCGTCCGCTCGCCGTGGGCGCTCGCCACCCTGCTCGAAGCGGCCGGACCGGGCGCCGAGGAGCAGGTCGGCAGAATCCGCGCCCGCCGGCAGGCGGGGTAAGGTCCGATTGGGGGCCGGGCAGGCTCTGCCCCTACCTGCCCGGCCTCGCGGCCCCCCATTGACACTCCCGGCTCCTCCCCCATAGGGTCGGCCCGCCAGAAACCTTGAATAGCACCGGACGTATAGACCCGGGGGACTGTCCCCCCTCCAGAACCCGACAGGAAGAACCACGATGAAGCGATTCGCCTCGATCTTCGGCGGCCTTCTGCTGGCCGCGGCCGCCCTCTTCTCCGCGCCGATCGCGGGAGCCCCCCACCCGCTCGGCGCCGTGGAGGATCAGAAGCCGGTCCCCCCGACCCCGCCGAATCCGGAGGAGAAGAAGGCCAAGCCCGATCTCCCGCCGATCGAGGGCGAGCAGCCCAAGCCCGTCGAGCAGAAGGAGATGCCCACCAACGGCCCGCCGGCGGCGAAGCCGGCCCCGGAGGCGGACAAGGGGGAGAAGAAGGACGCCAAGTGGGACGTCAACAACCCGCCGGGGCCGTCGAAAGAGGTGCCGATCGACACCGACTCGGGGACCTGGATGAGCCTGGACGTCTCCCCCGACGGCAAGGAGATCGTCTTCGATCTTTTGGGTGATCTCTACACGATCCCCATCACCGGTGGCGAGGCGAAGGCCCTCACCCACGACGTGGCCTGGCAGATGCAGCCGCGCTACAGCCCGGATGGCAAGTCGATCGCCTTCACCAGCGACCAGGGGGGCGGCGACAACATCTGGATCATGGACCGGGACGGCAAGAACCCCCGGGCGGTCACCAAGGAGAGCTTCCGCCTGTTGAACAGCCCGGCCTGGTCGCCGGACGGCGAGTGGATCGTGGCCAGGAAGCATTTCACCGCCCAGCGCTCGCTGGGCGCCGGCGAGATGTGGCTCTACCACCGGACGGGGGGCGACGGCCTGCAGCTGACCAAGAAGCCGAACGACCAGAAGGATGCCGGCGAGCCCGCCTTCTCGCCTGACGGCCGCTACGTCTACTTCAGCCAGGACACCACCCCCGGGCCGGTCTTCGAGTACAACAAGGACCCCAACGGCCAGATTTTCGTCATCCAGCGGCTCGACCGCACCACCGGCGAGCTCGCGGCGCTGGTCACCGGGGCGGGCGGCGCGGTGCGCCCCACCCCGTCGCCGGACGGCAAGCTCCTCGCCTTCGTCCGCCGCATTCGGGCGAAGAGCGTGCTCCACGTCCGCGACCTGCGCTCGGGCGAGGAATGGCCGCTCTACGACGGGCTCGACCGCGACCTGCAGGAGACCTGGTCGATCCACGGCGTCTACCCGGTCATGGCCTGGACCCCGGACTCGCGCTCCCTGGTCTTCTGGGCCGGCGGCAAGATCCACCGCCTCGACCTGCAGGGCCATGAGGCGGCCAAGGTCGCCAATGCCGCCAATGCCGCCAATATCGCCGACATCCCCTTCCACGTCCACACCACCCGCCGGGTGACCGAGGCCCTGCGCTTCCCGGTCAACGTGGCCCCCGACCGCTTCGACCTCAAGATGCTGCGCTGGGTGGAGGTCTCGCCCAAGGGGGACCGCGTCGTCTACCAGGCTCTGGGCCACCTCTGGATCAAGGACCTGCCGAACGGCACGCCGCGCCGGCTCACCCGGCAGAACGACCACTGGGAGTACTACCCCGCCTTCTCGCGCGACGGCCGCTCCGTCGTCTATACCACCTGGGACGACAAGGCCCTCGGCAGCGTCCGGGTCGTGTCGGCCGATGCCGCCGGTACCGGGGAGGGGCGGGTGCTGACCTCCGAGCCCGGCCATTACGTCGAGCCCGCGGTCAGCCCCGACGGCAAGGTGGTCGTCTACCAGAAGATCGGCGGCGGCGGTCTCCGCACCGCGGCCTGGTCGGCGGAACCGGGGATCTACCGGGTGCCGTTCGCCGGTGGCACGCCGAAGCGGATCACGCCGGACGGCGTCCGCCCCCACTTCGGGGCGGAGAGCGAGCGGGTCTACCTGATGGATTTCGGCGAGAAGGACCAGCGCCAGCTGGTCTCGATCGACCTCTCGGGGGCCGACAAGCGCACCCACCTGACGAGCGAGAGGGCGACCGAGTTCCGCGTCTCGCCCGACGGCCGCTGGGTCGCCTTCCGCGAGCGTTTCAACGCTTATGTTACGCCGTTCGCCCCCACCGGCAAGGCGGTCGAGGTGGGGCCCAAGATGAGCGCCGTCCCGGTCGCCAAGGTGTCGAAGGACGCCGGCGAGTACCTCGACTGGTCGGGCGACTCGAAGACCCTCTACTGGGCGCTCGGCCCCGAGCTCTTCCACCGCGACCTGAAAGACGCCTTCGCCTTCCTCGCCGGCGCGCCCGAGAAGCTCCCCGACCCGCCGGCCAAGGGAATGCCGATCGGCTTCGCCCAGAAGACCGACGTGCCGAGCGGCACGGTGGCGCTCGTCGGCGGCCGGATCGTCAGCATGCATGGCGACGAGGTGATCGAGGACGGCGCGATCGTCCTCGCCGGCAACCGCATCCAGGCGGTGGGGCCGCGTGCGTCCGTCCAGGTCCCGGCCGGCGCCAAGGTCGTCGACACCGCGGGGAAGACCCTGATCCCGGGCCTCATCGACGTCCACTGGCACGGCCCCTTCGGCGGTGACGGCATCATCCCGCAGGAGAACTGGATCACCTACGCGAGCCTGGGGTTCGGCGTCACCACCCTCCACGACCCGTCGAACGACACCGCCACGGTGTTCGCCGCCGCCGAGCTGCAGCGGGCCGGGCTCATCACCGCGCCGCGCATCTTCTCGACCGGCACCGTCCTCTACGGCGCGGCGGCCCCCTTCACCGCCAACGTCGACAGCCTGGACGACGCCCGCGCCCACCTCTCCCGGCAGAAGGCGGTGGGGGCGATCAGCGTCAAGAGCTACAACCAGCCGCGGCGCGAGCAGCGCCAGCAGATCCTCGCCGCCGCCCGCGAGCTGGGGATGATGGTGGTGCCCGAGGGGGGATCGCTCTTCGAGCACAACATGGCCATGGTGGTCGACGGCCACACCGGAGTCGAGCACACGATCCCGGTGGCCAACGTCTACTCGGACGTGGTGCAGCTGTGGAGCGGCACCCAGGTGGGTTTCACCCCGACTCTGATCGTCGCCTACGGTGGGACCTGGGGCGAGAACTACTGGTACGCCAAGACCCAGGTGTGGGCCGACCCGCGGCTCCTCACCTTCGTGCCGCGCGAGGTGGTCGACGCCCGGGCGCGCCGCCCCTTCCTCGTCCCCGACGAGGAGTGGGGGCATTTCTACGCCGCCCGCATCGCGGCCCAGCTGGCCCATGCCGGGGTGCAGGTGCACATCGGCGCGCACGGCCAGCGCGAGGGGCTGGGCGCCCACTGGGAGATGTGGATGTTGAACCAGGGCGGCCTCACCCCCCTGGAGACCCTCCGTGCCGCCACCCTGGCCGGCGCCCAGTACCTGGGGATGGACAAGGACCTAGGCTCTCTCGAGCCGGGGAAGCTCGCCGACGTCGTGGTGCTCGACAAGAACCCCCTGGACGACATCCACAACACGGAGAGCATCGCCCTGGTGATCCAGAACGGCCGGGTCTACGATGGCCGGACGCTCGACGAGCTGGGCAACCACCCGAGGAAGCGCGAGCCGTTCTTCTGGCAGCGCCCGGGCTCGCCCATCGCCGCGACCGCTGCGGATACCGACCCGTAGGCCCTCCCGACCGTCCCACCTCCGGCCCTTGGCGGCACTCTAAGGGCTGGGGGTGGGCTCACCGCCTCCCTATGCTTCATTTCTCTTGCAGTATTATCTTCGAGGAGGGAGAGGTCATCATGGGTTCGACGTTCGGTTGGAATCGGTCCACATTTCGTACGCTTGCCGCCTACCTGGTGATGATCGGCGGCACCATCGCCCTGTTCTTCTGGCTGCGCATCTACGGGTCGAAGCTCCAGGCTCCCGCCCCCGCCGCCGAGGCACCCCGCTTCGGCGCCACGGCCGGGGCGGTACAGACCGATACCTTCCTCCACGTCCTCATCGCGCTGATCGTCATCATCGCCCTGGCGCGGCTGGTCGGCTCGCTGTTCAAGTACATCGGCCAGCCGCCGGTCATCGGCGAGGTGGTCGCCGGCATCCTCCTCGGGCCGTCGCTCCTCGGGCGGGTCGCCCCGGAGGCCTACGCCTACCTCCTGCCGCCCTCCGTCGCGCCGCACCTGAACCTCCTGGCGCAGATCGGCGTCATCCTCTTCATGTTCCTGGTCGGGCTCGGGCTCGACACCCGCCACCTGTCCCATGGCACTCATTCGACGGTTGCCATCTCCCACGCCAGCATCGTCACCCCGTTCCTCCTCGGCTCGGGGTTGGCGCTCTGGATCTACCCGCTTCTCTCGTCCTCCGACGTGCCCTTCACCGCCTTCGCCCTGTTCATGGGGGTCTCGATGTCGATCACCGCCTTCCCGGTGCTCGCCCGCATCCTGACCGACCGCGGCATCGACAAGACCCCCCTGGGAACCATCGCCCTGACCTGCGCCGCGGTCGACGACGTCACCGCCTGGTGCCTCCTCGCCTTCCTGGTGGGGATCGTCCAGTCGCGCCTCGACGGGGCCGCCCACACCGTCCTCCTGACCCTCGCCTACATCGGCTTCGTGGTGGTCCTCGTCCGACCGCTGCTCAAACGGCTGGTTCTGCGGGTCGAGACGGCGGGGCGCCTGACGCAGAGCGTGAGCGCCGGCCTCTTCGTCGCCCTCCTGCTTTCCGCCCTGGCCACCGAGCTTATCGGCATCCATGCCCTCTTCGGCGCCTTCCTCTTAGGGGCCGTGATCCCCAGCGACAGCCGCCTGGCGCGCGAGCTGACGACGCGGCTCAACGACCTGGTGGTCGTCTTCCTCCTGCCGGCCTTCTTCGCCTTCACCGGTCTGCGTACCCAGATCGGGCTGGTCCATGGCTGGGGCCAATGGGGAATCGTCGGCGTCATCATCCTCGTCGCCTGTTTAGGCAAGTTCGGCGGCAGCGCCGTGGCGGCGCGCCTGGCCGGCCTGCCCTGGCGCGAGTCCTCGGCCCTGGGGATCCTGATGAACACCCGCGGGTTGATGCAGCTCGTGGTCCTGAACCTGGGGCTCGACCTGAAAGTCCTCTCCCCCACCCTCTTCGCCATGCTGGTGATCATGGCGGTCGTGACCACCATGATGACCTCGCCGGTCCTCCAGGCCCTGCGGGCCGATACCCAGGTGAGCCGCGCAAGGCGGGCGGACAGCGCCCTCCCTTTAGCCGTCCAGACAGAGTCCTGAACCTACCGGGCGGGCGCCGGGAGGACCACCGGGATGACCGGGATCGCAGCGAGGCGGACTCCGCGCTTCTCCCAGAGCTCCCGCTCGCCGACCGGCAGCTCGCCCGGCTCGCCGTCGACGAGGAGGGTGTGGAGCCGGCCGAAGGGGAGTCGCTTCGGCCGCCATCTCCTCCGGCGTAGGGCGGCCTGCCGCAGGAGGGCGATTTCCGCGGCGGTGCCGTGGAACAGGGTGGGCCGGGCCCAGACCGCGGTGGCGACGCCGGCCGAGCGGTCGGGCTCCAGGAGGAGGGCGGCGCCGGACCAGATGGCCCAGGCGAGGAGCTGGCGCTCCGCCGGGTCGGAGAGCGGCCGGCAGGAGACCAGGATCTCCCGCCCTCGCCGCCCCCCTGGGAGCAGCTCCTCGATCGTCGTCGCGGCGCCAATGAGGTCGCGGGCGGTGAAGACACGGCCACCGTCGACCACCGCGCCGCCCGCCTCCCGGACCGACCGCCCATCCCTCTCGGTGGCGAAGTGAATGCTTAGATCTTCCCCCTCCGGATTGACCCACACCTCCGCCCGCCGCTCGGCGAGGGCGGCGGCGAGATCCGCCGTGGTGAGATCCGGGGGCACGGGGACCGAGAGCAGACCGGCCCCCTGGAGGGCGAGGTCGAGGGCGATCGTAGAGGGAGAGGGCGCGGCCGCGAAGGCAGCGCGGGTGCCGGCTGCGAGCGGGGAGAGGCTCTCCGTCCAAGCCGCCACCCGCTCTGCCACGGACCGCCACGGCCACCAGGACCAGTCCCAGCCCCGGCGGTAGAACAGCCAGGGCTCCTCGGGAGTCGCGGCGGCGCGGCGGAAGAGGACGGCGGGGAGGGAGTCGGCGCGATACACCGGGGGTGGGGCGGGGGGTGGCGCCGCTTACGCCGCCGCGCCCTTCTTCATCGCCCGGGTGATCTTCTGCTCGATCACCGGCTTCATCAGGTTGGCGGGAGGTTTGAGCGTGGCGCTGCCGACCAGGCGTCCTGCTTCGAGGACGATGGTCGCCACGGCGCCGGGGCCGGAGAGGTGCACCACGTCGCCCTCCCAGCGCCACTTGAGCATGCCGCCGGGGAACTCCTCTTTCAACGCCGTATCCAGGGCCGGCCGGACCTCCGCCATGGCGGCCTTGGCCGTCTCGACTTCGATCCGCAGGTCGCTCATGGCGGCAAAAGCTACCACAGCGTGGGGGTGGCCTCCCACCACCGCCCGCCGCCGACGCCAAAGTGTGGGATTATTGGCCGGGCGGTCGCTGTTCCGCCCTAACAAGGTAGGGTCTGCCATGACGAAACGACGTATCCTGGCCTCCGCCCTGGCGCTCCTCACCGGGCTCGCCGGGCTCCCCGCCCTCGCGCAGAACATCTCCGATCCCGATCTCTTCGGCAAGAGCTTGAAAATCGCCAAGGAGGCGATGGACGAATACGGCCGCTGCGACAACGAGGCCGAGCTCGCCCGCATCAACCGCATCGGCTACGAGCTCGCCCAGCACGCGGAGTACCAGAAGGTCCCCTTCACCTTCTCCCTGGTCGACATGCCGGTGCCCAACGCCTTCACCCTGCCGGGGGGCCAGATCTTCGTCACCCGCGGCCTGATCGACCTGGACCTCACGGACGACATGCTGGCCAACGTCCTAGGCCACGAGATCGGCCACGTCGCCCTGGAGCACTTCCAGCGCATGCAGCGCAGGGCGACGATCATGAGCGTGCTGTCGAACGTGCTCCTCGCCGGGGTGATCATCGGCGCCGAGCACGGCGCCAGCCGACCCAACCCCAACACGCCCTACGACCCCCGCGTCGGCTACGGTGACGACGGGCGCGGCAGCCTGATCCAGGGGGCGGCGGCGGCGAGCGTCATCGTCAACGAGCTGCTCTTGCGCAGCTACAGCCGCGAGCACGAGACCGAGGCCGACCAGGAGGGCCAGCGCCTGGCCGCGGCGGCCGGCTACGACCCGGACGGCGCCCGCCAGCTCTGGCTGGTGATGACCACCAAGGCGCCGCAGGCCCGGGAATACGGCTACTGGCAGACCCACCCCTTCGGCGAGGAGCGCCAGAAGGCCGCCCAGGCGCTCAAGACGACCTGGAAGATCGAGCCCAAGCGCCCGGCCGACGACTACCGCATCCGCACCCAGACCCTGCTCGCCAACTACCTGGAGCGGCAGCGGCCCAAGGCCGACGAGGCCAAGTTCCTGAAGGACGCCGCCCTCGCCACCTGGCCGCAGGGCCGCACCGCCGAGACCCTGCGGCTGGAGAAGCTCCACGCCGAACGCGACCAGGAGCTCACCAAGCCGCTCCTCTCGCGCAACTACGGCGGCCTCATCCGTTCCTATCGGAAATCCCGCGACACGGTCGCCCAGCTCACCCCGCAGAGCCCGTTCCTCGGCAACGTCGACAGCGAGATCAAGGATTTCGACAACAAGCTGAAGGAGCTCTACCCGCGCGCCGTCCAGGTGATGAAGGGCGGTGTCTACGAGACCTCCTTCCTGGTCAGCTTCCTGGCGAACTTCCCGCAGTCGCCGGAGGTCCCCCAGGTGACGCTCGCCCTGGGCGACGCCTACAGCCGGCTGGGCAACGAGACCGAGGCCGTGACCCAGTACCTGGCGGTCATCCAGGCGGGCGACAACAGCGAGGCCCGGCGAGCCCGGCTCGGTCTGCGCACCCTGGTGCCCAACCTGAAGCAGCTCGCCGCTCTCCAGCAGATGGTCGACCAGGACAAGGACCTCGATCTGAAGCGGGCGGCGGCCGACCGGCTGGACACCGTGGCCAAGGCCTACGACGAGCTCAAGAACGGCGACGAGTACCTGAAGCGCTTCCCCAAGGGGCCGCACGTCCCTGAGGTCCTCGACCGGCTGAACGTCCTCGCCGACAACCTCTACGGCGAGGTGGTCCTCTACCAGGGGGTGGGGGACACGGTGAAGGCCATGGAGCGCATCAACCAGATCCTCACTCACGCCCCGCTGTCGCCCGCCGCCGCGCGTCTGCGCGACCGCGCCCAGCTCGAAACCCCCCGCGCCAGTTGACCCCCGGCTGCTGCCGGTAAAAAGGGCGCCGCGCCGTCAGGCCGGCGCCCTTCGTGCGTCTGTACCCCATTCGATTGTCGAATCGATCAAATTGTTAGCGATATTTCGATACGCAAGTTGCAATTCGATCGATCCTATCCGTATTATGGTACCGGCCTCAAAAAGGCATCGCAAAAGCAGAATAAGCGCGAAGCCCTTGCAGTGAGGAGCGCCCTGTGTCCACAATGAAAAGGGGAGATATGAACTATCGAACGGCCCAACTCGCGATCGTCCTGGCACTGATTCTATCCGCTCTGGCCCCGCCGGCTCGGGCCCAGGTCTGCACGAGCTTCCCGCAGACGGTCCCGCTGCTCGCCGGGACCACCAACGTCGGCACGATCACCGTGATGAACGACGCCACGAAGCTCTACGTCATCGTGCAGGCCACGGCCCCGAATACGGTCGTCCAGCTCGACGTCCAGGTGGCCACCGCGCTGACCAATATCCCTCAGCGCTCGGGCAACCCGCAGGCGGCGCTGTTCCCCAACAAGGTCACCTTCCAGCCGGCGACGAGCTCCTTCAACTACAGCCTGCCGCTCGGCACCCTGCGGCCGGGAACCCCGATCTTCGTCGCCGCCCATACGGTCGTCCAGAATTCAACTTCCTCCTGCAGTCACCACGGGGACGACGGCGAGGACGACGACGATCACCACTCGGGAGACGATCATCACTCCGGGGACGACCATCACCAGGGGGACGATCATCATTCCGGCTCGAACGACCACAACTCCTATACCAGCTCGAACAACCATGGCGACGACCATCATGGCGACGACCACCATGGCGATGACCATCATGGCGATGACAACCATCATGGCGACGACGACCACAGCGGCAGCTGCGGCTGCAGCAGCGGCCAGCCCACCCAGCTGGATGCCTGGGGCGGCACCCTGCACTTCCCCGGCAGCGCGGGCGCGAGCTACATCGCGTACACCGTGAACTGCTCCAACATCGAGTAGCCGCCGCTCGACCCGGCCCGCGGGGAGGCCACCCCGCGGGCCGCTCGGGAGGT
>DASQPA010000359.1:0-27239 GCA_035644215.1 Thermoanaerobaculia bacterium
CTGCCCGCGGTGACCGCCGTACCGCCCGCGGTGCCCGCCGCACTGCCCGCGGTGACCGCCGTACTGCCCGCGATGACCGCCGTACCGCCCGCAGTGACCGCCGCACCGTCCGCGATGACCGCCGCACGGTCCGCGATGACCGCTGCACTGCCCGCAGGGACCGCCGCACCGTCCGCAGGGACCGCGTAGCAGCCCACCCCCGCCCGACTTGCGCCGAATTTCACGGTCGGCTTCAACGACCCGCTCGTATCTCTGGGGAAAATGAAATGGGACCGGGGAAATTCAAAAAAACGCGTGGAAATTCAAAAACGGGAACCGAAATGAATTTCTCTCGCTGCCGAAACTAAAACACGCCTCGTATTTCAGTTTCTCCAGAGCCATTCTGCATTTCCGGGCTCCGTTCGCGCGTGTCCTCGCGCGAACGCTTCCACGCAGGCTTCGGCGCACCTCCATCTCCTTTCCCTGCCGTATGTTGATCCTCCTTTAGCATCCCCAAAGTTGTCAGATCTGCACATCGGGGATGACTTTCCAGTTTTTCTTCTCTAGCGTCTTCCCTTGCGGCCGAACGTGATCGCAACTCACGGACGCCGCGGGAACCGAAAGAGCGGGAATCGATCTCCCGGCGTCATGGAGGCGCCGGGTTTCTCCGCCAAGGAGGTGTCGTATGAAGTCGAAGAGAAAGGCCCTCGCCGTCGCACCCGGGAACGCGTCCAGGGGGAGCCGCACCGCGGTCCAGCGCCTGAAACCCGAACGGGTAGAGGACGGGCTCGCCGTGCGCAAGACGCGCCAGCGCCTCAGAGTGATGGAGCGCCTGGACGGGATGACCGGGTGGAAGCTCTCTCCCACCGGCCGGACGATCGGCAAGGTGCGCGAGCTCGCCGACCCGCAGCACGCGGCGGCCTACGCGGCCTTCGCCATGCAGCTCGCGGCCGATCGTCGCCTGCCTCTGGGCCTCACGCTCGCCAACGGCCAGCTCGTCGTCACCCTGCACAGCCGGTCCGGCCACGGGATCACCAGGACCATCCTGGATCTCGCGACCGAGCTCGGCTGACCCAACTGTCCAACGCAACCCAACACCCAACGCAGTCAAACACGAAAGGAGAAACGAACATGTCCACGAACAGCAATCTTACCCCCGACCCCAATCCCACCCCGCAGCCGAACAAGAAGAAGAAGCGGAAGCCCAGCGCCTTCGCCGATTTCATGCAGGACTGGGAGGCGCTGCTCAGCGCGGTGGTGGACCACGGGACGGATCTGGCGAGGGTCGAACCGCAGCGGGCGGCGCTCGCCGACAGCCTGGACAAGGTGCGCCAGGCCAAGGCGACTCAGGCGTCGCACGCGGCCACCAAGCAGACCACGACCCAGAGCCTGAAGGAGCTCGTCACCGAGGGCACGGACCGCGCGCGTCGCCTGCGCGATGCGGTCCGGGCCGAGCTGGGGACCACGACCGAGCGGTTGACGCAGTTCGGCATCCTCCCCCTCCGCCGCAAGCCGCCGCGGCACAAGGACGACCCCACCCCGGCGCCGCAGCCGGAGGTGCAGGCGACGAAGGTGGTCAAGGGGGCGCAGTAGGAGTGGCAGGCCCAGCCGGTATGCAGTAAGCCTCCGCAGGCGCGCCCGGGCGCGCCTGCGGAGGTGTGTTTGGCCGAGGGGGTATACTGGATATCGTGAGACCTACTGACGATTTGTCAGAAGCCGAGATCGAGAAGCTATTGTTGGAGGAGGCCGAGCGTCGGGAGCGCGAGTGGGATGCCGGCGAAGTCGAAGGGATACCCGCGGACCAGGTGCTGCGCGAGCTCCGTTCTCTGAAATGAGATGGTCCGTTCAAGTCGCAGGCACTGGCGACGCCAATCAAGGTACGGTAAGGGGGAGGGGGACGGAAGCGACCGGCGAGAGGATTCGGAGGCTCGGGATGGAAACGCCGCCTCGACGCCCCCCACGGGTGGGGGCGCTACGCACACGGCCCAAGGCGTGCCCGGTCGGGCCGGGCCTTCCTGGCGGGTTGGAGAAGCCTGATGGACAGCAGCACGGGTGGAGAAATCCTACGCTGTGAGCGTAGCGCCCCCACCCGTGGGGGGCGACGAGGCGGCGATGCGGGCGATGGAAAGCGGGGCCTGACCCGGGGCAAGAGGATTCTCCTGTCCCTCTTTCTTTCCCCCATCGCTGCCCTCCTTCTCTTCTTCCTCCTCGACCTCCTCTTCCCCTTCCCCTGGAAGGCCCTCGACCGCCCCCCCGCGGTGGTGATCGCGGACCGGGAGGGGGAGCCCCTCCGCTTCCTCCTCCCCGAGGACGGTCGCTGGCGTCTCCCGGTGAAGCTCGGCGAGCTCCCCCCGGAGCTGCCGCGCGCCTTGGTCGCCTCCGAGGACCAGCGCTTCTGGCATCACCCCGGGGTCGACCCGCTCGCCATCCTGCGCGCCGCCTGGTCCGACCTCCGGGCTCGGCAGATCATCTCGGGCGGCTCGACCATCCCGATGCAGATTGCCCGCATGGCCGAACCGCGCCGGCGCAATCTCTGGTCGAAGGCTCGCGAGAGCTTCCGCGCCCTCCAGCTCACCCGGCGCTACTCGAAGACGAAGCTTCTGGAGATCTACCTGAACCTCCTTCCCTACGGCGGCAACGTCGAGGGGGTGGGGGCGGCCTCCTGGTTCTATTTCGGCAAGGCGCCGGAGCGGCTGTCGCTCGGGGAGATCGCCCTGCTGACCGCCCTCCCCCGCTCTCCGCAGCGCTACGACCCCACGACCGGCCAGCCCGGCCAGGCCGCGGCCCGCGCCGCCCGCGACCGGGTGCTCGCGCAGCTCACCGCCCGCGGCGCCTTCCCGGAAGGGGAGATCGCGGCGGCCCGGCTGCAGCCGATTCCCGTGGTGCGCCGGCGGCCGCCGTTCGTCGCCCCCCACTGGTGCGAGCTGGTGGCCTCCGGGCTGGGCTCGCGGCCGAATATCGGCGGCATGTCCGGCCCGGCCCGCCTGCGCACCAGCCTCGACCGGCGGCTCCAGCGGACCGCCGAGGAGCAGGTGGCGCGGCGGGCGAAAGAGCTTGCCGGAGAGGGGATCGCCAACGCCGCGGTGGTGGTGATCGAAAACCGCACCCACGCCGTCCGCGCCCTCGTCGGCTCGGCCGACTTCTTCGATCGCCGGCACCAGGGGCAGGTCAATGGCGCCACCGCCCGCCGCTCGCCGGGCTCGACGCTCAAGCCGTTCCTCTATGGCATGGCGCTCGACGAAGGGCGGCTCCTCCCCGACTCCTACGTGCTCGACGTCCCCACCGACTACTCGGGCTATGTGCCGGAAAACTACGACGGCCAGTACCACGGCCGGGTGACGGTGCGCGAGGCGCTCATCCACTCGTTGAACGCTCCCGCCGTCCGCCTCCTCGCCGAAGTCGGCCTGGCGGACTTCCACAAGCTCCTCCTGAAAGGCGGCATCGCGACCCTCGATCGCCCGGTCGAGAAGTACGGCCTGCCGCTCATCCTGGGGGCGGGCGAGGTGACCCTCCTCGACCTCGCCAACCTCTACGCCAGCTTGGCCGACGGCGGCCAGTACCAGCCCTATCGCACCCTGGAGGAGGGTCCCGAGCCGCCCCGCCGCCGTTCGGTCCCGCGCAGCCGATCCCACCGCGTCTTCCACCCCCGGCCACGCAACCTGCCGACCGGGGCGGCGCCGGAGCGCCTGCTCTCCCCCGAGGCGGCCTGGGCGATCACCGGCATCCTGACCGATCTGCGCCGCCCCGACCTGCCGGACGCCTGGGACATCGCCCGCGACGTGCCGGCGGTGGCCTGGAAGACCGGCACCTCCTACGGCCACCGCGACGCCTGGGCGGTCGGCTGGTCCGGGCGCTACACGATCGGGGTCTGGGTCGGCAACTTCGACGCCCGGCCGGTGCAGGGGATCTCCGGCAGCCAGCACGCCGGGCCGCTCCTCTTCGACCTCTTCCGCGCCATCGAGCGCACGATCGGAGAGGGCGGGGGGGCCGAGGCGCCGCGGAAGCCCCTGGGCGTCGAACCGGAGGAGATCGAGGTCTGCGCCGAGAGCCACGAGCTGCCCGGCCCCTACTGCCCGACCCGCATCCGGGTTCCCTACCTGCCCGGCCGCTCGAAGCTCTCCGCCTGCGCCTATCACCGGCAGGTGCTGGTCGACGCCAGGAGCGGCGATCTGCTTTCGGGAGACTGCGTCTCCGCCCGCCCGCACCGTTTCCGGGTGCTCACCGTCTACCCGCCCGAGCTCGCCGCCTGGTGGCGCACCCAGGGCAACCACGTGGACGACCTCCCCCGCCTGGCCGCCGGCTGCTCCGGGGTCCCCTCGGGCGAAGCGCCGAAGATCGTCTCCCCCGACGCCTCGACCGCCTATCATCTAAGGAAGGACGCCCCGGCCGAGTTCCAGCGCATCCCCTTAGTCGCCCGCGCCGGCCCCGGCGCTACCCACCTCTTCTGGTACCAGGACGGCCTCCTGGTCGCCACCAACGCCCCCGGCGAAAAGCTCTTTCTCCCCCCCGAGCGCGGCCTCCACCGGTTGGTGGTGACGGATGACCTGGGGCGGTCGGAGGGGGTGACGTACCGGGTGGAGTAGGGGTGGCTACGCCGCCGTGCCCGCCCACGGCTTGATCTTCCGGAGCGCCTCTGCGAGCGTCTCTTCCGCCACTTCCGTATCGTAGGCCGCCTGGGCTCGCAACCAGTAGCCGTTGGACAGGCCGAAGAACCGGCACAGGCGCAGGTCGGTATCGGCAGTGATGGCGCGCTTGTCCGCCACGATCTCCCCAATCCGCTGGGCGGGCACACCGATCTCCTTGGCGAGCCGGTACTGCGAGAGTCCCATCGGGACGAGGAACTCCTCGAGCAGCAACTCGCCGGGCGTTACGGGCTTGAGTTTTTCCATGGCCGCTCTCCTTCAGTGATAGTCCACGATCTCTACGTCCTCCGCACCACCCGCCGTCCAGCGGAAGCACACCCGGAACTGGTCGTTCACGCGGATACTGTGCTGCCCGACACGGTCACCTTTAAGCGCCTCGAGCCGGTTGCCCGGGGGCACACGCAGATCGTCCAGTCGGCCCGCGATCTCCAGCTGCCGGAGCTTGCGTCGCGCCACCTGCTCGATGTTCGTGAAACGCCTGACTCGGTGGCCCCTCGCCAGGGCCTCCGTGTCTGCGCTCTTGAACGACACGATCATGGTCGAAATAGTAACGTCATGCGTGATTAACGTCAAGCGTGATGCCGCGTACCAGGGAGGTTGCAGTGGAGGTTAGAATAGCTACGAGGAGAGGAGCATGGCGACGATCCACCTGGACGGCACGATCACGGAACAGGGACAGCTGGAGGTCGAGCTGCCGGAAGGGCTGCCGGCGGGGAAGGCCCGGGCCACCATCGAGGTCCCCTCGGCAGACTGGACCGCGGAAGAACTTGCGGAGGCACTGAAGGTCCACCCTCTGACGGGCGCCGAAATCATCGCGGCGGGCTTGACCGGTGGCTGGAAGGACGAGGTGAGCGAGAGCGGCGCAGAGTGGGTGGAACGCCAAAGGCGCCAGCGACGCTGCCGATAAGTCGGCGGCCAAAACCCTTTAGCCTCCGAAGTGCTCCGGTGGCAGCAGCGCTTCTCCAGTCTGAGACGCGTGCCTCCGGACTCTTTGGATGATTTCCGCGAAGGTCACTGTTCCGGTGAGTGCCAGATACACATGACGGTGGTCCAGCAACAGCAATGGCGTTCCTGGCCCAGAGGCTCCTTGAATCGCTGGACCCGAGAACCCCGAGATAGAGACAAAGACACCCATGGTGTTATCTGCCTTGTCGGTGACCTTCTTGTGCAGTGTATCGATGTCTGGCGCCCCCGCCTGATCGGCAGTGAACTTCAATTCAACGAGGTAGGTAGTGCCGGAGACCGTGATCGCCCCATCTATCTGGCGTCCGTTGGTAACATAGGGCCGGCGGCATGAGATCTCGTAGAAATCCATGAGTTCATAGAACCAAATCTGGAAGTCATATCCTGCGGCAGGGGTTCCCAGCCGTCTTGCCAGTTCCTGCAAGCGGCTGTCGAGGCCGGCAAGAGTTTGGCGGGAGCGCGCAGCCTCCTCCTGAAGAGCGCGGAGCCGCTCCTGGGCCTCTTTCCTTTCACGCTCTGAGATGACCTGGTCATCGAGCTGTTCAAGCGCTGCTCTCAGCGCCCGGACTGCCTTGGCCGCTTCCCTCAGCTTCGACTCCGAATCCTCCCAACCTTCCAAGTCCTGGAAGCTGGTTTGGCCGGCGAGATCTCGAGCCATTCGGAGTAATAGTTCCTGGCCGCCTGGTTGGTTGGGTAGGACAGCGAAAAGACGATCTAGGACATCGCGCTTCGACTCTTCCTGCGACCAAGCGCTGAGGAACGACTGTGCAATACCTACCTGCCGGAGAAAGCGCGAAAGCGCCTTCCGCCGCCAGAACGAGCGAACGGTCGCTTCATGAATCAGGTTGACCAGACTACCTGAAAGACGTTTGGCCATCAGCGATGTGTCTGTCCCTAGAAGCCAGGGACCAATGGCGCCGAACTGGTGCATTCACCTCAAGCTCGCACTGCCTCTAGTAGTTCCTCCACAACTCGGTCAACACCCATAGCCGATTTTGCCGCCAGCCGATCTGCAAGGACTGGCGAATATATTCTTTGTTCCAATAGCGGAGAGTGCCCCAAGAAGCGTGATCAAATGTGTAGCTGTATGCCATATCGTCCACTATGACGTGGATCAGGACGCGATCTCTACCTCGAAGATCTCGCTAACCCGCACCGTCCAGCCGTGCACCACGTCGGAAACGTCCAAAGTGTCGGCCTTGGAGAGGATCTCGACCGGCCGGCCGGGGCGGTGTACGAAGAGGAGCGCCGGAGCGGGATCGGCGAGGACGACCACCCGGGCTCCCGCCGCGAGCCAGCCGACCACCTTCTTCTCGACGTCCGAATAGCTGTCCGAGGCAGAGAGGACCTCGACCAGGAAATCGGGGGCGCCCGGGAAGTACTTCTGGCGGTCGAAGGCGGCCTCCTGCAACCGCTCGTTGCTGAGGAAGGAGACGTCGGGGGCCCGCACGGTATCGGGCGCGGACGCGATCAGGAACCCGGTCTCGGCGGCCAGGACCCGACCCAACTTGTGCGCATGAACGTGCGCGAAGAGAAGGCCCGCGAACTGGGCCGCCACGGAGCCGTGCTCGAAACCAGGGGGTGGCATGCGATGCAGCACTCCTTCGACGAGCTCGTAGCGCCCGTGGTCACGGGGCAGCTGGAGGAGATCCTCCGCAGTCAGGAGGGCGGTGGCGACGCTCATGGAGGGATTCTACCAAAGACACCCCCGGATCTCCGGCCGGCTACTCCCACCCGTACCGCCGCCCTCCCGCCCAAGGGGGGACAGGCAGCGGCCCGGGGGTGGACCGAAATCTGCATAGAATAGAGGGAGGATGAAGGGCCTACCCCGGAGCCGACCTATGAGCCAGCCGATCTGGACACCGAAGGACAGCCGGCGCGCCGTGCACGCCGTCGAGGACCTCCCCCGCAAGGAGCGGGAGGAGACGGGGGAGGCGGGGAGAGACCAGGCCTACACCATGGAGGCGATGAGCGCTCTCGCCGGCGGTATCGCCCATGTCTTCAACAACCTCCTGACCGCCATCGGCTTCGAGACCGAGCTGGCGCTCTCCCGCCTGCCCGCCGAGGACCCGGCGCGCAAGCACCTGCGCGAGATCGAGAAGGTCGGAGAGCGGGCTGCCGAAGTGGCACGCCAGCTCCTCGCCTTTTCCGGCAGCCAGGTCCTCCATCCCCGGTCCATGCAGCTCAACAACCTGCTCCGCGAGATGACCGAGGGCCTGCGCCGTCAGCTCGGGGACAGCATCCAGATCGACACCGACCTCGATCCCAACCTCGATCCGGTCCAGGTCGACCCGGAGCAGATCGAGCAGGTGGTGATGAACCTCGCCTCGAACGCCCGCGACGTCATGCCCGAGGGGGGCCGTTTCACCCTGCGGACCACCAACGTCGAGCTCGCCGCGGGCGACCTGGTCCATTCCTGGCGCACGACGCCCGGCCGCTATGTCCTCCTGGAGGTGAAAGACACCGGACCGGGGATGAAGGAAGAGGTGCGGCGGCGGATCTTCGAGCCCTTCTTCACCACCAAGCGCGGCTCCGAGGCGGCCGGCCTGGGCCTGTCGACGGTCTACGGCATCGTCAACCAGAGCGGCGGCCAGATCCTCGCCGAGAGCGAGCCCGGGAAGGGCTCGACCTTCCTCCTCTACCTCCCGGTGCCGGGGGGGAGCACCGCGGGCCGGACCACGGAGGAGGAGGTGGCGCCCTGGGAGACCATCCTCCTCGTCGAGGACGAGGAGAACGTGAGGAAGCCCCAGGCGGAGATCCTGGCCGCCCGCGGCTACCAGGTGCTGGAGGCGGCCGACGCCGCCCAGGCCCTGACCTTGAGCCGGCGCCACAAGGGGCCGATCCACCTCATGGTGACCGACATTCTGATGAACGGCATGAGCGGCGTCGAGCTGGCCGAGCGGCTGGCCTTCGAGCGGCCGGAGATGAAGGTGCTCTTCGCCTCCGGCTACCCGGCCGGCCTGGCCGAGCGTCCCAGCCTGGCCCAGGGCGACGCGCCCCTCTTGAAGAAACCCTTCACCGGCCGCGCCCTGGTCGCCAAGGTGCGCGAAGTCCTGGAGAGCGGGGACTGACACCCGGCTTGGCGACCGAGGAGTGGGACGCGGCGAGCGCCCGGGCGCGGGTGGCGGAGCTCGAAGAGGAGCTCGCCCTCGCCCGCCGTGCGTTGCGGGTGAGCGAGGAGCGGCTGCGTGACCTCTCCGAGGCGCAGGTGGTGGGCCGCCTGGCCGGCGGCGTGGCGCATTCCTTCAACAACCTGCTCACCGCCGTGGCGTTCGACACCGAGCTGGCGCTCTCCCGCCTGCCCGTGGGCGACCCCATCCGCAAGCATCTGGAGGCGGTCGAGTCCGCCGTAGGGCGCGGCGGCACCCTGGTGCGCCAGCTGCTCGCCTTCGGGCGGCACCGCAATCCCCGGCCGCGGGCGCTCGATTTGAACCGCATGCTCGGCGAGGTGGGCGAGAGCCTGCGCCAGCTCCTGGGCGAGCGGGTCGACCTGGTTCTCGACCTCACTCCCGGCCTGCCGCCGCTCTCCGTCGACCCGCTGCAGATGGAGCAGGTCCTCCTCACCCTGGCCGCCAACGCCTGGGAGGCGATGCCGGGAGGCGGCCGGCTGCGGCTCGGCACCTCTCCCGGGCGCCCGCCCGAGCGGCGGGTCGAGCTCACCGTCGAGGACACCGGCCGCGGCATGGACGAGGTGACCCTGGCCCACCTCTTCGATCCGCTGTGGAGCGCCCGGGACGAGGGCGGGGTGGGCCTGAGCCTCGCCTGGACCCGCGAGGTGATCGAGCCGGCCGGCGGCAGGATCGAGGTCGAGAGCCGGCCGGGCCAGGGGACGACCTTCCGCCTCTTCCTCCCCACGGTCGAGCCGGTGGTGGTCGCCGGCGAGGCGCCGGGCGCCGCTCCCCCTCCCCACTGGGGGGCGGAGACCATCCTCCTCGTCGAGGACGAGGGCGAGCTGCGCCGGCCGCTGGCGGAGATCCTGGAGGACCGCGGCTACCTGGTGCTCGCGGCGGCCGGGGGCGACGAGGCGCTCGCCCTGGCCGCCCGCCACGACGGGCCGATCCACCTCCTGGTCACCGACGTGGTGATGCCCGGCATGAGCGGCCAGGAGCTCGCCCGGCTCCTCACCCCCGAGCGCCGGGAGATGAAGGTGATCTTCACCACCGGCTACCCGGAGGACGTGGTGGCCGAGGAGCAGCTGCTCGGCGACGGCCCCTACCGCTTCCTCAAGAAGCCGTTCAGCAGCCAGGCCCTGATGCAGCTGATCCAGGAGGTGGTGCGGGAGGGGTGAACCCGCGCAGGGCAGGCACAGGGGCTCGGCCCCTACCTGCCCTGCGGCGGGGCGGGATTCAGCCCTACGAGGCCCCTCTTCCCGACAGCACCACGGGGATCGTCTTCAGCAGGATCTTCAGGTCGAGGAGCGGCGACCAGGAGTCGATGTATTCGAGGTCGAGCTGCATCCAGCGCTCGAAATCGACGTTGTTCCTGCCGCTGATCTGCCAGAGACAGGTCAAGCCCGGCTTCATCGCCAGGCGGCGGCGCTGCCAGCGCTGATAGTGGGCGACCTCCTCGGGGATGGGCGGCCGCGGCCCGACCAGGCTCATGTCGCCGCGCAGGACGTTCCAGAGCTGGGGCAGCTCGTCGAGGCTGAACTTGCGCAGGAACCGCCCGAACCAGGTCACCCGGGGATCGCTCTTCAGCTTGAACACCGGGCCGTCCATCTCGTTCAGGTGCAGCAGGTCGCGGCGCTGGTCCTCGGCGCCCTCGACCATGGTCCTGAACTTGTAGAGGGTGAAGAAGCGGCCGTTCAGGCCGCAGCGGGTCTGGCGGAAGAGGATGTTGCCGCCCGAGGTCAGCTTGATCAGGAGGGCGATCGTCCCCACCGCGGGGATGGCGAGGAGCAGGATGAGCGCGGCGAGCGCCACGTCGAGAAACCGCTTGGCCATCAGCCGCAGCTGGCTCGTCGGGGTCGTCGCGAAGGAGAGGAGCGGCATGCCGTCCAGCTCTTCCAGCTCGACCCGCGCCCGGGTGTGGGGGAAGAGGTTCATCGCGAAGCGGGTGCGGATGCCCTGCTCCTGGAGCGAGAGGAAGAGGTCCTCCAGGCGGTCGAGCTCGCGGCGGTGGACGGCGAAGATGACGTCGTCGACGACGTTGTTCTCGACGATCCGCGGGATGTCCTCGATCTCCCCGAGGATGGGGAAGGGAGCCGTCCAGGGCTCCCCGGGATCGCGGCCGTTCTCGATGAAGCCCAAGATGCGGTAGCCCCAGAAGCGGTGGCCGAAGATCGACTCGGCGATCTCCAGGGCCGTGGGGTTGGTGCCGACGATGAGCACCGTCCGATAGTTGAAGCCGTGCGCCCGGACGTAGCGCGAGGTCATCCGGATCGCGATCTTCTCGGTCAGCAGGAGCAGACAGGAGAGGACGGCGAAGAGGAAGACCCAGAAGCGGCTGATCCGGTCGTCGACCAGGAGGCGGTCGTCGAGCCGGCCGACGTAGAGGACGAGGGTGAAGAAGATGGCACCGGTCCCGCAGACCCGCACGATGGCCCAGGCCTCGTCGACGAGCGGCACCGTGCGGTGCGAGCGGTAGCGCCCGGAGAGGAGCAGCAGCGCCCCCCAGATCAGCAAGGCGAGGGGGAGGAGCGGCAGGTAGGCCCAGAACGGGTGGAGCGAGCTGGGGAAGGTACGGGGCGCGAGATAGGGCAGGACCGAGCTGCGCAGCGAGAACGAGAGTAAGAAAGCACCTGCCACGAGGGACAGGTCGAGTAAAAAGATCACGACCGCGAGGATTCGGGCTCGTTCTTTTAGCATGGAGTCGAGTTCATCCCGCCGGCACCCACCCTATGGCGAAGCGAGCCTATTCTAACGTATCGCATGAAGTTTTCGTCCATAAAGGTCGATTCTGACTTGCGTTACGCCCTCTCCCGCCAGCTTCCAAGGCCTTGGGCGAGGCCCGTGGGTATGTTCTAGAGGTATTTTACGGATGCAAAACTCTCGCCGTCACGGCCGGACGGCCCTCTGGGAGACAGCCCGTATCTGCGGACTCTGGGCCAAAGTCCCGGGAGATGGCCTGTATCTGCGGACTCTGGGCCAAAGTCTCGGGAGACGGCCTGTATCTGCGGACTCTGCGCCAGAGTCCCGGGAGATGGCCTGTATCTGTGGACTCTGCGCCCAAGCCCTGAAGGCGGCAGCGGCCGGCCCTGTATTCGGGGGATGCGCATTCGGGTGACGGATGTCCTGGACCTCCTCGCCGCATGAAGCTCTGACCTACCGCCCGGCGAGCTGCCGGAAAAGCGCCGCGTATTGGTCGGCCACGCGATCCCAGGAGTAGAGGCGGGCCGCCCGCTCGGCCATCTCGACACCCCTGGCGCGGGCGATCTCCCAGTGCTGGCGCACTTGCTCCAGGGCCTCGGTCAGACTCGCCGGGACGGCGGCGCGGAAGTAGAGTCCTCCCTCCCCGGCCACCTCGCGGTTCTCCGGCGTGTCGTTGACCACGATGCAGTTGCCGTAGCCCATGGCCTCGACCAGGGCGGGATGGGTGCCCCCCACCTCGGTGGCGTGGACGTAGGCGAGGGCGTGGGAGAGGAGCTCGCGGTAGCCCTCGCCGTAGATCGGGCCAGGAAAGAGGATGCGCGGGTCGGCTCCCTGGGTGAAGGAGGCGATGAAGGCGGAGGCGTAGGGGGCGCCGCCGACCATGACCAGGGGCAGGTCGCCCCCCACGTTGCGGTAGGCCGCGGCCACCCGGTGAGGGTTGTTCTCCGGCTCGAAACGACTGACGTAGAGGAAGAAGCCGCGACTCCGGAGCCCCAGCCGGTCGAGGACCCCGGTGGTCGCCGGCGGGCGGGGATCGACGCCATAGGCGATGGCGACCGAGGGGGCGCCGTAGCGCTCCAGGTAGTGCCGGCGGATGACTTCGGCGTCGGTGACCAGGGCGTCCGGCAGGACACAGGCGAGCCGCTCGGAGACCGCGTAGACGGCCCTCCCGAACGGTCCCCACTTGGCGCGCCGCTTCTCGATGCCGTCGACGTGCAGGGCGACGGGGATGCCCGCCGCCTGGAGCAGGGGGACGAAGAGGGCGTTGGCCGAGTTGACCACCAGCGCCGCGTCGTGCCCCCGGCCCTGGGCCGCCCAGCAGGAGAGGAAGGTGTGGACCGGGGTGTCCAGGTACTTGGTGGGGAGGGTCGGCAGGACCACCAGGTCGACCTCGCGGTAGCGGGTGAGGCCGCGCGGGGTCGAGTGCGAGCGGCAGTAGACGGTGACCTTGAAGCCGCGCGCCACCAGGCGGACCGCCAGCTCCTCCATGAGGGTCTCGTAGCCGCCATAGCGGGCGGGAATGCCGCGGCTGCCGAGGAGGGCGACGTTCATCGAAGGCGGAGAGGGTGTCAAAGCGGCACTCCCGCCTGCCGGAACCAGCGGTCGATCTCCAGCGCCGGCACGGTCCGCCGGGCGAGGATCGCCCGGCGGCGGCGGCCGATCTCGCGCCGGTGCCGCCAGAGCCAGGTGTAGGCGGGGAGGGAGGTCCGCTCCCGCGCCAGCACGTAGCCCAGGGCCAGGAGGTCGCGCCAGAGGGTGGGGAGGAAGGTCCGCAGGAAGTTTCCTCCGGTCTGATGATAGAGGCGGAGGAGATAGCGGTTCTTGAGCGAATGATAGTTCACCGCGGCCGGCATGGCGCTCCGCCGCTCGGGCAGGTTGAAGCGGCGGTGCTCGCAGCGGGCCTCCGGAGCGTAGAGCACCTCCCAGCCGCGCTCGCGGAGGCGGAAGCAGAGCTCGGCGTCTTCTCTAAAGGAGTGGAAGAGGGGATCGAAGACCTCGCCGTCCACCGCGGCGTCCAGAAGGGCGGCGCGGCGGAAGAGGGAGGCGGCGCCGGTCGCTCCGAACACCCGCTCGGGGACCGCCAGCTGGCCGTGGTCGACCTCGCCCGAGCCGCGGTCCAGGTGGCGCCAGTTGGCGGTGAGCCGCATGCCGCAGGCGTCGAGCCGGGGGAGGTCGCCGGCCGTGCCGGGTTCCGCCGGGCGGACCAGCCGGCCGGTCATTGCGCCGACCCGCGGCTCGGGATGGGCGGCGGCCAGGGCGAGCAGGCAGTCCAGGTAGTCAGGGGCCGGCCGGGCGTCGGCGTTGAGGGAGAGGACCCAGTCGGCGCCGGTGCGGGCCACCGCCTCGTTCATGCCGCCGGCGAAGCCGCGGTTCTCGGCGAGGGCCACGGCGGTGAAGGGGAGGCCGGCGGGGGCGTGCGCCCGGGCCACCTCCAGACTGCCGTCCTCGCTCGCGCAGTCGACCACCACCAGCTCCAGCGGGCGGTGTCGCCTGGATGCCATGGTGCCGACGGCGTCCAGGCAGCCCGGCAGGTCGGCGGCCGAGCCGTGGGTGACGATGCAGACGGCGACCGAGGCGAGGGAGTCGTTCACCGGAAGCCTTCTCCGGTAGCCAGCCGGGCCGGCCGCCGCCAGCCGGTGAGCGCTCCGGCCAGGGCGGCGAGCAGACCGCGCCCTGCCTCGGCCCGGCTCGCCGCCCGCTGCGGACAGCGCAGGGGGAGAAGAAGGAGCCGAAGGAGCAATCCCAGTGGGAGGAGGGCGCGGGCCGCCCCGGCCCAGGCCCGGCCGTGATGCTTGGCGAGGTAGCGGGTGAGGTTCCGGTCGTAGACCCAGAGGAAGGTGCCATAGCCGAGCCGCGGCACGCTGCTTCCCAGCCGGTGGCGGAAGCGGGCGGCGGGAGCGTAGCGGAGGACCTGTCCGGACGCCTTCAGGCGTTTTGCCAGGTCGACGTCCTCGAACCAGGCGGGGTAGAAGCCCGGATCGAAACCGGGCTCGCCGGGGAGCCTCGCCAGAGACTCCCGCCGCAAGGCGAGGGCAGCGGCGGCCGGCTGCTCGACCACGGTCCCAGCCGCCGGCTCCTCTATATAGGTCGGGGGACCGGGAAGGAGGAGGACCTGGGCCAGGCACGCCCAGGGGGTGGGGAGGTCGCGCAGCTGCCAGGCGAACTGCGGCTCACCCTCGAGGCCGGCCAGGCGGGGGGCGATGCCGGCGGCATCCGGATAGGCCGCGAAGGCGCGCAGGATCTCGTCGAGCGCCCCCGGCTCGGGCACTGCGTCCGGGTTGAGGATCAGGACGAGAGGTGCCCGCGCCACGGCGATCCCGGCGTTGGCCCCGCCGCCGAAGCCCAGGTTGCGGCGCCCCGGCGAGACCAGGCGCGCTCCTTCAGGCAAGGCGAGGGGACCTCGCGAGCCGTTGTCGACCACCACCAGCTCGAAACGCGGGTCCCGTGGCCAGGCGGCGGCCAACTCGACGAGGAGATCCTCAGCGTACCAGTGGACGACCACGCCGGAGAGGAGCGGCGGGGCGGGGGGCGGGGGGGGCATTCCTCTGCGAGCTTTCGATCCAGCTTGGCCCTAACGATCGAGGAGGGCAAGAAGGCGGGCGGTCGAGTAGCAGTCCACGCCAAGGCCGACGAGGTCACGATCGTTCGACCACAGGGGGAGCGCGAGTTGGCGCGCGAGCGCCAAGGCGTGAGCGTCCTCGGGATCCCGCTCCGCAAGATCGAGGAGAGCCTGATCGAGATGGCGATGATAGCCCTCCTGGAGATGGATCTGGAGCGGCAGGAGCTTCCACTGCATCTCGACCAATTCGCCCGGGAGCCTGTATTTGGCGGCCATGTCGGGCAGATACTCGATCACTTCATCGGCATTGAACTTCGTGACGTGGACGGACAGCGCAAAATCCGTGAACACGCGAAGGGCGGCCTTGCCGACGACCGCCGAGAGCAGGACGTTGGCGTCAGCGACGATTTCTTCGATGGGCACGGAAGTCGCTGGCCACCCTATCCTCGGTGACTCCCTGCGCATCAAGGAGCCGAGAAAGGTGCCGTCCCAGAACCTCTGAGAGCTCACGGCGGAGATCGAGCGGCAGCCGGTCCGGATCTTCCAACGGCACGTAGACACCGGAGACACGGCCATGCCGCGTCACCAACACGGGTTCGTCCCCGCCCAGGAGGGCGGCGCTATTGGCGCGAAGCTCTCGGATTCCAGCGATCTTCACCGTTCTGCTCCTTGTGGATACCCTACCGCGCTACGATTTTCGTGTCAACGCTTGTGTACACAAGATCAGGGGCCGACGATCTTCCCCGCCGGGCGAAGGCGGGTAGGAGCCGGAGTGCGCGGGTCCAGCCGGCGAAGATCCCTTCGACCAGGGACCGATCTCCCTGGAAAACGGCCCGAGCCAGGTCTTTGAGGTCGCGCATCGCCAGGAGGGGGAGGCGTGGCCAGAACCCCGTTCCCAGGAGGCGCGCCAGGACCAGGTAGCGGTTGCCGTAGAGGCTCGCCCAGCGCGCCCGGGCGCGAGCCCGATCGGCGCCGGAGGTGGCCGAGCCGGCGTGGCGGGCGCGGGCGGCGGGGACCGAGAGGGCGATCCAGCCGGCTGCCCGCAGTCGGCTGGCGAGGTCGGCGTCCTCATAGTAGGAGCCGAGCCGCTCGTCGAAGACCTGGCCGCCGGGGAAGGCCACGGCGGCCAGCGCCTCCCGGCGGTAGAGGGCGGCGGTGGCCGAGACCCCGAAGACCTCCCGCACCGGTTCCGCTAGCGACGGTGGCGGCTTGCCGTGGCCGAGTTGCACCGCCTGGAAGGCGCGGTTCCAGCCTAGACCCCAGCCGTCGGTTCGCTCCGGTCGCCCCGGCGGCTCCAGCACCAGGTTCACCCCCTGGGCCGCCGCCGCCCGCGGCTCCCTCTCGAGCGCCGCGACGAGGGCCGCCGTCCAGCCCGGCTCGATCAGCAGGTCGTCGTTGATCGTTGCCACGAGCTCGCAGCTGATCCCGGCGATCCCGGCATTCGTGCCGCCGGTGAAGCCGCGGTTCTCCCCCAGCCGTACCACCCGGTCGGCGAGTCCCGCGGGGAGCGCGACCGGCGTTTCTCCCTGGTCGACGACGACGATCTCCATCTCCGCTCCGCCGTCCCGGCGCAGCGCTTCGAGGCAAGGGACGAGGAGCGGGCTCCGGCCGAGGGTGGGGATGACAGCGCTGATCCTCATCCCGGCCCCCTACCCCGCGAGTCTTCGTAGAGACGCCCCTGCCGGCCTCCTGGACCTCGCCGGAACCACCGCCGTCGGGGCGTCTCCGCAGGCCTCAGACGCCTGAGATCTCGGCCGCGTTGGAGACGCCCCGACGGCGTGGTAACGGCAAGGATTTCGATAGCGCCTGGGGCGTCTCTACGGGGAATTCCGCGTGCAACCATTCTTTCACGGCCTCCTAGCGAAGCCACTGGAGCTCGATGCGGTCGAGGATGGCGCCGTTGAGTGCCCCCGGCGGATGCTCGCCATGGGCGACGAGGACCAGCGGCTGCCCGGCCGGCCAGTCGAAGGGGCCGAGCACCACCCGCCGCCAGCTCCGGACGCGGTGGGGAGTCCAGCGGGCGAGGAGGGTCTCGCCGGCCTGGAGGTCGAGGTAGAACGGCACCGGCTGGTTGCGGATCAGCTCGGCCTCCAGGACCAGCCGCACCCGCCGGCCGCCGGGGAGGACCGGAGCGGTCAGCCGCTCCTCCACCCGCAGGACCCAGCCCCCCCGGTAGCGGGGGCGCTCGATCACCCAGCGGTCCGGGTGGAGATGGCCGCCGCTCTTTTGGACCTGCGGGTCCTCGAATTCGATCACCGTGGTGGACACCCGGGCCGCGGCGAGCGGCAGAGCGGCGGCCAGGGCGAGGAGGCCGACGATCCCCCAGATCCCCGCCGACATCCCCGCCGACATCCCCGCCGATCTCCCCGGCCGGCCGGCGCTCCGTTCCCGGCTCCCCCACACGAGCGGCAGGAGGACGAGCGTCGCGAGCGGCCAGGCCCAGGTGGCCGTTCGCGGCCGGATGGAACTGGGGAAAAGACGGGTGACGTCGGCCCCCAGCCGTTCGCTCAGGTGGTCCAGGAGGTAGGTGCGGCCGTGGGCGAAGTTGTAGGTCCAGCCCGGCATCGCCACCCAGAGCAGGGTGAGGGCGAGGGTCGCGGCGGCCAGGCCCACGAGCAGCGCCCGCGCCCCCGGCCGGTCGCGTTCCGCGAGAAGGGGGATGAGGCCGATGGCGCAGAGCGGCAGCATCACCAGGCCGTAGCGGAAGGGCGGCGACCAGCCGCCGTACCATTCGAGGCGTGGCACGACGACCATCAGGTAGGGGGTGAGGAGCACCGCGAGGTGGACGAGGAGGGCTCGCCGGCCGGGCCGGAGGAGCCGGAGGAGGGCGGGGAGGAGCAGGAGCCAGACCGGAGCGCTGCCGAAGAGGCCGAAGGCGGCGTCCCAGAACAGGCCGGAGAGCCCCAGGGCGTAGGAGGCGAGGCTGTGCTGGTAGGGCTCGACCTCCTCCCAGGAGTGGATCTTGAGCGGGTTCTGGTAGAGCAGGGTGTTGTAGAGCAGGATCGACCCCGCCACCGCGACCAGCGAGAGGCCGAGCAGCCAGATCGCCCGCCGCTGCCGTCCGCCGTACCACCAGCCGAGGAGGACGAGCGGAGCGGAGAGCAGCATGAAGCGGATCTTGAGCACGGGAAGGAGGAGGACGGGGAGGCCGATCCCCAGCCAGTCCTTCCCCTTCCAGGCGCGGTCGTCCAGGGCGAGGATGCGGTCGAGGGCGAGCACGGTCAGGAGCGCCGCCGGCACCTCGACCCAGACCTGGGAGGAGTAGAGGAGGAGCGGTGGCGCGAAGGCGAGCACCGCCCAGGCGGCGAGGGCTTCCCCCGACCGCCGCGGCGGGTAGTGGCGGGCGAGGCGCAGGGTGAGCCAGGCGAGGGCGGCGGCGAGGGCCGCCATGGTGGCGAGCGCCCCCAGCCGCCCGGCCACCCGGTAGGCCGGGGCGAGCGCCATGGGGAGGAGGTCGTTGTGGCGCGAGTAGAGCTCGCCCCCCGGCCCCACCGGATCGCCCGGCTGCGGCCCGATCGGCCGGTCCATGAAGTAGCGCCAGTCGCCCTGCGCGTAGTTGTTGGTCAGATCGGCGTCGAAGTCGTAGGCCAGGCTGTGGGTGATGAGCAGGTTGTACGGCTCGTCGCCATCCGGCGGATGATGGCCGGCCGCCCAGGGGAGGATCGCCAGATAGGCGAAGAGCGGCAGCCAGAAGAAGAGGGAGGACGGCCGGGCCGGGAGCGCCTCTCCCTCCTCCCCCAGGAGCGGCCGGAGGGCGAGGGTCTGGCGCGCCACCCGGCCGGCGAGGACGAGGAGGAGCGCCGCGGCGAGCACGAAGTCGCCCCGCTTGAAGCCCAGGTGGGAGCGGCCGAGGACGAGGAGGACGAGGAGCCCCAGCGCGGCGAGCTCCCCGGCGGTCCCCCCGGGAGCGAGTGGCCGGCCCCCCTGCCGCACGGTCCAGCGGGCGATCTCGTGCGCCCCGGCGAGGAGCAGGGGGAGGAGGAGGAGGGTGCCGCGGAACGGGTCGTTCGCCGCCAGCGGCAGAAGGCGCGCGAGGAGCGCCGCGGCGACCCCCGCCGCCGCCAGCCGGGCGAGCGTCCCGAAGAGCGGTCTCAACGCTGGACCTCGATCTGCTGCACGGCGATGGTGAGGTCCGGCGGCAGGCCGGGGAATCTTTCGATTCGCAGCCGGGCGAAGGGGTGGGGCGAGGGGAGCGCGAAGAAGGCGCGATAGCGCTGGCCGAAGAAGCTCCCCGCCACCCAGCCCATCCAGGGCGCCGGCACCGGTTTGCCAGCCGCCCGAGCCTCCCGCAGCACATCGGGCCGCCGCGCCGCCCACTCGCCGGTCCCGCTGCCGGTCCGCAGGGTCCAGGAGACCGGGGGACCGCCGCCATCGGAGAGACGCAGGGTGGCGACCGGCGCCTCCGGCGGCAGATCGGCACTGTTGGTGAGGACCGACTCGACCGCCACGCCCGAGACAGTCGTCCCGGCGGGCAGCGCCGTCTCCCAGGCCGGGCTCGTGGCATCGAGCTGCAGGGCCTGCGCGGGGCGGAGCAGGCGGTGGGCCGGAGGGGGGAGGCGGACGAGGAGGACGAGAAAGAGGGCGATCCCGGCGATGCCCGCCACCCCAACCGGCTGGCGGAGCCGGTGGCCCCAGGGCATCGCGGACCCCAGCTCCAGGGCGAGGACGAGGGCTACGACGACGGCCGCCACGATGCGGGGCGATCCGAGGAGAGCGACGAGGTCGCCCAGGGGAGCCGGCCGCAGCCAGGGGTAGGCGGCGAGGAGGCAGGTACCGAAGAGGAGGGCGCCGGTCCACACCCGCTGTGCCACGGCTCCCGCCCCTTCCTTCCGGATGCTGAGCGCGGCCAGGGCGAGGGGCGCCGCGAGCGCCGCCGGCCCCGGCACCATTCGCGCCGCCACGGTGAGCAGGAGGGCCGCCGCCGGCCGCTCCCAGCGTCCGCGATCGAGCAGGAGGAAGGCCGGCACCAGGAGCGGCAGGGTGACGATGCCGAAGCCGGCGGCCTCCGGCGCCGGCGGCAGGAGCCGGGCGAGCACGGCGAGGCCGAGCGCCGGGGCGAGGGCGGCCTGCGGCGCCGCCAGGGCGATCCCTGCGGCCATCCCCAGGAGGGCTGCCCGCGGTTCCCAGGCGAGCGGTGCGAGGAGCGCCAGGCCGGCGAGGGTTCGGACCCGCCAACTACGCCGTGGTTCCTCGCCGAGAACGCTCCCCGCGGCGAGGGCGACGAGCGCCAGGGCGGACCCCAGGCTCCAGCCCGGGGTGAGGACCGCGGCGGTCCCCCCGGCCAGGAGAGCCAGGGCACCGCCATGCCGCCGGGCGAGAACGGAGAGGGCCATCCCGGCCAGGAGGGGCAACCCGAGGAGGGTTCCCCAGGTCGCAAGGTCGGCCCGCGGGGCGAGCAGCCGGTCGCCGCGGACGAGCAGCTGGACTCCCAGGGCGAGGGGAATCGCGATCCGTGCCGGCAGCGCCGTGAGTGCCGGCATTCCCCGGCTCAGCCGGCGCGCCGCGGCGAGGGCGAAGAGGGCGGTGAGCAGCAGGCCGAGCGCCGCCCCCCGCCCCGGTCCGTCCGGCAGGGTCCAGAGGAGGGTGACGGCGAGGGTGGCCCCCAGCCCCAGCTCCAGGGCCGGCTCCCCTGGCCCCGATGGCGCCAGGGCGGCGATCGCGGCGAGGACCGCGGCGGCCACCCCGCCCAGATAGGCGGTTTCGGCCGCCGCCGCCCGGTCAACCTCATGGGCGGCGAAGACCGCCACCGCGGCGAACGTCGCGACCGGCACCGCGGCCCGGGCGAGTAGGGGGGTGGTCCGTGGGGTGGCCCGGGTGGAGGGGAGGGCGCGCATGGGAGTGCCGGCCGATCTTATCGTCTACGGCTCTCTTCTACGGCTCCGGCGGCGAATTCGTACCCCGGAGGGAGTGTTAGACTGCCGCGTCATGCTCTCCAGAGACCTCCTGCGCGATCACCCGGAGCGGGTCCGCGAAGCGCTCGCCACCCGCAGATTCGACCTCTCCCTCCTCGACCGCTGGCAGCAGCTGGACGGCGAACGGCGCTCGGGCCTCGTCGAGGTCGAAGAGCTGAAGCGCCAGCGCAACGAGGCGAGCCGCGACATCGGCCGCCTGAAACAGCAGGGCGGGAATGCCGAGGAGGCGGACGCCGCGATCGCCGCGGTCGCCGGCTTGAAGGCCCGCATCGAGACCCTGGAAACCCGGCAGAAGGAGATCGAGGCCGAGATCGAGGCGAGCGAGCTGACCCTCCCCAACCTGCCCCACCCGAGCGTGCCGGTGGGGGAGGAGAGCGACAACCGGGTCGAGCGGACGGTGGGCGAGCCGCCCCGCTTCGCCTTCGAGCCCAAGGCCCATTGGGACCTCGGGCCGGCTCTCGGCATCCTCGACTTCGAGCGCGGCGCCAAGCTCGCCGGCGCCCGGTTCACCGTCTCCTTCGGCGCCGGCGCCCGCCTGGAGCGGGCGCTCATCTCCTTCATGCTCGACCTCCACACCGGCGAGCACGGCTATCGCGAGGTGCTGCCGCCCGTCGTGGCCAACCGCGAGACCCTGACCGGAACCGGCCATCTCCCCAAGTTCGAGCAGGATCTTTTCAAGCTGGAGGGGTATCCCTATTACCTGATCCCGACTGGCGAGGTCCCGCTGACCGGCCTCCATCGGGAGGAGATCCTGGACGAGCGCGACCTCCCGGTCCGCTACACCGCCTACACCCCCTGCTTCCGGAGCGAGGCCGGTTCCTACGGCAAGGACGTGCGAGGGCTCATCCGCCAGCACCAGTTCAGCAAGGTCGAGCTGGTCAACCTGACCGCGCCCGAGGCGAGCTACGACGCCCTGGAGCAGATGACCCGGTCCGCCTCGCGGGTGCTGGAGATCCTGGAGCTCCCCTACCGTGTGGTCAGCCTGGCGACCGGCGATCTGGGTTTCTCCGCCGCCAAGACCTACGACCTGGAGGTCTGGCTCCCCGGCCAGAACGCCTACCGGGAGATCTCCTCCTGCAGCAACTGCGAGGACTTCCAGGCCCGGCGAAGCAACCTCCGCTACCGCCCCGAGGGGGGCGGCAAGCCGCGCCTCCTCCACACGCTCAACGGCTCCGGCCTCGCCGTGGGGAGGACCCTGGTGGCGATCCTGGAGAACTACCAGCGGGAGGACGGCTCGGTCGCGATCCCCCAGGTCCTGCGGACGTACATGGGCGGCCTCGCGGAGATCCCGGCCCCGCGATAAGCTGTCTGAGACCTCGGCGCTCGTCGGCTGGAGGAGCGGGTGGGAGACACCTCGCCGGTACGTTAGCGCCTATGGGATCGGGGGGTGAAAGGCAGTTCCCGGAGGGGTGGCTGAGCGGTCTAAAGCAGCGGTCTTGAAAACCGCCGGTCGCGCAAGCGGCCCGTGGGTTCGAATCCCACCCCCTCCGCCATGGCCAGGCTTCCGGCCCTTTTTTTCTCCCCATCTTTGACTCCGGCCTCCACCCCCTCTAGAATGACGCCCTGCCTCACTGCGGAGAGGTGCCGGAGTGGCCGATCGGGGCTGCCTGCTAAGCAGTTGTTCGGGGTAAACCCGGACCGAGGGTTCGAATCCCTCCCTCTCCGCCATTCCCCACTACACCCCTAAGTCCTTTCATTGATGGGCTTAAAGAGAGCTTGCTCAGGGGAGAGCGCGGACCCACGGTATACTAGGCGCCGATGAGAAGCCACCTGGTAGAGGAGTATCGGGAGAGGATCCTCGAATTGGCGGCTCGCCACGGGGCGAGCAACGTGCGCGTCTTCGGCTCCCTCGCCAGGGGGGAGGGAACCGAGAATAGCGACCTCGATCTCCTGGTCACGCTGGAGGAGAGGAGGTCGCTTCTGGACCTCGTCGGCCTGAAGCAGGACATCGAGGATCTTCTCCATCGACAGGTGGACGTCGTCACCGAGCCAGCCCTGTCCCCCTACATTCGAGAGCACGTCCTGGCAGAAGCGACGCCGCTGTGAGCCGGGACGCGCTGTACCTGCGGCATATCCTGGACGCCATCCAGAAGATCGAGCGCTACGTGGAGGTAGGTCATGACGAGTTCATGGCCGAATCCCTGAGGCATGACGCCGTGATCCGTGAGCTCGAGATCATTGGCGAGGCGGCGAAGCGGCTTTCGCCGGAGGTGCTCCAGCGCTCTGCCGACGTTCCCTGGCGCCAGGTGGCCGGTCTGCGCGACGTATTGATCCACAACTACATGGGCGTCGACCTTGAACGTGTCTGGACGGTGACCCAGCAGAACCTGCCTCTCCTGCGGAGGGCCGTGGAAGAGCTCCTCCAAGTGTGAAGGAATCCCTCCCCGGTAGGGAATTTGCACGTCTTTTCCCCTCGCCATGAAAGCCATCAACCCCGCGACCGAAGCCCTGATCGCCGACTACCCCGAGCACGGCCCGGCGGAGGTGGACCGCCGCCTGAAGCAGGCCGCTGCCGCCTTCCCCTCCTGGCGCGACTTCCGCTTCGTCGAGCGGGCCGACCTTCTGCGGCGGGTCGCCGACCTGCTGCGGGAGAACCGCGACCGCTTCTCCCGCCTGATGACCGCCGAGATGGGGAAGACCCTGGCCGCCGCTGAGGCCGAGGTCGACAAGTGCTCCTGGGTGTGCGACTTCTACGCCGAGCACGCCGAGGGCTTCCTCGCCGAGCAGACGGTGGCGACCGACGCGGGGAAGAGTTTCGTGCGCTATGAGCCACTGGGGCCGGTGCTCGCCGTCATGCCCTGGAACTTCCCCTTCTGGCAGGTCTTCCGCTTCCTCGCGCCGGGCTTGATGGCGGGCAACGTCGGCCTCCTGAAGCACGCCTCGAACGTCCCGGGGACGGCGCTCGCCATCGAGGCCCTGTTCCACGAGGCGGGCTGCCCCGAGGGGGTGATGACCACCCTTCTCGTCCCTTCGACGCGCACGGCCGAGCTGATCCGCCACCCGGTGGTCCAGGCGGTGACGCTCACCGGCAGCGACAAGGCGGGGCGGGAGGTGGCGGCGGAGGCCGGCCGGTGCCTCAAGAAGACGGTCCTGGAGCTCGGCGGTTCCGACCCCTTCATTGTCCTCGACGACGCCGATCCCGCCGAGGCGGCGCGCCAGGCGGCCAAGGCGCGGACCATCAACTCCGGCCAGAGCTGCATCGCGGCCAAGCGCTTCATCGTCGAAGAGGCCGTCGCCGACCGCTTCGAGGAGGAGTTCGTCCGCCGCATGGAGGAATTGAAGGTCGGCGATCCCCTGGAGCGCGCGACCGACGTGGGGCCCATGGCGCGCGAGGACCTGCTCTCGGACCTGGACGACCAGGTGCAGCGGACCCTGGCGGCCGGAGCGCGGCTCGCGACCGGCGGCCAGCGCCTTCCAGGGAAGGGCTGGTTCTACGCCCCCACCGTCCTCCTCGGGGTCGAGCCCGGCATGCCGGCCTTCGACGAGGAGACCTTCGGCCCGGTCGCGGCGGTGACCCGGGCGCAGGACACCGCCCATGCGATCGAGCTCGCCAACCAGTCCCACTTCGGCCTTGGCGCCAGCCTGTGGACCGGCGACCCGGCGCGCGGCGAGGACCTGGCGGCTTCGATCGAAGCCGGCTCGGTCTTCGTCAACGGCGCGGTCAAATCCGACCCCCGCCTCCCCTTCGGCGGCATCAAGAGCTCCGGCTACGGCCGCGAGCTCGCCGAGGTCGGCATCCGCGAGTTCGTCAACATCAAAACGGTCTGGATCAAGTAGGGGCACCCCCCTGTGGGTGCCTAGAGCGCGGCCGCCGCACCGTCATCACCGGGCAGGGGGTGCTGCGGATCACCCGTTCGGCGGTGCTGCCGAGAAGCAGGTGGCGCAGCCCGCTGTGGCCGTGGGTGCCCATGGCGATCAGGTCGGCGCCGTGCTTCTTCGCCTCCTCGGCGATGACGTCCGGCGGGAAGCCCTCGCGGACCACGGTCTCGACGGCGAGCCCCTCCCGGCGCAGCGGCTCGGCCACCTCGGCCAGCCGCTCCTCGGCTTCGAACCCGGCGTCCTTCATGAAGTCGAGCGCGGTGGGGATCGTGCCGTAGGCGGTGTATTCGACCGGCAGGTGGTAGGCGTGGACGAGGACGAGCTTGGCGTCCTTCTCCAGGTGGGCGAGGAGCCGGTGGGCGGTGTGGACCGCGAGCTGGGCGTCCGCCGAGAAGTCGGTGGGCACGAGGAGGGTCGAGATCGGCCGCGCCGCCGGGCTCTCGGGGTGGACGGCGAGGACCGGGCAGTGGGCGTGATGGACCACCTGCTGCGCCGTGCTCCCCAGGAAGATGTGGCGCAGGCCGGTGTAGCCGCGGGTCCCCACCACCACGAGGTCGGCCGGAAGCGCCTCGGCAAGGTCGCAGATCACCTGCGAGGGCTGGCCGAGCCGCAGCTGGGGGGTGACGTCGAGCCCCTCTCCGCGGAGCTTCGCGACCTCGCTGCCCAGGGTCGCCTCGGCGGCCTTCTGGAGCTGGTCCAGGAAGTCGGGGCCGGGGCGGACCAGGTCCGCGCTCGGCAGGGGGAGGGAAAGGGCATGGACCAGCTCGATCCGCGCGCCGATCGGCCGCGCGATGGCCGCCGCCCACCCCATGGCGGTCGCCGCCGCCTCCGAGAAGTCGGTCCCCACCACGATGGTCCGGATCGTCCCCAGTACCTGCCCGCCGTTGCTGTCCATGGCTCCTCGCTTTCTCATCCGTCGGCGAGTATAGCGGTTGAGCGTCCACAGGGGGCGTGATACCTTGCCGTCGCCATGAGCACCGAGATCCAAGGCCCGGTCCGGGTGCGTTTCGCGCCCTCTCCCACTGGCTTCCTCCACGTCGGCGGCGCCCGCACGGCGATCTACAACGACCTCCTGCGCCAGCACGTGGGCGGCGCCTTCATTCTGCGCATCGAGGACACCGACCGCGAGCGCTCCGACGAGGCGATGACCGCGCAGATCCAGTCGGCCCTCGCCTGGATCGGCGTCGAGTGGGACGAGGGGCCGTTCCTGCAGAGCGAGCGCCTGCCGCTCCACCGCGCCCGCGCCCAGGAGCTGCTCGACCAGGGCCTCGCCTACCGCTGCTTCTGCACCGCCGAGGAGCTCGACGCCCAGCGCGCCGAGGCGCAGGCCAGGGGGGTCGCCTTCCGCTACCCCCGGACCTGCCTCAACCGTCCGGCCGAGGAGACCGCGGCCCTCCTCGCCCAGGGCAAGCCCTTCGCCGTCCGCTTTCGTATGCCGGACGAGAACATCCGCTTCCACGACCTGGTGCGCGGCGACATGGACTTCCCGCCCGACGCGCTCGACGACTTCATCCTCCTGCGTTCGGACGGCTCGCCGACCTACCACATGTCGGTCTGCGTCGACGACATCGACATGCGGGTCACCCACGTCATCCGCGGCGAGGATCACCTGTCGAACACCCCGAAGCACATCCCGCTCTTCCGCGCCCTGGGGGGGGAGATGCCGGTCTTCGCCCACCTGCCGCTCATCCTCGGGCCGGACAAGAAGCGCCTCTCCAAGCGCACCGGCGCCACCTCGGTCGAGGAGTTCCGCAGCGAGGGCATCCTGCCGCAGGCGCTCTACAACTTCATGGCCCTCCTGGGCTGGGCGCCGGGCGACGACAAGGAGATCCTGTCGCGGCGGGAGATGACGGAGATCTTCTCGGTCGACCGGCTGAACGCCTCGGCGGCGGTGTTCGATCGCGAGAAGCTCCTCTGGATGAACGCGCAGTACCTCTCGCGGCTCACGGTGGCGGAGGTCCTCCCCCATCTGGAGCCGTTCCTCGCCTCCGTGGGGCTGGGCGCAGGGGGTGCCGACCCGGCCCGCCTCGCCGGCGCCATCGAGCTCCAGCGCACCCGCGCGCATACACTGAAGGAGCTGGCCGAGGCCCTCGTCCCGTACTTCCAGGAACAACTCGACTACGATCCGGCCCTCGCCGCCAAGTTCCTGAAGGACCCGGACCTCCCCGGTCACCTGGAGGCCCTCGCCGCCCGCTTCGCCGCCCTCCCCGCCTTCGACAAGGAGTCGATCGAGGCCGCTCTCCGCGCCCTCGCCGAGGAGCGGGGCCTCAAAGCCGGGGTGCTCATCCACCCCACCCGCATGGCCCTCTCCGGCGCCGGCGGCGGCCCGCCGCTCTTCGACCTCGTGGAGGTGATGGGCCGCGACTCGGCGGTCCGGCACCTGGAGAGCTTCTGGACGTTCCTGCGCGACACCGCGAACCAGCCCGTGCCCGCCTCGGCGAACGGGGACTAGGGCTCCGCGGCGGTGGCCGCGGGCCGTACGGCGATGACCGCGGGCCGTGCGGCGATGACCGCGGGCCGTGCGGCGATGACCGCGGGCCGTGCGGCGATGACC
>DASQPA010000360.1:0-2742 GCA_035644215.1 Thermoanaerobaculia bacterium
GGGCGTCAGCTTGCTGTAGGCGATCTGCGGCCGGCCCGTGCCGTCCAGGGCCATCGCCAGCGCCCCGCCGTGGTCGTCGACCGTCTCGAGGTGCCAGCCGCCGTCGAAGTGCGCGTACTTGAGCCGGTTGTTCAGCTGGTCATAGTAGGCGATGTGCGGCCGTCCTTGGCCGTCCAGGCCCAGACCGGCGTAGAGGCCGACATCGCCCCCGCGCTCCACCACCTCGGTCGTCCAGAGCGGGGAATCGGCGGCCCCTGCCGTGGACGGCTCGGCCGCAGTGGAAGCCGCGCCGGTCGCCCCCGGGCTCTGCCGGCCGCAGGCCAAGGCCGAGAGTGCGAGGAGGACGGCGAGCAGGCTTGCCTGGATGGGGGCTCGCATCGTCGCCCGCCTACTCGGAGCCCAGCGCCACCGCCGGGTTGACCCGGATGGCGCGGCGGGTGGAGACGAGGACGGCGACGAACGCCGCCAGGATGAGGAGCAGCGCGGCGCCCCAGAACGACAGCGGATCCCAGGCGCTCACCCCGTTGAGGAAGCTCTTGACCCCGAGGGTCGCCAGGAAGGCGACGGCGAGCCCGAGGAGCACCCCGAGGCCGACGATGCCCATCCCCTGGCGCAGGAGCAGCCCGAGCAACCTGCCGCGCTGCGCCCCGAGCGCCATGCGGACGCCGATCTCGTGCAGGCGCTGGCCGAAGAGATAGGCGATCACCCCGTAGGTGCCGATGGCAGACAGCAGGAGCGCCAGGACGGCGAAGAGGGTCAGCAGCACGGCGCCCAGCCGCGGCGCGAGGAGCGCCTGGTCGAAGACCTCGGACATCGTCGCGACGTTGATCAGGGGGAGGCGCGGATCGACCGGGCGCACCGCGTCCCGCACCTTGGGCAGCACGGCGGCGGGATCGCCGTCGGTGTGGATGAAGAGCGTCAAAACCGGGCAGAAGTACTGCGGCACGAAGAAGTAGACGTACGGCTGCGGCTCCTCGCCGAGCGACCTGTACTTGGCGTCCCGGGCGATGCCGGTGATGGTGAACTCGAACGGCACGCCGTACATCATCACCTTCATGCCGACCGGGTCCTTGCCGGCCAGGTACTGGCGGGCGAGCGTCTCGTTGATGATGATCCGCGGCGTGCCCTTGAGCGTCTCCACCATCTGCTCGCCGAACTCGATGGTGTCGTCGGCCTTGAAGTCACGCCCGCGGACGATCGGGATGCCCATGGTCGCGAAGTAGTGCAGCCCGACCGTGCTGGAGAGCACCGGCAGCCCATAGCCGCCGTGGTACTGGTCCTGGCCGTTCAGGTAGATCGTCCGCGGCGCGCCGCCGTCGACCAGCGGCATGTACTCGGTCACCGTCGCCGAGCGCACTCCCGGCACCGCCTCGGCGCGCGCCATCACCTGGCGGAAGAACTCCTTGCCGGTGTCGTCGTTGTAGCCGACCGAGGTGACGTCGGCGAACGAGATCAGGGCCAGGTGCTTGCCGTCGATCCCGGGGTCCGTCGCCTGCAGATGGGCCAGGCTGCGCAGGAAGAGGACGGAGAGGATCACCGCGACCAGGCTCAGGGCGACCTGGAGGACGACCAGGGTGCTGCCCATGCTCAGGCGGCGGTTCATCCGGACCTTGCCGGCCTCCTGCTCCTTGAGCGCCGGCACCAGGTCCGGCCGCGACGCCTGGAGGGCCGGCACGAGACCGAACAAGAGGCCGGAAAGGAGCGACAGGGCGAGGGTGAAGAGGAGGACGTTGGCGTTGAGCTTCAGGTCGAGGGAGAAGGGCAGGAACGGCGCGCTCGCCGCCCACAGCCGGTTGCGTCCCCAGACCGCGAGGAGCAGACCGGCCCCTCCCCCGAGCAGCGAGAGCAGGGTGCTCTCGATGAGCAGCTGGCGGATCAGCTGCGGCCGGCCGGCGCCCATCGCCAGCCGGATCGCGATCTCCTTGCGCCGCACCACCGCGCGCGAGAGCAGGAGATTCGCCACGTTGGCGCAGGCGATGATCAGCACCAGGCTCACCACCCCCATGAGGAGAGTCCCGGCGATCAGCATGTTGCGCCGCTGGGTCGGCTCGATCGTCGCCTGGGCGAGGGGGATGAGATGCGCCGTGCGGTCGATGTTCTGGCGCGGCCACGCCTTCTCGATCTGGCGCGAGATCCGCCCCAGGTCGGCCTCGGCGGTGGGGATGTCGACCCCGGGCTTCAGCCGTCCCACGATGTTGAAGATGGTCTCGTGGCGATTGAAGAACGAGTCGAGCCCTCCCGCCTTGGTCCCCGACAGCACCCACTCGTGCATCATCGTCGGCACCCAGAGCGCGGGAGGGTTCATCTGGTGGGTACCGGAGAAACCGGCGGGGGCGACGCCGACGACCTTGAACGGATGCTCGTCCAGGGTGATCGTCTTGCCGACGATCGCCGGATCGCCGCCGAAGCGGTTCTGCCAGAACTTGTACGCCAGCACCACGACCGGCGCCTGGCTGGGGACCTTGTCCTCCGACGGCAGGAAGGTGCGGCCGAAGGCGGGCTTGACGCCGAGCACGTCGAAGTAGTTGCCCGAGGCGAGCTGCCCGGTGATGAAGGCTTTCTTGCCGCCCAAAGTCAGGGTCAGCGGGATCTTCCAATCGGCGGCGAGGGCGGTGAAGGTCTTGTTCCCGTCGCGATAGTCGAGGTAGTTGGGATAGGACGAGCGCAGGAGGCTCTTGACGTGCGCGTCCTTGGTGAACACGGCCACCAGCTCCTGCGGCTTCTCGACCGGCAGCGGGCGGA
>DASQPA010000361.1:0-6266 GCA_035644215.1 Thermoanaerobaculia bacterium
CGACATCGCCGCGCGCTACCAGTTCACCCACCTGGCCGACGCCCAGGCCCGCATCGTCATCCAGAACGCTCTCTTTTTCGGCCGTGCCAAAGCGAGCGCTCTCACGATCCCCTGGTGCACCTATACCAGCCCAGAGATCGCCCACGTCGGGCTATATGAGCGGGCCGCGAAGGAGAAGGGGATCGAAATCGACACCCTGACGATCCCCCTCTCCGAGGTCGACCGCGCCATCCTGGACGGCGCCGACGAGGGCTTCCTCCGCCTTCACGTCAAGAAGGGGAAGGACACGATCCTCGGCGCCACCCTGGTCGCCGAGCACGCCGGCGACATGCTGGGCGAGCTCTGCCTGGCGGTGACCCACGGCATCGGCCTCAAAAAGATCGCCTCGGTGATCCACCCCTACCCCACCCAGGGCGAAGTGGTCAAAAAAGCCGCCGACGCCTGGCGCCGCACCCAGCTCACGCCGGGGGTCAAGAAGCTCTTCGCGCGGTGGTTCCGGCTGTTTTCGTAGTCTTTCGATACAATCGGCCTCTCCTCCCGTAGAGTGCGGGGTGGAAACCGGGATCGGAGGTCACCATGGACGACAAGGGCATCCTTCATCACATCCAGCACCTCGTCGAAGAGGAGCATCAGCTCGACCAGCGGACCGACCGCTCGCCCGAGGACCACAAGCGCTACGATACGCTCAAGGTCGAGCTCGACCAGTGCTGGGATCTCCTGCGCCAGCGCCGGGCTCGCCGGGAATTCGGGGAGGACCCCGAGAAGGCCCACGTCCGCGACCCCAAAACCGTCGAGAGCTACGAGCAGTAGAGGTGGGCGCCGCACTGCGGCGCAATCTGCCGTACAATCCGCGCCAGAGCGCCGTGCCCTCCGCAAGGCTCATCCAGGAGAGACCCCATGATCACCAAGAGTTACTCCAAGACCGGCCGCTCATGCCGGGTGACGTTCAAGATCTCCCCCGAGCAGGCCAAGGCCCAGGCGGCCGCGGTGCTCGGCGAGTTCAACGGCTGGAACGCCGACCTCCACCCGATGGAGAAGCGCAAGGACGGCAGCTTCAGCGCCACCGTGACCGTCGAGACCGGCCGACCCTACCGTTTCCGCTACCTGTTGGACGGCCACCACTGGACCAACGACGAGGCGGCGGACGCCCTGGTCCCCAACCAGTTCGGCGGCGAGGACTCGGTCCTCTCCCTCGATGAGGCGGTCCGGACGGAGACGGTGGCGGAGACGAAGACCGTGAAAAAGGCCGCAGCGACGGCCAAGAGCACCGAGTCGGCGCCGGTCGCCAAGCCGGCGAAAGCCGGGAAGGCGGCCAAGGCTCCGGCCGCGGTGAAGGTGAAGGCGAAGAAGACCTCTCCGAAGGCGCCGCGCGGCGCCAAGCGGAGCGAGCCGAAGGAGCACTGAAGGAGGGGCAACGCCTCCCCCAAATTGGGGAGCTCTCCCCCCAAATCGGGGAAGAGTTCCCCAAGATTGGGCGACTCCTCCCCAATTTGAGGGAAGCCTCCCCCCAAATTGGGCAACCTCTCCCCGAAATTGGGGAAGACCTCCCCGATCTTGGGGAACCCTTCCCCAACTTTGGGGAACTCTTCCCCAATCTTGGGGAACTCTTCCCCGAAATTGGGGAGCTCTCCCCCGAAAACAGGCAACCCTTCCCCAAAATTGGGGAGGGCTTCCCCGATTTCGGGGGAGTCTTCCCCATTCTTCCCCATTCTTCCCCAAGCCCTCCGGGCGAGTCCCCAGCCGTTCGGCGCGCTCCGCGACGCACACGCCAGGCTCCGGATTCGCGAAACCAGGCTTCCCCCAAGGACTGGAGAGCGTGCTTCGGCCCCGCGGAAGGTTCCCGGGCGTTGCGGCAGCTTTCTCGACCGCTGCGGAACGATGGAGCGGCGTTCGGACGCCGCCCCACGTTCCCAAACCACTTCCCGTGATCTTTAGACTCGTTGCCGTCGAGCGCGGATCTTCCCCACTTGCTCCTCGGCGCCCGGACCGGCCGCCGCGAGCAGGTTGGCGAGGGCGAGCGGTGAACGGATGACCGCCTCCAGGATGTGGAGACCCTCCGACCACCGCGCTTCGCAGCGGTCGAGCCACCCGGCGACCTGGGACCCCTGGTCGCCATAGACGGCACTCAAGGTGTAGCCATCGGAGGTCTCCTCGTCCTCCAGATGGAAGAGCGGCTCGCGGTCGAGGAGCGGGAGGAGGACGGTGAGGAGCCGTGCGGTCTCCTCGTGCCAGAGGATGGCGACCGGCCGGTCCCCGGCGTCCAGGTCCTCCCATTCCCGGAGAACGGCGACCGCTCCGGGCCGGCCGGGGACCGGGACCTGCTTCCAAGGCCCGGCAAGCTCGGCCTCGGCGGCGGTCAGGACCTCGTCCTGCTCGCGCAGGTGGGCCAAGTAGGTGGGGGAGAAGGCGTTGTCGAGGGGGGAGACGGGGACACTGCTACCATGATGCGGGCTTCGCATGAGCTTCACCTCTTGCGGAGTCAAGGGGTCGGCAGAGTTTGCCGCTCTGTCGGCCCCGCTTTCTTGGATGGGGAGGACGTTCCTCCCAATCCAGAAAGTATAGCACAAGTGCAGCGGAAGAAAACCAGGCTCCAGTAAGTTGGAAAGCCAATGGAGTCTTGAGCGTCTTCTCCAAAAGCGCGAGGGAGGAACATGGCGGAAGCCGGCGATCTCGAGAAGGCCGGGGGCAGTGAAACAGTGCCTCCACACCTCCGAGGAAAAGACAAGACCAGGAGTGACTCGGCCGAGCTAAGGACGGAGTCCGAACGCGCCCAACTCAAGCGCTTCTTTTCCAACCCCATGGTCGGGTTCGTCGGCACGATCGCCAGCGTCATCGGCGTTGGGCTTGCCGTTTTCTTTTATCTTGAAGGGCGCGCCACACGAGAACTGCTCTACCTCGTCAACCCTGCTCGGACCGTGGTCGTTCATGCAGGCCAAACCTCGCGGTTATCGATCACGCTTGATGGAGCCCCTATTACTCGCGACGTAACCTCCGCCCAGATCGCTTTCTGGAATGAAGGCCACGCCTCGATCAAGGCTGACAATATGCTTCAAACTCTAGTTATTAGAACACCAAAATCCGCTCCCATAATAGATGCTGTCATCCGCAAGGTCCATCGGAGAAGGGTGGTAGATGTCGATATTGATAGGCACCGCATGGCACAAGGCGAACTAGCCGTTCATTGGAACATTCTTGAATTTCAAGACGGCGGTGTCATCCAGATCACCTATATTGGAGGAGTGGATACGTCTATAACCGCAGTGGCCACAATTGAAGGCCAAGGCGATCTGGCAGAACAAAAACCCACAAAAATACCTTTGCTATTAGCGATGATCATGGCCCTAACCCCCGGGCTAATAGCGCTCATCACAAAGTTTATGCCTAACACTGCAAGACGACGTTACGAGGGAGTGTTGTTAGTTCTATTTATACTTTTTTCTATTTATGGAGTAATATCGGTTACGATATTACTTCGGTCCATGCTATTGCCTACAGGGCCATCGTTCGGGTTCTGATTTTGGACCCGAACTGCGTCTGAGCTGACCGCACTCCGCTCGATCCTCATAGGGTCGGCGCAGCAGTTGCCGGGTGAGAGACCGCAGTCGTCGGGTCTTGTAGTAACGAGTGTACCGCGAGTAGGATTCTGTGTCTCAAGGCGCGTTAAAAAAATCCCCAATGAACCGGAAAGACCTCCTGCTCCCCCGCCTCGACGCCATCGGTCGCTCCCTGGAACGGGCTGGACACGCCCTGGCCCTCCTCGGCCTGGGCTCCGTCGGGGTCGAGCTGGAGCGGCTGGACGACGACTCGGACCTCGACTTCTTCGCCATCGTCGAGGAGGGCTTTAAGGCGCGCTTCGTGGAGGATCTGGACTGGCTCGCCGGCGCCTGCCCCATCGCCTACCGGTACCGCAACACGGCCGACGGCCACAAGGTTCTCTTCGCGGACGGCGTATTCTGTGAATTCGCGGTCTTCGAGCCGGCCGAGCTCCGCTCCATCCCCTTCGCACGCGGTCGAATCGTCTGGAAGCAGCCGCAGGTGGACCCGGCGATCGGCATCCCCGCCCGGGCCGGGGAGCCTACGCCGTCGAGGGCGGTGGATTGGCTCCTCGGCGAGGTCTTGACCAACCTCTATGTCGGGCTCAGCCGTTTCCATCGCGGCGAGAAGCTCTCCGCCCTGCGCTCCTTCCAGTTCCACGCGGTCGAGAGCGCCCTGGAGCTGGCGGAGCGCGTCGAACCGGAGTCGCCCGCCGACCGCGACCCCTTCTCGAACGAGCGACGCTACGAGCGGCGATACCCGGGAATGGCACAGGATCTGCCGCAATTCCTCCAGGGCTACGAGCGCACCCCCCAGTCGGCCCTGGCCCTCCTGAGCTTCCTGGAACGCCGCTTCGACGTGAACCCGGCGATGGCGGCGGCGATCCGCGAGCGGTGCTGAGCCGCGAGCCTGCGCCGGTTGCCACCCCGTCCGCAGCAGTCTAGACTCTTCTCGTGAGGATCTACCTCGACATGTGCAGCATCCAGCGCCCGCTTGATACCAGGGATCAGGTCCGTATCGCGGTGGAGGCAGAGGCCATTCTAGGTATCCTCGCCCTAGGCGAGTTGGAGGAGTTGGACCTGGTCGCCTCCGACGCGCTGGTTTTTGAGGCAGAGCAGAACCCTCACCCGGCGAGAAAGAGGTATGCTTTCGAGGTACTCGCCAAGGCGAAGGTCTTTGTTCACTCGGGCGAACAGGTTGAGGCGCGAGCCCGCTCGCTGCTTTCTCAGGGCATCAAGCCTCTTGACGCCCTACATCTGGCCTCGGCCGAGGCCGGCCAAGCGGATTTCTGTTGCACCTGCGACGACCGATTCCTGAAACGGGCACGGGAAACTGCATATCCACCCACCAGGGTTGTTTCGCCACTTGAACTGATCGCGGAGATAGCGCCATGACTGTCCAGGTAAGGCCGCTGAGCGAGATCACCGAGCAGGCCATCGAGTTGCTGTCCAAAGAGCTGGGGATCGTGGAGACCGTTCGTTTCCTGAACCAGTTCACGACAGGATATGGTAACTACACAGAAGAACGGGAAGCTCTGTTCAAAGACCTAACGCTGGATCAAGCGCTGGCATCCATGAAAAAAGGCGGCCCGCAGGATTCATAGGCTACGACTCCCCCTCCAGCCCCGCCCCGGCACGCTTTTCGCTAGACTCTGCCCGAACCCGGCGCCAGAGCGCCGATTCGGACGTCTTCTTCGAGGCCAACTTCGTGAACGACCCCGCAGCCGTCCTGACGGCGCTCGCCAATGCCCCCGCGCTCCTCGTGCCGCTGGCGCGCGAGGTGCCCCCCGAGATCGTCAACCGCCGGCCGGCGCCGGGCAAGTGGTCGGCGCACGAGCATGCCTGCCACCTGGCCGAGGTGCAGCCGATCTTTCTCGGACGCCTGGCGCAGATGCTCGCCGAGGACCACCCCACCCTCACTCCCTACGAGCCGCCCCAGGAGCACGAGGAGGGGGCGCTCCTCGCCGTCGATCTGGGGCATGCGTTGGAGCGTTTTGCCCAGGACCGCGCCCTCCTCGTCGAGCACCTGCGCCAGCTCTCGCCCGAGCAGTGGGAGCGCACGGCCGAGCACCCCCAGTACCGCCTCTACTCGGTCTTCGTCCTCGCCCGCCACATCGCCCTCCACGACCAGCTCCATGCCTACCGCATTGAGGAGCTGCTGCTCCAGCGCGACTGGCCGCCGGAGGTCTCGGAGGGGGAGCCGGTGCCGGTCGAGGTCGGCATCCCCGGCGCGCTCGGCCGCCTGCACGCCGGCGGGGTCAACGTGCTCGGGCCGTTCCTGGTGCCCGGCCTCTCTCCCCGCCACGTGCGGGTCTACCTGCCGCGCACCTACGATCCCGAGGCGGAGCACTTCGCGCTCTACATGTTCGACGGCCAGAACACCTTCGACGACGCGCCCTCCTTTTCCGGTGGCTGGCACCTCCATACGGCGGTCGAGAAGCTCGCCGGCACCCGCGCCCCGGGGCGGCCGGTGCCGGTAGTCGTAGGGATCGACCATGGCGGAGAGCAGCGGGTGCTCGAGCTCTCCCCCTTCCCCTTCGAGGGCGAGGCGCCGAAGATCGACCTCTTCCTCGACTGGGTGACCGGCAGCCTCATGCCGGCGCTCAACGCCGAGCTCCGGCTCCTCCCCGGGCCGGTGGGGGCGATCGTCGGCGGCTCGTCGATGGGGGGGCTCGCCGCGTTCTACGCCCACTTCCGCTATCCCCAGGCGTTCGGCGGGGCGCTCGTCATGTC
>DASQPA010000362.1:0-3057 GCA_035644215.1 Thermoanaerobaculia bacterium
CTCGCCGCCTGGACCCGGCCGCTCCAGCCCACGCCGCCGCCGCTCCTCGTCCATGCCGAGGTGGCGGCGCAGGCCGGGCGGACGCCGGACGCCCTGGCGGTGAGCGGCCCTGGAGAGGCGCTAAGCTACGGCGAGCTTCTCGGACGGGCGCGGCGCCTGGCGGTACACCTGCGCGCCCTGGGCGTGGGGCCGGACGTGCCGGTCGGCCTCTACCTCGAACGCTCGATCGACCAGATGGTCGCCGTCCTGGGTGTCCTCCTTTCCGGCGGCGCCTATCTGCCGCTCGACCCGAGCTATCCGGCGGGGCGGCTGCGGATGATGCTGGAGGACGCGGCGGCGCCGGTCATCATCACGCACGCTCCGCTCGCGAGTGCTGTGCCTCCTGGGGTGAGGCAGATCGTGCGGGTGGACGATCTCGACGGGACGACCGGCGAGCCGCTCGCCGCTTCCGGGGTCACGCCGGACCACCTCGCCTACGTCATCTACACCTCGGGCTCCACGGGCCAACCCAAGGGCGTCGCCATGTCCCACGGCGCCATCTCGGCCATGCTCCTCTGGCAGCTCCGCACTTCCAGCGCTGGGGCCGGCCGCCGTACCCTCCAATTCACCTCGCTGTCGTTCGACGTCTCTTTCCAGGAGATCTTCTCGACCTGGTGGGCGGGGGGGACCCTGGTGCTGGTGGGAGAGGACGTGCGGCGCGATCCGCCGGCCCTCACCCGGCTCCTGGCGACCGAGCAGGTCGAGCGGCTCTTCCTCCCCTTCGTCGCCCTCCAGCAGGTGGCGACCGCGGTGACCGCGGCGACCCCGGCGATCACCGGGGTGGAGGGGGCCTTCCCAGGTGCCCTCTGCGAAGTGATGAGCGCCGGCGAGCCGCTCCAGGTGACCCCGCCGGTCGCGGCGCTCTTCTCGCGGCTCCCCGGAGCGGCGCTCTACAACCACTACGGCCCGTCGGAGACCCACGCCGTCACCTGGCTGGCCCTGACCGGAGACGCCTCGGGCTGGCCGGAGCGCCCGGCGATCGGGGTGCCGGTCGACCATGCCCGGGTCTTCCTGCTGGACGCCCTGGGGTTCCAGCCGGCGCCGGTGGGGGTGGCGGGGGAGGTCTGGGCGGGCGGCGCGGGCCTCGCCCGGGGCTACCTGGGCCGGCCGGACCTCACCGCCGAACGCTTCCTCCCCGACCCCTTCGACGGCGTCCCCGGCTGGCGGCCGGGCGACCGACTCTACCGCACCGGCGACCTGGCGCGGCGGCGGCCCGACGGGTTCGTCGAGTTCCTCGGCCGGGCCGACGCGCAGGTCAAGATCCGCGGCCATCGGGTCGAGCTCTCCGAGGTCGAGGCCGCGCTCGCCCGCCACCCCGGGGTCGAGCAGGCGGCGGTGGCCGCCCTCGAAACCGCCGGCGCGCGCCGCCAGCTGACGGCGTTCCTCGTTCTGCGCGAAGGGGCCCGACCGCCGAGCTTCGCCGAGCTGCGCACCTTCCTGGCGGAGAGCCTGCCCGACCCCATGGTCCCCACGGCCTGGTCGCGCCTCGACGCCCTGCCGCTCACCGCGACCGGCAAGCTCGACCGCCGCGCTCTCTCCCGGCTCGCGCCAGAGGGTGGGAGTGGCGCGGGGGGGGAGAACCGGGCGTTCGCGGCGCCGCGTACTCCCGCCGAAGAGCTGCTGGCCGGGATCTGGCGCGAGGTGCTGGGGGTCTCCCGGGTCGGCCGCGACGACGACTTCTTCACCCTGGGCGGCCATTCGCTCCTCGCCACCCAGGTGGCCTCGCGCCTGCGCGCGGCCTTCGCCGTCGAGCTGCCGCTGCGGCGGATCTTCGAGGCGCCGACCCTGGCCGGCCTCGCCGCGGCGGTGACCGCGGCGCTGGCGCAGAAAGCCGGGGAGGAGACCGGGCCGCCTCCCCTCCGGCCGCTGCCGCGGACCGGCGACCTGCCGCTCTCCTTCGCCCAGGAGCGCCTCTGGTTCCTCGATCGGCTGCAGCCGGGCGGCTCGGCCTACGACATTCCGCTGATTCTTTCGGCCGCTGGACGGCTCGACGCCGCCCGGCTCGTCGCCGCCTGCTCCGGCCTCGTCCGCCGGCACGAGGTCCTGCGCACCCGCTTCGCCGAGCGGGACGGTGCGCCGGTGCAGGTGGTGCTGCCGCGGCTCGAAGTCCCGGTCCCGGTCGTCGATCTGAACGCCCTGCCGAGGGGAGCCCGGGAGACCGAGGCCCGGCGGCTCGCGGTGGCCGAGGCGGCGCGGCCGTTCGACCTCGCCCGTGGGCCGCTCCTCCGCGTCCACCTCGTCCGTCTGGAGAGGGAGGAGCCGGCACGGGATCTCCTCTTCGTCAACCTCCACCACATCGTCGCGGACGGCTGGTCGCTGGGGGTCCTGGTGCGCGAGGTCCGGGCGCTCTACGCCGGCGAGAGCCTGCCGGAGCTGCCGGTCCAGTATGCCGATTTCGCCCTCTGGCAGCGCCGCTGGCTGGCCGGCCCCGCTCTCGAACGCCAGCTCGCCTGGTGGCGGGAGCGGCTGGCCCACGCCCCGGCGGCTCTCCTCCTGCCGGCCGACCATCCGCGCCCGCCGGTCCAGACCCAGCGCGGCGCCGAGCTCCGTTTCGGCCTGCCGGCCGATCTGGTGCGGCGGCTGGCCGAGATCGCGGCGGGGGAGGGGGCGACCCTCTTCATGGTCCTCGCCGCCGGGCTCTTCGCCCTTTTGAGTCGCCTTTCGGGGCAGGAGGACCTCGTCGTCGGCTCGCCCATCGCCAACCGCAACCAGCGGGAGATCGAGGGATTGATCGGATTTTTCGTCAACACCCTGGCGCTCCGGGCCGATCTCGCGCGGGCCGCGAGCTTCGGCGATCTGCTGCGGCAGGTGCGGGAGGGGAGCCTCGGCGCCTACGCCCACCAGGACCTGCCGTTCGAGAAGCTGGTCGACGAGCTGCAGCCCGATCGCGATCTGTCGCGCTCGCCGCTCTTCCAGGTCGCCTTCGCGCTCCAGAACGCGCCGCTCCCGGCCGCCGACCTCGGCGGGGTGCCGCTGACCCCCGTCGAGCTGCCGGGCGAGGTGGCGAAGTTCGATCTC
>DASQPA010000363.1:0-2878 GCA_035644215.1 Thermoanaerobaculia bacterium
AGGTGGCGGCACGCCCTGAGTACCGCCCGTTGTCCTTCAACAAAGCTCGTACGAGCCCGACCCGCTTTTGGAGCTCCCAACCGCCAGGCAGCGCCGGGAGGGTAGATCCTCCCCAAAATTTCCTGGCGCGCAGGCTCCTAGTGGGTTCCATGGCCATGCCGCCGTTTCTTCCGGCGCTCGATCACCTCAAGCCGCTCGACGAGCTCCGCATCGCGGCGGGAGAAGTCGTCCTCGGAGACCGTGCCGGCCTCCAGGCACTTGTAGAGGTCCATCAGCTCGTTGCGGACCGGTCCGTCGTCGTTGAGCTCCTCTTCCGCCCGATCGGCGATCTCCCGGAAGACGAAAAACAGCCCTTGCAGGGGTGCGTTCAAGAGTCCCATACCCACCTCACGCCGCCGCCGCGCGCAGGTCCAGCTCGGCGAAATTGAACGGCGCCCAGGGGCCGCCGTAGTCGAAGAGGTATTGCGTCGGAAACAACCCGGCAACCTGGTAGACCTGCTCCTCGAAGGGTTTCAGCCGCCCGCGCTCGACCAGGAACGCGAGGTCCATCACGATCTTTTCGTTCTTCGGCGGGTTCACCTTGAGCTCGCTGAAGTAGGGGCGGAACGCCTCGACGACGCGGTCGGTCTGGTCTTCGCGCTCCTGGTTCAGGCGCTGCTCGAACCGGCGTCCTAGCTCGATTTTCTCGGCCGGCACGGGCGCCCGGGAGCGGCCGAAAATCTCGTCCCGCAGAGCCGCGAGCCCGGGGTCGGCGCCGATGAAGTACTCGAAGATGTTGTCGACGTCCCACTGCACTTTCAAACCCATTTCGACCTTGCCGTCGACGCGATCGAGCTCCTCTTCGATCTCGTCACGGTTCTCGCGCAAGGTCCGCTCGACCGCGGCCGCGTTCTTCGCCACATGGCCGAAGGTCATCGGGATGATGGTCGTCGCCTTCATGACCTCGCGGATGCCCCGGTGGTGCGGCTCCAGGTTCTTGCGCACCGGGAGGACCTTGTCGCGCGCCGCGTAGTCGCTCACTACCGCGCCAACGGAGTCGATGCGGAGGGTCGCGACCCGCCCCGGCTTGCCGTCGTGCTCGAGGCCGATGCAGCCGTAGTCCAAGTCCTCTGCGATCCGGATGAGCCCGTAGACGTAGCGGCCTGGAGTCACCATCGCCTCACCTCGTCTTCCTCTCTCCGGCGCCGGCGAGCTCTTCGAGCTCTGGGTGCAGGACGGGCGGGGGAACCGGGACCACCGGCTTCTCGTCGTGCAGCTTCATCGAATGAAGCCGCCCCTCGACCAGCGTGACGTCGAGAGTGGCGCGGCAACCCCAGCAGCGGATCTCTCCCTGGTAGCTCTCATAGGCCTCGCCCAGGACCATCAGGTGTCCGCAGGAGAGACAGTTCAGTTTGATTCTCATGACTCACGACCTTTCTTGACCCGCCGAAAGAGGCGGGCATGGCTACCGCTCGGTCTCAATACCGGAGGACGCGGCGCTTCGGGGCCGCCGCCTCTCCATTCCCCTCTGGCGCCGGCGACCCTTCTGCCGAGGGGCCGGCCGCGGCATCCTGGAGCCCCAGGGCCGCCTGATGCTGGCGCATGACCTCGTCGATCTCGGCGAGCATCGTGTCGATGTCCCGCACCCGCCGGAGAGACATACGAGAACCATCATGGACTTTACGATTCAGATAACGCACGGCCGGGAAATCGCGTCTGGGAACCGCTTCCCGACGGGAGGGAATCGTCGCCCGATTTAGACGCCTGGATGGCGTCCTCGATCGTACGGATCATGAGATCGTTGTTGAACGGTTTATCCAAGTAGGCGAAGAAACCCTCGTCCGCCGCGCTCTGCCGCAAGGCCGAGCTGCCGTACGACGTCATGAGAATCGCCCGCAGCCGCGGCAGGCGTTCGACCATTCTGGCCGCGAGCTCGATGCCGTCGGTATCCGGCAGGCGATAGTCGAGGACGGCGACCTGGCAGTCGTACTCCGCCAGGGCGCCGAGCGCCGCGGCGCCGTGGTAGGCGGTCCGCACCTCGTGGCCGCGCTCCGACGGGAGCTTCGAAAGCACCCAGCACATGTTCGGCTGGTCGTCGACGATCAGGATACGGCCCTTCACCGGGTGTCCCTCCTCGTTGGGGCCGGGCTCGACCCCATACCTGCGGAGCTTGGCTCGCAAGGTCTTGGGGTCCACCCCCAGGAGCCTCGCCATCTGGGAGCCGCTCATCCACCGGCGGCGGACCAGGGTCTGCAGGAGCGTCCGCTCCGCCAGCTCCGCCGCCTGCGCACTCAAGGCTTTCAGATCGATCTGGGCGGCTTCGGGCTCGACCACGATTTCGAGTCGCAGCAGGCGGTCGTCGCCGTCTTCGTCGGTTACCGCGTGAGCCGCCGGCCGGACACTGGCCGGCCCGGAGATCTCCGGCGGCAGGTGCTTGGGGAGCACCCAGTCCGTGGCGAGAACGACCGCGGACTTGACGGCGTTCTCGAGCTCGCGGACGTTGCCGGGCCAGGCGTAGCCCTCGAGCGCCCGCAGGGCGCTGTCGGAGAGACCCTGGACCGTCGAGCCGATGCTTCGCGCGTAGAAAGTGAGCAGGTTTTCCGCGATGCGCCGGATGTCTCCATTCCGGTCGCGCAGCGGCGGCAGGTGGATGGTCATGCCCTGCAGACGATAGTAGAGGTCCTTTCTAAAGGTACCGCTGCGGATCGCCTCTTTCAGATTCACGTTCGTCGCCGAGACCAGGCGCACGTCAAGATGGATGACCTTGCGGCCGCCGACCCGCTCCATCTGCCGTTCCTGCAGGACGCGCAGCAGCTTGCCCTGGAACTCGACCGGCAGGTTGCCGATCTCGTCGAGGAACAGGGTGCCGCCCTGCGCCAGCTCGAGCCGCCCGATACGC
>DASQPA010000364.1:0-6370 GCA_035644215.1 Thermoanaerobaculia bacterium
GACCGAGCCCTGGTGGTGGGTGTCCTGCCCGGCCCCGCCCAGGCCGGGGAAGTGCTTGAGGCACCCCCCGGCGCCCCCGGCGTGCAGGCCGCGCAGGAAGGCCCGGGCGCGCGGGATCACCTGTTCGGGGGTGGCGCCGAAATAGCGGCCGTCGAGCGCGTTGTCGGTCGCACCGCGATCCAGGTCGACGACCGGCGCGAAGTCGAGGTCGAAGTCGAAGAGGCGCATGGCCTGGGCGATCCAGTGCCCGGCCTGGTAGGCGAGGCTCACCGGGCGCCGGCCGAGGAGCGAGGCGGCCGGCGCCGGCCCCACGACGTCGCGCATGCGGTCGACCCGCCCGCCTTCGGCATCGATGCAGAGGACCACCTCGGGCAGGATGCGGCGGATCGCGGTCGTCAGCTCCGCCAGCTGCTCCAGGGTCTTGAAGTTCCACCCCAGGAGCACCACCCCGCCCGGCTGATATTGCTCCAGCAGGGCGGCCGAAGTCTTGTCCAGATCGGGGCCGGGGACCCCGGCGAAGATCAGCTCGTTGGCACGCATGGAGGATCCGACGGCAGGCCAACCCTCAGGGTCGCCCCTCCGAGGCCCCAAAATAGAAGTGGTTGGCCGCCGGGTCGAGAGCGAAGCGGATCGAGTCGAGCAGCCCGGAATAGCCCAGAAAGCTCTTCCCCGGTGGCCAGGCGGGGGCGATGAAGAAAGTTCCCTCGAGATCGAGCGATTCACCCTCGTCCGCGGTGAGAGTGATCGGAACCTTGACGAGGCGCCCTTCAATGGGCCCCAAGCGAGTCAGAAGTACCTGGGCGATCCCATCCTCCGCGGAAATCCCAGCAGCTTCGGCGGTCTCAGGGTCCAGAACCGACCATGCCGAGCCCGTATCGAGTTGAGCCCAGAGCAGCGTGCTTACCCCTGGCAGCCTGATCGCGACGAAAATCTTGGCGGTAGGCTCGGAAGCGCGTCGATCCTGGTCCTCGAACCGCGAGCGACTGCAGCAGAAGTCGTGGCCGTGTAGCGTAAGCATCAGAGACTAATCGAGCCGGACGGCCAGCGGTGGGAAGGGCGGCTGGATCTCCTCAAGGCGGATGAGCAGCTCCTTCAGCGTATCGGCATGAGCCAGCAGCTCCTCTCCCAGAACCGCAACCCATTGTCCGCTGTAGGCCGCTCCCCTCTCCTTCAACCAACGGAATTCTGGACTGCGGTCTCGATCGAGCTGAGAGCTCTTCCTCACTCTTGCCGGGGCGAGAATCTCCTGCCATTGTAGGAGATCGGGCGTGGGCGAACCCTGGCTCAAAGCGTGCTTCAGGAGACTACGCGCCGCCGCGATCCGCTCCTGCTCGATCAATCTGCGGATCTCCATCGCATAAGGGAATGGGTAGACCTGCGCTTTGGCACCCTTCTCGGGATCGGGACCATTCCCCTGGCTGAAGCTTTCAGATTGGAGCGCGAGATTCACGTCAATCCCTCCAGCGCCATATTGAGCTCGGCGAGGGCATGCTCAAGATAGTGGCGGGAGGCTTCGGCCAACCCGCCGACCCGGGTTTTGGCAGCATCGTAGATCACTCTCGTCTGGCAAAAAAGGCCGTCTTGGAGAACCAGTGAGGGTTCTATCCTCAGCGACGACGAAAGTCGGTCAGCGTCGGCGCTGTAGAAAAAAGTCGCTGCCGCGACCAGTAGAGGGCCCGGGCTTTTAGGCGCGGCTGAAGCGAGTCCCGCCAGAGCGTGATCCGGATGGGCGCCAGGTAGCATGCTGTGCAGATTGATGATGGAGGTATAGGTGCCGAACCTCATCTCAGGGAGGTAAGCGCATAGAGCCTCGACCACGTCGCCCCCACGCCGATCGTGACCTACCGAGCCTTGCTCCAGAGCAGAGGAAATATCGAGTCGATCCAGGAAGATGCGGATCACCGAACCGGGCAACGTGCACCGCAGATGCGTCTCCCCCAGATGACTTTCCGGGTTCTGAAATTGGGTGCCGCTCAACGCGAGCCCGTACCTCTGCAGCCGGTCGAAGAGCTGGGTCAGAAGCCCTGGTAGATCTTTGAAGAGACCAAAGAGGGGTTGGGCGAAGTAGGCTTCGGAAATCCAATCCCCTTGCTTGGCGACGACAGCCTGGCTCATCCTTTCCCACCCTCCGCTTGAGTCTATAATAGCGCGAAGCCCCTCACTCCCTACCCCAACCGCGACTTCAAGCTGTGCAGCAGGTTCAAAGCCGCGAGCGGCGTCAGCTGGTCCAGGTCCGCCTCCTTGAGGATTCCCGCCACCACCTGCTCGGGCGAGGCGAAGAGGTTCATCTGGTCCGGCTCCTCGGGTTCCGGGGGCGCGGCGCTGCCGCGCGCCAGGCGGGGCTTGCCGGTCATGTCGTACTCCTGGGACTCGAGGTTGCCGAGGATCTCCCCCGCCCGCTCGATCACCCCAGCGGGGAGGCCGGCCAGGCGGGCGACGTGGAGGCCGTAGGACTTGTCGGCGCTCCCCGGGATCACCCGGCGGAGGAAGACGATCCGCTCGGCCCACTCCTTGACCGCCATGGTCCGGTTGACCACCCTGGGTAAGAGCGCGGCGAGCTCGGTCAGCTCGTGGTAGTGGGTGGCGAAGAGGGTCTGCGCCCGGTTCTTCTCGTGCAGGTGCTCGACGATCGCCCAGGCGAGCGAGAGGCCGTCGAAGGTCGCCGTCCCCCGCCCCACCTCGTCCAGGATGACCAGGCTCTTTTCGGTTGCGTGGCGCAGGATGTTGGCGGTCTCGATCATCTCGACCATGAAGGTCGACTCGCCGCGTGCCAGGTCGTCCGACGCCCCCACTCGGGTGAAGATGCGGTCGACCACCCCGAGCCGCGCCGCCTCGGCCGGCACGAAGCTCCCGGCCTGGGCCATGAGCACGATGAGCCCCACCTGGCGCAGGTAGGTCGACTTGCCCCCCATGTTGGGGCCGGTCAGGAGGACGATCTGCGCCCGCTCCGGGTCGAGCTCGGCGTCGTTGGGCACGAAGGCGTCGCGGCTCGCCTGCTCGACCACCGGATGCCGCCCGTCGCGGATCTCGATCCCTCGCCCGGCCGCCTCGACGACCGGCCGCACGTAGCGCTGGCGCACCGCCACCTCGGCGAAGGCGGCCAGGGTGTCGAGCGTGCCGAGCGCCGCGGCCAGCCGGGAAAGCCCCTCGCCGGCGGCCGCCACCACCGCCACCAGGCGCTGGAAGTGCTCGCGCTCCAGGGCCACCTGGCGCTCCTCGGCGGAGAGGATCTGCTCCTCCAGCTCCTTGATCTCCGGGGTGACGTAGCGCTCGGCATTGACCAGGGTCTGCTTGCGGATGTAGTCCTCCGGCACCCGCCGCTCGTTCGCCCGCGTCACCTCCAGGTAGTAGCCGAAGACCCGGTTGTAGCGGATCTTGAGCGAGCTGATGCCGGTCCGCTCGCGCTCCCGCGCCTCCAGGGCCACGATGTGGCTCTTGCTGTTGCGACAGAGCGAGCGGAAGTGGTCGAGATCGGGGTCGACCCCCGAGGCGATCACCCCGCCCTCGTCGAGCGACGGAGCCGGGACGTCTTCGAGCGTGCGGACGAGCGTCTCGTGGAGGGTCGGAAGGGGGTCGGTCGCCGCCAGCTCGGCGAGGAGGGGGGCGGGAGCACCGAGCCGCGAGGCGCTCCCGCCGAGCTCAGCCAATGCCGCGGGAAGCTCCCCGAGGGTGTCGCGGAGGGCCGCGGCCTCGCGCGGGGTGAGGGTCCCCAGGACGGCGCGGCCGAGCAGGCGCTCGGGGTCGCCCATCCGCGACAGGCGGTCGCGCAGGCGCTCGCGGCGCGGGTGGTCCCCGGCAAGCTCGGCCACCGCCTCGTGCCGCTCGGCAATAACCGCCGGGTCGCGCAGCGGCCGATGCAGCCAGTCGCGGAGGGTCCGCCCCCCCGGCGCGGTGACGGTGCGATCGAGGACGGAGAGGAGCGTCCCTTTCTTCCGTCCCTCGCGCTGGGTCTTGAACACCTCCAGGTTGGCGAGGGTGGTGGCGTCGACGATCAGCCGGTCCGCCGGCTCGCGGAGGACGATTCCGCGGACGTGCGACAGCTCGCTCTTCTGGGTCGCCTGGGCGTAGGCCAGGGCGGCGGCCGCGGCGCGCACCGCCGGTTCGTCCGGGTCGAGCCCGAAGCCGCGCAGGGTCCCCGTCCCGAACTGCCGACCGAGCAGCTCGGCCGAGCGACGGAGGTCGAGCAAGCGGTCGCCGTCGAGCACCGTGCGGGTGAGGATCTCGCGGTCGAGGAAAGCTTCCAGCCCGGCGGGAAAGCCGGTGCCACCGAGGAGCGCCTCGCGCGGCTTCAGGAGCGCCAGGTCGCCCACCGCCTCCTCCTCGCTCGGCCAGCGGCGGACGAAGAAGCTGCCGGTCGAGACGTCGAGGAAAGCCCCGGCGCCCGCCTCCCCCTCCCACACCAGGCTGGCCAGGAGGTTCTCCTCCTTGCCGTCGAGGAGCGCCGGATCGGAGATCGTCCCCGGCGTCACCACCCGGGTGACCTCGCGGCGGACCAGCCCCTTGGCCTCTTTCGGGTCCTCCACCTGGTCGCAGATGGCGACCTTCAGGCCGGCGTCCAGCAGCTTCCCCAGGTAGGAATCAAGAGCGTGGTGAGGGACGCCGCACATCGGCGCCTCGCTCTCCGTCCCTTTCCCCCGCGCCGTGAGCTGGACCTCCAGGATGGGGGCGGCCTGCCGCGCATCCTCGAAGAACATCTCGAAGAAGTCGCCCATCCGGTACATGAGGACGGCATCCGGATGCTGCGCCTTGACCTCCAGGTAGTGGCGCAGCATCGGCGTCGTGGCGAAAGAGACAGGGGCCGGCGTCGACATGGCGGCAGAGTATAGCCGGTCCAAAGGGTACGGGAAGCGCCCCGGGGCACGGGAAGGGAGGAAAAGGAGCGGGGTTCGGGGATGGGGGGTGCTAAGTTCGCTGACTCTGGCCGGCTCACCACTGTTCTGAAAAAGGGTCTCCGGGGCCGGGGGGGTGAGGGGCAGACCGCCGAGCCCGCACGTCCGGCTGTCATCGCTCCTGAAGCCGCGCCAGCGCCTCCTGGGCCTCCTCGACGATCCGCGCCACCACTTCCCCCGCTCCGGGCAGATCGTGGATCAGGCCCAGGCTCTGGCCCGAGTAGAGCGGCATGTGCTCGCCGTCGTCCCGGGTGGTCGCGGCAGCGTAGATGTCCTGGGCGGCGTTCCTCTGGAGGAGGGGTGGGAGGGTCGGGGCATCGCCGTATTCGGCGGTGAAGGTGTTCCTCAAGACCCGGGCGTAGAGGCCGGTGAAGACCTTGGTCAGGGTCGTCTCCTGGCTGCCACGTTCCAGCAGCGCCTGCTTCCAGGCTCCCGCCGCCTGCGATTCCCGGGTGGCGAGGAAACGGGTGCCGAGGAGGACCCCCGCGGCGCCGAGCGCCAGCGCCGCCACCAGGCCCCGGCCGTCGGCGATCCCGCCGGCCGCGATCACCGGCACGGAAACGGCGTCGACGATCTGGGGGACCAGCGCCATCGTCCCGATGCTCGCCGCCTCGGCCGGTCCTCCCTTTCCCCACACGGAACGGTGCCCGCCCGCCTCGCCGCCCTGGGCCACGATGGCGTCCACCCCCGAGGCGGCGAGCGCCTTGGCGTCCTCGACGTTGGTGGCCATGGCCAGGACCTTGATCCCGCGTTCATGACAGAGCCGGACCCGCTCCGGCCCCGGATCGCCCAGGCCGATGCTCCACACCGCCACTCGCTCGTCGAGGACCACCTGGAAGGCCTCGGCCAGGACGTCCGGCACCCCCGGCGGCCGCGCCGCGCTCGGCGGCAGGTCCATCTCCCCACGAAACCGGTTGAGCGTCCCCTGGACCTCCTGGACGAGAGCCTCCGCCACCCCGCCCGGGTCGAGAGGGATCTCGACGTCGGGATGCAGCCAGAGGTTGACCCCGAACGGACGCCGGGTCAGCTCACGCAGGCGGCGGATCTGGCTCCGCAGCTCCGCCGCGGGAAGCCGGAAGCCGGCGAGAATGCCGAGCCCGCCGGCATTGGAGACCTCGGCGGCGAGCTCCGGTCCGGCCACGCCGCCCATACCGGATTGCAGGATCGGGACGTCGATCCCGAAAAGATCGGTGAGCGGGGTGCGCAGCCTGCCGGCGAAGGATGTCGTGGCGGTGGTCATCGGCCCTCCCGTGGCGTCCGACGTTCGATCCGGACGACGAGTCGTTGTACGGTGGAAGCGCGGCGTCGTACCGGTGCAACGAGGCGTTGCACCGGGTGTCGGCACGTTGAAGTAGTACAACGAGACGTTGCACCGTGTAAACAGGACGTTTACCGCGCTGGAGCCAAGCCTCCGGGAGGTTCCCGAGATCCTCCGGGAGCTTCCGAATCCCCTCCGGACGCTTCCAGAGACCCTCCGGGTG
>DASQPA010000365.1:0-21242 GCA_035644215.1 Thermoanaerobaculia bacterium
CTTTTGGTCGGGAGCGGATCGATGCCGACGAGAGTCGGATGTTGCGCTCCCCCCACCAGATGGAGTCGCACGGCCGGCTTCCCCGCCTTCGCGCCACCGAGGCGGAACACCGCCGCTTGCGGCTCCAGGAACAGCTGATACCCGCTCCCGCGGGCGAAATACCGGACCTCCGCCTCGCGCACCTGACCGACATTTTTTTCGAAACGCAGCGGCAACTTCGCCGCCAGCTCGGAAAGCGCGTTCACCGGCTCCGCCTGAGCCGCCGTCGCCAAGGGAATCGCCAACAGACAGACCAAACCGGCCCCCCCCAGGGACCATTTCATAAATCCACTCCGTAGCATGCTCTCTCCTCTCCGACACACGTCCTATCGATGTCGGCATGACACCGAAAGATTTACTTCGAAAACGCCCGCTCAAAGCGAGCGCAAAAACGGGTTGCCTGTTTTTTTGGATGATACCACGCGCGATCGAATCAGCTCCTCTACAGGCCTGGAGCATCTTCTGCGAGCTCGAGCAACCCCTCCGCCAGCATCTCTGCAGCGAAGTCGAGAAGATCGCGCTCGAGGACGTCCTTCGGGACGTCGTACTCGCGGCCCAGGGTTTCGATCCAACTGGTGATCGGCGCCACCCCGTCCGCCAGGGAGAGGATGCGCGCCGCGACCGGGTTCAAGACCATCACCTCGGCCGAGCGCTGGTGGAGGACGACCGCCTCGCCTTCCAGGATACGGAAGCGGACGCTGGCGTGGCGACGGAGGACGGTGTTCGGCAGGATCATGAGAAAGCCTTGGAGAGAATACTCCAGAAGTCGCCGGCGAGCGAAAAGGTCAGCACCCGGGCCGGCGCCGCCGCGGCGAGCCCGGCCAGGATGTCGAGCAGGCGCTCCCGGCGGAGTGGATCGGCGTTGACGAACGGGGAGCAGGTGAAGAGGAGGGCCAGGGCCGCGCCCGAGGAGAGCGGCTGGAGGGCGTCCTCCGGTCCTTTCGCCAGTTGCAACAAGCCGCGCAGGGGACGGGGCGGCGACCCCTCCCGGCGCTCTCCCAGGTCGCCGGTGAAGGGGAGCTTCACCACCTGCGCCCGCCCCGGCCCGGGACCGGGAAGGAGGGCGTTCAGGTCGTCGGAGAGGACGGTCCGCCCCGCCGCTTCGCTCAACCGGGAGAGGGTCGTCTTCCCCGCTCCCGAGGGGCCGAGGAAGAGGAAGGCGCCGTCGCCGTCGGTCACTCCGGCGCTGTGCAGGACCGCCCCGCCGAGCTCGACCAGCCGGTAGGCGACGAGGACGCGCAGGAGGTTCTCGAAGATCCCCGGGAAGAGCTCCCTCTCCTCGGAGGTCCAGAGGGCGCCCCCCAGGGCCGGAGCCCAGTCGAGCCGCGCCATCAGATGGAGGCCGGCGAGGCGGACCGACCGCTCGTCGTGATCAAAATCCATGGCGTACTCCCAGCCGCGGGTGTCGAGCGGCAGGAAGTCGGCGGCCGGCGCCGTGAAAAGCCGGCTCTGGATGCCGGCGGGCGCGGAACCCCATGCAGCGCTGCAGAGCGCCCCGAACCGCTCGTGCGCCGCGGCTTCCTGGCGGACGGAGAGGCCGGAGACGAGGTAGGGTCCCCCCGGCAGGTCGAGGGCCACCCCCCGATCGCCCCAGGGCTCGCCGGCCCGCCGAGCCGGAAAGAGGTCGGGGAAGGCGAGGAAACGCGCGCCGAAGCTCATCGCCGTTTGCCGATCCGGGCGATCCGCCGAACCACCAGCCGGAGGAAGGCGCCGACGGCGGCGACCCGGGCGCGCGGCGGCGCCAGGGGGGCCGGGCCGGGATGGGAGACCACCCGGCCGAGCAGCTGCCCCAGCGGCACCGGCGCGTCCAGCTGGGTCACCGCGTCGCCCCGGGTGACGCCGGCGAGCCGGCCCCGGTAGAGGCGGTAGCCGAGCAGGCGGTGGACGACGAGCCGGCCGTCCCCGGCGTGGAAGGCCACCACGTCGCCCGGCAGATAGAAGCGGGCGCGGGCGATCTCCACCCGGTCGCCGTCGGCGAGCCCGGGAAGCATCGAGCTGCCGCGCACGGTCGCCGCCACCGGTCCTGAGGCGGCCAGGGCGCGGACCGCGGCGAAGGTCTTCACTTCATCTCCTCCGGCAGCCGGGCCGCGAGCTTGGGGTCGAGCCGCACCGCCAGCCGGAAGCTCTGCCGCGCCTCTTCCGTCTCCCCGGCGGTCAGGAGTGCCCCGCCGAGGTCGAAGTAGATCTCCGGCCCGGGCTGCAGGGCGGCGGCGGCGCGGTACTGGGGGATCGCGGCGCGCGGGTTGTGGAAGAGGAGATACTGATTGCCGCGGGCGAGCGGGATCTCGACCTCGGCCGGATCGAGGGCCGCGGCCCGGGCGAGCAGGTCGAGATGGGTCGGCAGAAGGGTGCTGGGAGCGTGGCCGGCCGCGGCGGCGCTCCGCGTCACCAGCTCCACCTGGAGGAGGAGGCGGCTCCCCTCAAGGCGGTCGTACCAGCGGCTCCCCTGCAGGACGAGGGCGACGGCGAGCACGGCGGCGAGCCCCCAGCCGAACGCCCGACCCGACACCCCCGCCCTCTCCGTCGTTGCCGTCTCCTCCGTCGTCGCGGGATCGCTGCCGGTGAAGACCCAGGCGAGGAAGAGGAGGGCCGGAAAGGCGACCAGGGCGATGCGGAACGGGAACTGGAAGAGGGAGAGGAGGGCGAGGGCCGCCGTTCCCCCCCAGGCCAGGGCGGCGATCCATCTGTCTGCCCCGGCGGTGCGCCGGCGCAGGGCGCCCAAGAAGATCCAGAGCCCCCACCCGAGGGCGAGGAGGCCGGGGACGCCTAAGTCCGCCCCCACCTCCAGGATCTCGTTATGGGCGTTGAAGAAGTTGACGTCCAGCTGGCTCAAGAAGAACGGCACGCCGCGGTCGAGGAGGGCCAGCTTGGCGGGGGCGAACTCGGTCCGGTAGGCTCCCTGGCCGACGCCCGCCAGGGGGTGCTCGCCGAGCATCCAGACCGCCGCCCGCCAGCCGTCGAGCCGGCCGGTCAGAACGCCGTTCCAGTCGCCGTGGGCGAGCTGGCCGGCCTTCTGTGCCACCCTCGCCCGCAGGGGGGCGACGGCGAAGGTGAGGACGACGACCAGCCCGAAAGCGGCGGCGGCGGGCAGCAGGAACCGGCGCGGTGCGAGGACTCCCCAGAAGACCAGGCTGCCGAGCGCCAGCGCGGCGAGGGCGGAGATCGTCTGCGTCGCCGCCAGGGCATAGAGGCAGAGCGACAGGGCGGCGGCGGTCCCCACCAGGACCGGCCCGCGGTGCCGCCCCTGCCGCTCGCGCAGGAGGAGCCACTGGCCGAACAGGCAGGGGAGGACGAGATAGGCCCCGAGGTCGCCCGGGTTGCCGGCGAGCGAGGTGAGGGCGAACCGGCCGGCGCTCGCCTCCCCCTCGAAGGCGAGCGGTCGATAGAGGCCGTGGAACTGGAGGATGCCGACGAGGGCGAGGAGGGCCGCCGGAACGAGGAGGCCGGCGAGCAGCCGCAGCAGCCGAGGCCGGGAGAGCCCGACGCTCCAGCCGACCAGGCAGGCGGCGCCGATCCACAGATCGGCCAGGGCCTCGCGCAGATGGAGCGGATGGCGGCTGGTGGCCAGCCCCAGCGTCGCCAGGAGGAGAAGGGGGACCACCGCCACGAGTGCGCGGACCCCCAGGAGGTCGCGCCAACGCGCCCGTTCCACCCCGTGCAGCCGGAAGGCGAGGGGGAGAAGGGAGGCGAGGCCCAGCCATTCGCCGGCCAGGAGCTTGGGCAGCCGGAACGACTCCTTGGCGGCAGGCGCGACGAGCAGGGGCACGAGGAGAAGCAGAACCCAAAGGAGGGCCTCGGACCACCCCTCGGCGGTGACGCCGCCGGCCCGCGGGGCTGGCCGGGAGGGAGTGGGCCGCGCGCCGCGGGAGGGGGGCCGGCCAGGTTTCTTCGCCTTGCTCATCGCAGGGCGGAGTATACGGGAGGGGCGGGAGGGGACCTTCAGCGCGCTTTGAAGGCGCTCGCGCCATAGCGCGCCAGCCGGCCGGCGAGGTCCAAGGGGCGCCAGAGCTGGCGGCCGAGGTAGCCCAGGGCTCCCCCCCGTGGCTTGCCGTAGACGGCGTCGACCTGGCGGCGGGTGAGGAAGACGGTGCGCCAGAGGATCCGGACCAGGCGGGCGGTGGCCGGGCGGTCGCTCGGCGCCGGGCGGAAGAGCCCCAGCCGGAGGGAGCGCTCGTAGGCCGGGTCGAGCCGCCCGGCCAGCAGGTGGCGCAGGAGGAGCGCCTCGGGGGCCGCCGATTCTCCCCAGGCGGCGAGATCCTCCCCCGCCACCAGGGCCGCCGCGAGGCGGCGGGTCGCCTCGACCTCGATCCTGGGGATGTCGACGGCGATCCAGGCCCCGGCCCGCTCGGCGAGGGCGGCTCCGGCCGGACCGCCGAGCCCCAGGTCGATCAGGTCGCCGATCATCTTGAAGAGAGGATAGGACTGCGGCCACCAGCCGTGCTGGCCGAGGCCATGGACGAGCGTATGGGCGACGGCGACCGCCGACGCCGGCACGGCGGCCCGGCCGGGGAGGTCCGGCAGGGGGACGAGGAGACCTTCCCGCGCCAGCTCCTCCGCGGTCGCCGAGGTCCGCCCGGCGAGCCGCACCCCGAGGAGCACCCGGTGCAGCTCGACCACCCCTTCCGGCCCGGCGAGGGCGGGGAGCTGGTGCTCGAGGCCCGGCAGGTCGGAGGCCGAGAAGCCCTGAGACAGGAGAGCGCGCTGGAGATCGGCCGCCCCCGCCACCCCCGCCGAAGGTACCAGGAGGTCGACGTCGCCAGCCGAGCGGCTGCCGGGGGCGAGCGCTCCGGAGAGCTCCAGGGCGGCGAACTTGAGGAAGACGACCGGAAGGTCGAGGCTGGCCGCCACCGCCGCCAACCGGGTGGCGAGGGCGGTGAGCCGCAGCCCCATCCCTACCGCGCCCGCCTGATCGCGCGAAAATCCCGCCGCCCCCTCCCCCAGCTCCGCCGCCAGCCGCTCCCGTCCCTGCCGGGCGGCGACCCGACCGCTCAGCTCGAACCGCCGGCAGAGCGCCAGGGCCTCCTCCAGCGTGACTCCCGTGGGCGCGGGAGCCCCCGGCGGCCCGAACGCCCGCCGCAGCATCCAGAGGATGGCGGGCGACATCGTCACCGGAGGGGGACGGAAACGGACGGCGCGGGGGGGCATCGGAGAGAGGATACCGTACGCCTCAACGCGACTGAAACTTTTTGCACCCTTTCTACACTCTAAAGTAGAAAAGGTCTTTTGCATCCACCGCTCGATATCGATTGCGGACCGGCGAAACGACAGATACCTGAGGATTCCCATCATGAGCACCATGCCGCGTGAAGGACTGCCTACCTTGTTCATCCCCATGTTGATCCTGACGATCCTGGGAGCCGTGGCAGCGCCTGGCTTCGCCGCTACCGTGGTGGTGAACACGACCGTCGACCAGGCGACCGGAAGCTGCACCAGCACGTGCTCGCTGCGCGACGCCGTGGCGACGGCCCACTCGGGCGATACGATCCAGGTCCCCGCCGGACACTTCGTCTTGACGCTCGGCGTCATCGGCAGCTTCGAAAAGAAGCTCACGATTCTGGGAGCCGGGGCGCGGGCGACCGTGATCGACGGTAACTCGCGAGACCGGATCTTCAACCTCGGCTCCTCGGAGTCGATCGAGATCGACGACGTAGCACTGGTCAACGGCGCCTCGCCGGACATCGGTGGCCCTGGATGTATCAATGGCAACGCCCCTCTCCTTACCCTCCGGCGCTGTTCGGTCTCCCACTGCGTGGCCTCCTTCGGCGCGGGACTTGTCTGGTCCGGCTCCGTCATGATCGACCAGTGCACGTTCCAGGACAACCGAGCGACAGGGTCACCGGGATCACCGGGCAGCTTGGCAGCCCTCTACCAGAGTGTTGGACCGGCCACGATTCTCAACAGCACCTTCAGCGGTAACGTCTCCGAGGGCAGTAATCTGAGAATCGAGTCGGGTACCTTGACCCATGTAACGATCACCGCAAACCGGGGCGGGGGGCTCGAAGTAGGCTTGCCCATCACACTGACGAACAGCATCGTGGCGGGGAATCCGGGCGGCGACTGCTTCCTCTTTTTTCCTGGTTTCTCGACAGTCGCGGGTACCGCGAGCCTGGACGGCGACAACACCTGCGGCCTGACCGGTCCCAGCAACTTTCCGGGAGTCGACCCACTCCTCGGTCCGCTCGCCGATCATGGTGGGCCGACCGATACCCAGGCTCCGCTCTTCGGCAGTCCGGTGGTCGACCATGCGGATACCGCGGCCTGCGCGGCCGTCGACCAGCGCGGCGTGCCCCGGCCCCAAGGGGCCGGCTGCGACATCGGAGCGTATGAGCAAGCCGGGGCTCCCCCACCCCCTCCCGCTACCGTGGTGGTGAACACGACGGTTGACCAGGCGACCGGCAGTTGCGCCGGTATCTGCTCGCTGCGGGACGCCGTGGCGACCGCCCATCCGGGCGATACGATCCAGGTCCCCGCAGGGCACTTCGTCCTGACGCTGGGCCAGATAGCGTCCGACAAGAACCTCACGATCCAGGGGGCCGGGGCACGGAAGACCGTCATCGACGGCAACTCGCAGGATCGGATCTTCGACTTCAGCTCCGCGGGGCGGCTCGAGATCGACGACCTCACCCTGGCCCACGGCGTCGCGCCGGACGACCATGGCGGTGGCTGTCTCCATGGCTTCGGTCTGCTCCTGACCCTGAAGCGCTGCGCGGTCTCCAACTGTGTGGCCTCGATCGGTGGAGGGCTCGCCTGGTCCGGTCCCGTCACGATCGACCAGTGCACATTCCAGGGTAACCGGGCACAAGGACCACCGGAGGCACCCGGCCAGTTCGCAGCCATCTTCCAGGCCGGTGGAACGGCCACCCTCGTCAATAGCACCCTAAGCGGCAACCTCTCCGATCTGGCGGGTAGCATCACGATCGGGTCGGGTACTTTGACCAACGTAACGATCACGGCGAACCATGGCGGACTCCGGACGGCGGTGGGACCGATCACCCTGACGAACACCATCCTGGCCAACAACCAGGACGGCGACTGCGGTTCCTTGCATCCCTTTCTTCCACTCACGAGCGACCACAGCCTCACCGGCGACGGTTCCTGCGACCTGCATGGTCCCGGCGATCTGTCCGGGATCGACCCGCTCCTCGCCCCGCTCGCCGACAATGGAGGCCCGACCGACACCCAGGCTCCACTCGCCGGCAGCCCGGTGATCGATGCCGGCAACGACGCGGCCTGCCCGACCGCCGACCAGCGCGGCGTGCCCCGGCCCCAGGGGGCCGCCTGCGACATCGGGGCGTATGAAAAGGCGATCCTCACCCTCACCGCGGATCATGCCAGTGTCACCGTGAACGAAGGCCAGACGGCGATCAACGGCGGCACGGTGAGCGAGGGCGGCATCGTGACGCTCACCGCCTCGGTGGGCACGGTGGTCAACCACGGCGACGGCACCTGGTCGTGGTGCTTCCCGACCACCGATGGCCCGAGCCAGAGCCAGACCGTCACCCTCACGGGCGACGACGGCCATAGCGTCCGCTCGACGAGCTTCAACCTGGTGGTCGGCAACCTGGCGCCGACGATCACCAGCGTGAGCAACAACGGTCCCATCGTCGCCGGCCACGCCGTGACCCTCACCGTCACCGCCGCCGATCCGGCCGGAGCCAACGATCCCCTCACCTATGCGTTCGACTGCAACGACGACGGCGTCTTCGAGATCGGCCCCCAGGCGGGCAACAGCGCCGCCTGCATGTTCGCGAGCGCCGGCAGCTTCACGGTCCCGGTGCGGGTGGCGGACGACGATGGCGGCGTGACTCTGGGCACGAGCGTGGTCCGGGTCAACCTTCCGCCCCCCGACTGCTCGCACGCCACGGCCAGCCCGAACCTGCTGTGGCCGCCGAACCACAAGCTCGTGGCGATTCGGGTGCTCGGCGTGATCGATCCGACCGGTGGTGCCGTGACGAGCACGATCACCAGCATCTTTCAGGACGAGCCAGCCTCCGGCGGCGCCGACGGCACCGGCGTGGGAACCTCGACGGCCTCCGTGCGGGCCGAGCGGGACGGGAACGGCGATGGCCGGGTCTATCACATCTCCTTCACCGCCAGCGCCCTCGGCGGCACCTGCACGGGCGCAGTGACAGTCGGAGTCCCCAAGAGTCAGGGCCAGAATGGCGGCCCGGTCGACAGCGGCTCTCTCTACGACTCGACACTGCCGTAGCTCCCGGCAAGGGGGCGGCGCGGGATGCGACCGCGCCGCCCGCTCTCCAGCCAACCCACCCGGCGCCCCCGGGCGTCGCCGCCGGGCGCCTTCCTGGTCGCTCAGCGCCGGCCTCCGGACGCCGGGATCGCGTTCCCAGGACGCCGGATCGTTTCCCGAGACCTCGGGAGCGTTTCCGGACGCCTCGGGAAGGTTCGCGACCCTTGGGATCGACTCCCCGCGTCTCCCGGCTCCCTTCCCGGCGCCTCCGGGTACGTTCCACGGAGACTTCTATGGGGATTGCGACCGCCGGCACCGGATCTCCCCCTGCCCGTACGCGATCTGCGCCGAACCGCCGATGACCGAATGAAGAGGGGCGGTCGTTACCGTCAGTCTCGCGGTCACCGCCTGTCTGCAGACAGCCATTGCCGAAGTGCTCGCGGTCGTCGCCGGCAGGCTCGCGGTCCTTGCCTGCAAGCAGGCGGTCAACGCCGGCCGGGCGCCGGTCTTCCCCAGCCCGCCGTCGTTGGGAGTCACCTGGACGGGGGTATCTCCCTAACGTCCGGGATGATCCGCCCGCCCCGAAGGGGAGACGGTAATCCAAGTCCGTATCGCCGCCTTTCGCTTGACTTCCGCCAGTCGCCTCCATAGGATGATAGGAAGTATTTGAGCCAAGGATAATTCCATTGCCAGAATTAGATGAAGACGAGCTCGAAGTTCTCGGTGCCTACGAGAGAGGAGAGCTCCAGTCCGTTGCTACAAAGAGCGAGTTCCTAAAGCTCAAGGCGGCGGCTCGCGCCACGACTATTAAAGATCAGCGAGTCAAAAATGTAATCGTTGAGCTCGGTTTCAACGAGAGCAAGACAGAGAACCTCTACACGGCACAAACCATGCCCCTCATCCGCCCCTACCAGGAAACCGACTGGCCGTCCGTCTGGCCCATCCTGCACACCACGTTTCTGGCCGGCGACACCTACTCCTTCGCGCCGGACAGCACCGAAGCCGAGATCCACAAATTCTGGATCGAGCTGCCCGCTGCCACGCTCGTCGCCTGCTCACCCGAGGGCCGCATCCTTGGCACGTACTTCATCAAACCGAATCAGCCGGGCCTCGGTTCCCATGTCTGCAACTGCGGCTATGTGGTAGCTCCTGAAGCGCAGGGGCAGGGCATCGCGTCCGCCATGTGCGAGCATTCGCAGGCGGAGGCGGTTGCGATGGGCTTTCGGGCGATGCAGTTCAATTTCGTCGTTTCCACCAACGAGCGGGCGGTTCGGCTTTGGCAGAAGCTCGGATTCGCGATCGTCGGCAGACTGCCCGGCGCCTTTCGTCATCAGCAGCTCGGGTTCGTCGACGCGCTGGTCATGTTCAAGCAGCTGGTACTCTGATCGGAGAGGTCCCTCATCCCACTCCTGCGAACAGCACGGCTCGATCTGCTGCCGGCGACCGCCGCGCATCTCCACGCAGAGCTCGAAAGCCGCCAGGCTTTGACACAGGCGCTCGGCGTCGAGGTGCCGGAGACCTGGCCGCCGCCGCTCTATGATCAAGATGCGATTCAGTACACGCTGAGGGGGCTCGAAGCGCATCCCGCGGACGCGGATTGGGGCTTCTACTATCTGGCGCGCCGAGACGGAGCGCATTCCCTGCTCGTCGGGGCAGGTGGCTTCAAGGGCGCGCCTGATGCGGAGGGAACGGTGGAAGTCGGATACTCGGTCCTGCCCGAGCACCAGCGCCAGGGCTATGCCACCGAGGCGGTTGGCGGCTGGGTTCGGTTTGCTTTCGAGTCCGAGCGGGTCGCGCGCGTCATCGCGCACACGTTGGCCTCGCTCGGACCGTCCATCCGGGTGCTGGAGCGGACAGGGTTTCGCTATGCAGGCCTGGGCGAGGACCCCAATGCGCCGCTCGGCGAGCAGGTGGTGCGGTACGAGCTGCCGCGGCCCTGGGATCGGTAATTCACCGTTCCCCAGGAACCCGTTCAGCGAGTCATACTTGCGCCGAAGGGTGAGACCTCGCAAGGTGAGATAAAACACCGGAGGAGGCATAGAACATGACCGCTTTGCTTGAGCAAGCCATGGCAGAAATCGAGAAGCTGCCCGCCGATACGCAAGATGCCATTGCGGCTCGGCTGCTGGCGGCGGCAGGATATAAAGGATATTCCCCAGCGGCCGCAGCAGCACTCCGCGTTCCAGAGCGGCCTCCGCCCTCACCCGCCTTGCAGCGCCTGCCGGCACCGCTTCAACGCCCGCTCGCGATCCGGGAGCGGCAGGGCCTCCAGGCCGCTCAGCGCCCGCTCCCGGCCGTTCGTCACCAGGGTCAGGACCTCCTTGAACTGCTTTTCCGCCGGCTCGCGGTGCCCCAGGCGGAGGAGGCAGTCGGCGAGGAGGAGCCGGGGCTGAAAGAGGGCGGGGTCGAGGTAGAGGGCGGCGCGGTAGGCGGCCACCGCCTCTTCGGTGCGGCCGGTCAGATCGTTGAGGAACCCCGCCAGGGCGTGGGCGGCGGGATCGGTCGAATTGGCGGCGAGGAGCGCTTCGACGGCGACGCCGGCCTCGGCGATGCGGTTGCCGGCGAGGAGCTCTGCCGCCGCCGCCAGACGCTCGGCCGCCGTGGGCTCCCGGTGGGCGGTTCTGGCGGCAGGAGGAGCGGCAGCGGCGATCGGACGCTTGCGGGCCGGCGCTTTCGGCGCGGCGGGCTTCGGGGCGGGCGGCGCGCTCGACCGGACCGGCGTTGGACGCTTCGGCGATGCCGGAGATACCGCCGGCGGCTCCGGACGCGGCGTCACCGAGTGACGGTAGCCGTAGCAACCGCCGAGGTCGATCGGTTCGAGATCGTCCTGGATCTGCCACAGGGTCTCCGAGGCGCCGAGGAAGAGATAGCCCTCGCGCGCCAGGCGCGAGGTGACCTGTGCCATCACCGCGCGCTGGAGCGGCCGCTTGAAGTAGATGAGGACGTTGCGCAAGAGAATGAGGTCGAGCTCCTCCTCCGGCAGGTCGTAGGGCGCGTGGGCGAGGTTGACGGCCTGGTAGTCGATCCGCTGCCGCAGGCCCGGGTCGAGCTCGTAGACCTTGCCGCGACGGGTGAACCAACGGGCGAGGAGCTCGGGCGGCACCTGCGCCACCGCCCGCTCGCCGTAGAGGCCGCGGCGGGCGGTTTCGAGGGCTTCTGCGTCGACGTCGGTCGCCAGGATCCGCCACTGCCAGGTGGCGAGCGCCGGCTCCTCGGCGAGCAGCATCGCCAGGGTCGACGGCTCTTCGCCCCGCGCGCAGGCGGCCGACCAGAGGCGCAGGCTGCGCGCCTCGGCCCGGGTGGCGAGGAGCCGGGGGAGGATCTCCCGCTGGAGCGCCTCGAACTGCTGCGGAGCGCGGAAGAAGTAGGACTCCTTGATGGTGAGGACCGAGATCAGCCCGTCCCACTCGCCGTCCAGCCGGCCGGCGGCGAGGGCGGTCAGGTAGGCGGGGACGTCGGCATAGTGGAGCGCCCGGGCCCGCCGCTCGGCGAGCTCGGCGAGCTGGGAGAAGCGCTCCTCCGGCACGACGTTGCCGGTGACCTCGCGGATCAGGCCGGCGAACGGCTCGACCCACCCCGCGGGCATCGCGGGCACCGCGGGGGTCATGGCCGCACCCGGTTCCTGCCCGCCGCCTTGGCCTCGTAGAGGCGGCGGTCGGCGAGCGAGACCAGGAGGTCGGCGGTGACCCGGCCCGGCACCTCGCCCATCTCGGCCACCCCGAAGGAGGCGGTGATCCGCACCTCGCCGCCGGGGATGGGGATCGGCAGCTCCGCCAGCGCGCGGCGCAGCCGCTCCGCCGCCAGGCGCCCGGCCGCCAGGTCGACCTCGGGCAGGATGGCGAGGAACTCCTCGCCGCCGTAGCGCCCCAGGAGGTCGCTCCCCCGCAGCGAGCGGCGCAGGCCCACCGCCCCCTCGCGCAGAACGGCGTCGCCCACCAGGTGCCCATGGGTGTCGTTGATCCTTTTGAACTCGTCAAAATCGCAGAGGATCACCGTCAGCGGGTGGTCGTAGCGCCTGGCCCGCGCCAGCTCCTCGGAGAGGCGGTCGTAGGTGGCGCGGTGGTTCAACTGGCGGGTCAGGCCGTCGCGGGTCGACAGCTCGTGCAGGCGCTGCGCCAGGCGGGCGTTGTCGAGCACCAGCGCGAGGTGTCCGGTCAAGCCGCCGATCAGCCCGGCGCCGGCGGCCGCGAACGGCTGCGGCTCGCGCGGGTGGAGGGCGAGCACTCCCCGGGCGTCCCGCACCGCCAGGGGGAAGAAGACCGTGCGGTCGAGGTCCAGGGGCGACGCCACCCCGACCTCGCCGCTCATCCGGAGGTCGAGCGGGAGCCCCGGCGCCGGCTGGATCTGCGTCTCCAGACGGGCGCAGAGCCGCGCCACGTCCTCCTCCGTCAGCGGCTCGGGGAGGAGGAGATGGATCATCGCCTCCTGGCTCTCCCCCACCGCCACGGCGAGGAAACGGGCGTCGACCACCTCGCCCAGGGCCTCCAGGGCGACGCGGCTGGCGTCGTGGAAGTCGCCCGCCGCCATCCCCCGTTCGAGCAGGCTGTTGATCAGGGTGGCCTGGAGGAGGCTGGCGTCGAGCTGGCGGGCGACCCGCGCCAGGACGTCGAGCGGCCCGACGGGGGCCGCCGGAGTCGCGTCGTTCGCGGGGACGGACGCTGCGTCCGCGTTCCTCGCCAGGCGCTCGACCGTCGCCACCAGCTCGCCCGCGGGATGGTCCTTGGTCAGGTAGGCGTCGGCGCCGGTCCGCCGGCCCCAGAAGCGCGAGGCCGCCTCGCCGTGGTTGGTGAGGATCAGGACCGGGATGTGGGCGCTCGCCGGCTCGGTCTTGAGCAGGCGGAGGAAGGGGAAGCCGTCGAGGGTCGGCATCTCCAGGTCGGTGACGACGACCGCGGGGTGCTCGCGCAGGGCGAGCACCGCCCCCTCCAGGCCGTCCCGCGCCTCGATCACCTCGAAGCCGGCGGCGCGCAGGGTGCGCGCCAGGATCGCCCGCGTCACCTCGCTGTCGTCGACCACCAGGACGCGGCGACCGCTCACCGGGCCTCCTTGCGGAAGGCGCGCACCAGCTCGCGCGCCAGCTCGCGGGGCGGCAGGGCGACATCGGCCGCGCCGCGTTCCAGGGCCACCCGCGGCATGCCGAAGACGACCGAGCTCGCCTCGTCCTGGGCCAGGGTCAGGCCGCCCGCCTGGCGCAGGGCGAGGAGGCCCTCCGCCCCGTCCGCCCCCATGCCGGTCAAGATCACCCCCGCCACCTGCTGCGGGCAGCTCCGGGCGCAGGAGAAGAAAAGCTCGTCGACCGCGGGGCGGTGGCCGCGCCGGGCCGGAGTGCCGGAGTCGAGGCGGAGGATGCCGTCCGCCTCCAGCAGCAGGTGCGAGCCGCCGGGGGCGAGGCGCACCTCGCCGGGGCGCGGCTGCTCGCCGTCCCGTGCCAGGCGGACGTCGTGGGGGAACTCCTTGTTGAGCCAGTCGGCAAAGCCCACCTCGAAACCGGCCGCGATGTGCTGCACGATGAGGAGGGAGACCGGGACGTCGACCGGGATTTCGAGCAGGAGCTCGCGGATGGCGGCCGGGCCGCCGGTCGAGGCGCCGATCGCCACGTAGCGCAGCTCGACCGGGGCGGCAGACTCCATGCCGCCGGAAACGGCGGTGCGGCGGGCGGGGCGGGGGCGGGCGGCGAGCGGCTGCGCCCGCGCCTCGGCCACCGCCCGCAGGGTCGCCGGCAGGCTCTCGGCGAGTTGCTCCCAGCTCGCCGTGTCCTCCGGCTTGGGGAGGACCTCCAGGGCGCCGCGCCGCATCGCCTCGAAGGCGGTCTGCATCTGGTTGCGGTTGGCGCGCGAGGAGAGGACGACGATGGGGGTGGGGCGCACCGCCATGATGCCCTGGATGGCCTCGTAACCGTCCATCACCGGCATCAGGAGGTCCATCACCACGACGTGCGGCTCGACCGCGAGGACCGCCGCGACCGCCTGCTTGCCGTCCGCGGCCTCCCCCACCACCTGGAAGTCCGGGGTCTTGGCGAAGAAGCGGCGGAGCACTGCCCGCACGGAGGGCGAGTCGTCGACCAGGAGGACGCGGATCACCGGCCGGCCCTGCCTCTTACCGCCCACCCAGGCGGCGCACCAGGTCGACCAGCTCGCCGGCGTCCAGGCTCTGTTTGGTGAGATAGGCGTCCGCTCCCGATTTCAGGCCGTGCAGGCGGTCCTCCGGGCGGTCGCGGGTGGAGACGACGATGATGGGGAGCTGGGCGAAGTGCTCGATGCTCCGCAGGTGGGCGGTGAGCTCGAAGCCGTTCATTCCCGGCATCTCGATGTCGGTGACCAGGCACTCGAAGCTCTCCTCGCCGAGCCGCGAGAGGGCCTCGTCGGCATCCCCCACGACCACCACGTGGAAGCCGGCGTCCTCCAGGAGGCGGCGCTCCATTTCGCGGGTGACCAGGGAGTCGTCGACGAGGAGCACCCGCACCCGCTTGGCGACCGCGACCTCGCGGGCGAGCGGCACCGCCCGCATGTACTCCTTCTGGGCGAGGACGGCGGGCGAGAGCACCCCCACCGGCTCGCCGGAAGCGAGGAGAGCCACCCCTTCGAGCAGCCGGTCGGTCGGCACCGAACGGGGGATGGGCCGCACCAGCACCTCCTGCTCGCCCAGGGCGTCGTCGACCGTGATCGCCAGATCCTGGCCGGAGGCCACCCCGAGGAGGAGGAGCTGCTGGTCGGGCGTCGGCTGGCCGTAGAGCTTGGCGAGCGGCACGAAGGGCACCAGGCGCTCGCCGCGCGCCCCACGGCCGTTCCCGTTTTCTCCCAGACGGGCGAAGGTGCGGCCGTCGCGCTCGACGACTCGCCGGGTCTCGATGCGGATCGCCTGGCGCACCGCCGCGGAGGGCAGCCCCAGCTTCAGCTGGCCCACCCGCACCAGCATCACCAGCTCCCCCCGCCGGGCGACCGGCACTTCGACCCGGAAGGTCGTGCCCTGGCGCTCGAAGGCGTCCAGGAAGACCTCGCCGCCCAGGCGGTTGACCAGGGTCGCCACGACGTCCAGGCCGACCCCGCGGCCGGAGATCTCGGAGACGTCCTTGCGGGTCGAAAAGCCGGGGGCGAAGAGAAGGCGCAGGGCGTCCGCCTTGCCCATCGTGGCTGCCGCGGAAGCCTCGATCAAGCCCACCTGGACCGCCCGTTTCAACACCCGATCGAGGTCGATGCCGGCGCCGTCGTCCTCGATCTTCAGGCAGACCCGCGAGCCCGCGGCCGAGGCCTCGATGCGGATGCGGCCGGCGCGTGGCTTGCCGCGGGCGGCGCGCACCTCCGGCGGCTCGATACCGTGGTCGACGGCGTTCCGCACCAGGTGGAGGAGGGCCTCGTCGAGCTCTCTGGCGATCCGGCGGTCGAGCCGGGTCTCCTCGCCGATCAGCTCGACCTCGACCTCGCGATCGAGCGACCGCGCCAGCTCCCGGGCGTAGCGGGCGAGCGAGTGGAGCGAGCCGCGCAGAGGCTGGAGCTGGAGGGCGAGCATCTTCTCCAGCTGCTCGTCGGCCGAGCGGATGAGCCGGCTCTCCCGGCCCTCCATCTCGACCGCCACCCGGCGCAGCATGGTGGCGAGGACGGCCAGGACCTGGGCCGGCTGCGGATCGTGCAGCCCCTCTTCGGCGAGGCGGGCGAGGTCGTAGATCCGCTCGATGATCGGATGCGCCCCCAGGGCCATGATGCGCACCTGGGTGGCGCGCTCGGCGATGGCGTCGAGCGAGCCGGCGTCCACCCGGATGTCGCCGCCGACGGCCGGCAGGACCGGTGGGCTGGGCGGCGGGGCCGGCGGGGGGGCGGGACGGGGCGCCGCAGGCGGGGCGGGAGGCAGCGGTGCAGGCGGCTCGGCGGAGCCGGAGGCGAGGAGGGCGAGGAGCTCCGGGTCGGGCGCCGGCTCGCCGCCGCGGCTGACGGTGTCGAGCAGCCCCGAGAGGGCGTCGACGACGCGGGTGAGCAGGGAAACGAGCCCCGGGCGCCCGGCGGCGAGCACCTCCTCGGCGGCATGACAGAGCTCGGCGATGGGACCGAGCTGAAGCATCCGGCTCGCCCCCTTGACGGTGTGCAGCTCGCGCTTGGCCTCGATCATCGCCTGCGGATCGGCGTCCAGGCGCGGCAGGCAGCCGGCGAGGCGTTCGATCCGGTCTCGGGCCTCCTCGACGAAGAGGGGAACGAGGTCGGCGAGCTCCGGATCCACGGGGCGATCCCTCAGATCTTCGTCCAGCTGTCGACGTTGACGTCCAAGCCGAGCACCCCGGCGAGCTCGCGGCCCTGGTAGATGGGCGCCGCGGCGGTGAAGATCGGCGCCCCGGTCAAGAGCGAATTGAAGACCGGGGTCAAAACCGTCCGCCCCTCGCGCACCGCCGCCTTGTACCAGGGCCGTTCGGCGAACCCCTCGCCATTCTTGACCGCCACCGGGATCTCCTTGTCGCCCACCAGGTTCCGGTTGACCACCAGCGCCGCCTGGGCGTCCCGGCCGTCGTAGAAGTAGAGGCACTCGACGAAGCCCGGCCGGGCGACCAGCTCTTCGAGCAGGCGCTCGATCGCCTCCCAGTTGCCGATCCGGCGCGCCACCTCGGCCGCCCAGGTGCCGGTCAGGTGCTTGAGCGAATGGGGCGAGTCCAAGTGGAACGACTGGGCGAGCATCTGGATGATGAGGCCCAACTGGTTCAGCCGGTCGGCGGTGTCGGTGAAGGTCTTCAACCCATCGGCCATCCGCTGCACCACCTGGCTGACCTCTTTCAGAGTGAGGACGACCTGGTCGGAGGCGGCGTTCTGCTGCTGGGTGGCGAGCGAGATCTCGCGCGCCACCTTGGCGGTGTCGCCCGAGGCCTGGCGCAGCTCCTCGATCGCCGCGGCCGCCGCCTGGGCGCGTTCGAGCACCCGGCCGGCCTCGCCGCTCCCCTCCTCGGTCGCGACCACCGTGGCGCGGATCGAGCTGGCGAACTCGTCGAGCAGGTGGCGCACCGAGTCGACCGACTCCTGCGAGCGCTGGGCGAGGCGGCGCACCTCCTCGGCCACCACCGAGAAGCGGCGCCCGTGCTCGCCCGCCGCCGCCGCCTCGATGGCGGCATTGAGCGACAGGATGTGGGTCTCCTGGGCGATCTCGGTGATCAGGTCGAGCACCCGGTAGATCTCTTTCGACCGCGTCCCCAGGGTCTCGGCGCGGCTGGCGATGCCGCTGATCCGCTTCTGCACCTCCTCGACGCCGAAGACCGCCTCCTCGACCGCCGCGGCCCCGGCGTCGCCGCTCTCCTCGGCGTGCTGGGCGAGGTCGGCCTGGGCGCCGGCGTTGCCGGCGATCTGCGAGGCGGTGCGCGCCAACTCCTCCATGGCGGCGGTGATCTCGACCACCGAGGCCGCCTGCTCGGAGGAGCCGGAGGCGAGGTCCGAGGCGATCTGGTTGACCGCGTTGGCCGCCGACGCCACCTCGACCGAGCTGCCCTGGATCTGCTGCGCCAGGATGTCGAGGGCGTTGGTGGCGCTGGTCAGGGCGAGGGCCAGCGTCTCCGGCAGCCGGCGCGCCTGGGAGGCGCAGGTCACCAGGTCGCCCGAGCGCAGGCGGTCGAGCGACTCGACGAGCACCGCCTCGACCTCCTGCGACCGCCGGCCGCTGCCGAGGAGCCGCTGCTCGACCGCCACCTGGGCGCGGTAGACCCGGGTGCCATAGGCGAAGAGGGCGGCCAGGGCGAGGAGCAGGAAGGTGTCGAACAGCCAGCTCGGCGCCCCCGCCGCCTGGACGGCGACCAAAAGCCCCAGCCCGGCACCGGCCACGGCGAGGAGGATAAAGAGGCCGAGCCGGGCCTGCTGCCGCGCTTCGGAGGGGCGTGAAGGACGTGAGGGGCGCGACCGTTCCAGGGAGCGCAAGGGCTGCAAGGATTGCGCGGTTTGCAAGGCTTGCGCTTGCGATACCGGCGATACCGGCGATACCGGCGATACCGGCGGCATTGTGGCTTCAGTCGCCATCCAGGGGATCTCCTTGTTCGAGCGCGCGGGGCGGCCGGCGCGGGTCGACGACGACGACCGGGATGCCGGCGTGGATCGCCCAGCCGCCCGCCGCCTCGGGCCAGAAGCGGCGGACGAGCGAGGCCAGGGGCTGCACGTCGAGGTCCGCCACCACGCCCACCACCTCGTCGGCGAACAGGCCGCCGCTGCCGCCGGCTGGGGCACCAGCGATCTCCACCCGATAGGACGCTCCCCGCCGGGTGAGCGTGAGCACGGCGGCGCTCGCCACTCCGAAGAGGCCGCCGGCACGGCGGAGGAGAAGATATCCCTCGCGGCTCACCGGCGTCCCAAGGCCTCCAGGTCGAGCACCCGCACCACCTCGCCGGCGACGCTCGCCTCGCCGAGGATGAAGCCGCCGTCCCCGCCCACCACTGAGCCGGGCGGCACGAAGGCCACCTCCAGGGCGGCCTCGGCCGCGAAGCCCACCGCCTCGCGCGCCGCGGGCGGTCCCGCCCAGGCCACGATGGTGACCGGGAAGGGGCGATTCGCCCCGGCCGGCGCGCCGACCAGCCGCGCCAGGTCGAGGATGGGGAGCGGCTCGCCGGCGAACTCGGCCAGACCTTTGAGCTCCGGCGCCGCCCCGGGCAGGGGATGGACGGAGAGCGCCCGCATCACCCGGCGCACCGAGCCCAGGGGCAGGGCGCAGATGAAGTCCCCGGCCCGCACCAGCAGGTGGCTGCCGGCCGGGCGCGCGGCGCCCGCGGGCTCGTGGTCCTGGTCATCGAGGTCCGGCCGGTCCATCCCGCGTTCCTAGATCCGCGTCCAGGCGTTGACGTTGACGTCGATCCCCAGCACCCCGGCGAGCCGGCCGTCCGGGCCGGCGAAGGGGGCGGCGGCGGTGAAGCAGGCCTCACCGCTGGGGATCGACTCGTAGGGCGGGGTGATGACGGTGCGGCCCTGGCGCACCACCCCCCGGTACCAGGGGCGGAGGCGCAGGTCGCCCTCGCGGGCGCGGGCGGCACGGGCGCGCTGCGGCTCCGGCACCCGGCCCTGGAAGCAGAGGACCGCGGTCGCGCCGGAGGCGTCGACGAAGTAGGCCAGCTCGACGAACGGCGCCTGGTGGAGCAGCTCTTCGAGCACCCGCTCCCGCTCCGCCGGGGGACCCGAGACGGCGCCGACCCGGGAGGCCCAGTCCTCGGCCAGCTGTTTCAGCGACCGCGGCGAGGCGAGATGGAAGGACTGGGCGAGGAGCTGGATGGTGAGCCCCAGGCGGTTCAGGCGGTCGGCGGTGCCGGAGAGCTGCTTCAAGCCGACGGTCATCCGCTGCACCACCTGGCTCACCTCGCGGAGGGTGAGCACCACCTCGTCCGAGGCGGCGTTCTGCTGCTGGGTGGCGAGGGAGATCTGGCGCGCCACCCGCGCCGTGTCGCCGGCCGCGGCGCGCAGGGCGGAGATCGCCGCCGCCGCCGAACGGGCGCGTTCGAGCACCCGCGTCGCCTCTTTGCTCCCCTCCTCGGTGGCGACGATGGTGGCGCGGATGGAGCTCGCGAACTCGTCGAGCAGGGCGCGCACCGAGTCGACCGACTCCTGGGAGCGGTGGGCGAGCCGGCGCACCTCCTCGGCCACCACCGCGAAGCGCCGCCCCTCGACCCCCGCCGCCGCCCCTTCGATGGCGGCGTTCAACGACAGGATGTGGGTCTCGTCGGCGATCTCGGTGATGAGGTCGAGGACGCGGTAGATCTCTTTCGAGCGGGTGCCCAGGGTGTCGGCCCGGTTGGCGATGCCGGAGATCCGCTTCTGCACCTCCTCGACGCCGTCGACCGCCTCGTCGACCGCCGCCGAGCCGGCGTTGCCGGAGGCCTCGGCGCGCTCGGCGAGCATGGCCTGGAGGCCGGCGCTGTCGGCGATCTGCGAGGCGGTGCGGGCGAGCTCCTCCATGGCGGCGGTGATCTCGACCACCGAGGCCGCCTGCTGGGAGGAGCCGGAGGCGAGCTCGGAGGCAATGCCGTTGACCTCGCCGGCCGCCGAGGCGACCTCGATCGAGCTGTCCTGGATCTGCTCGGCGAGGACCGCCAGGGCGCCCGCCGCGGCGGTGAAGACCGCCGCCACGCGCTCCGGCAGGCCGCCGGCCCGCTCGGTGGCGCGCACCAGGTCGCCCGCCCCCAGCTCGCCGAAGGCGCCGGCCAGCCGGCCGGTGAGCGCCCGGTCCGCCGCCTCGCCGGCCGGCAGCTCGGTCTCCAGGCGCCGGTAGAAGCGGAAGACCGAGGCGCCATAGAGGGCGATGGCCGCCGCCGCGACGGCGGTGAAGGCATACGCTCCCCAGGCCGGCCCGCCGGACGCGGCGGCCACGATGAGGAGCCCGCAGCCGGCGAGCGACAGGGCGACGACGATCCCCCAGCCGGTCGCCGCGCTGTCCCGGTGGCCGGCCATGGTCTCTCCCGGTTCGCCGGCGGCCCGCTCTCCCGGCGGGGACCCCACGCCGGCCGGTGCACCGGCATCGACCCTGTTGGCGATCAAGCCTTGTCTCCTTTCACCGCCGGCGGGAACCGCTCACGGGGAGCCGGGTCGGGAGGGCGCAGCGCGGAGGATCACCCCGTGCGCAGTCCGTCCCGGCGTCCCCGGCGCTTTCGAGCTTCGATGTGAGCCGTAGGATAGGAGATTCTCGCGCTTGCTGCAAGAACCCTCACCCCCGGCCCCTCTCCCGGCCCGCCGCCCGCACCCCCGGGAGAGGGGAGAGGAGCGTGTAGGGGAGGACATCGCTCTCTGGGAGGGCACGGCCCCCAAACGCCGCCGCCTACCGCGTCCCTCCCCCCTGGGCGGGCGGGAGGATGGGGATGGGGGGAGGCCAGGAGCCTGGAAGCCGTCGTCGGGCCGGCCGCAATCGCCTCCGGGAGCATCCCGAATCCCTCCGGCCGCTGCCGAAACTCCTCCGGGCGCTTCCCGACCGTCTCCGGGAGGTTCCGGATTCCCTCCGGCCGCTTCCGGACGGTCTCCGGGAGGTCCCGAAACCTCTCCGGCCCCTTCCCGACCGCCTCCGGGGGCTTCCGGAATCCCTCCGG